>JAJQFC010000250.1 GCA_021201355.1 Planctomycetaceae bacterium | reverse complement strand
GCGGCGAACTTGACGTTCGCCGCCACCTCGGGACTCCGGATCTCCCGGGAGACGTCTTCGCCGTCCAGGAGGATCCGGGTGCCGGTGGCGTCGAAGGCGATGTCGGAACCGTCCGCCACCCGGGTCATCGCCTCCGGATCGTCAAGGGTGACGCCCTGCCGGAGCGCCTTCAACGCGACGGCCCGGTACATGGCGCCGGTGTCGACATAAAGGTAGCCCCGGGCGTCGGCGATGCGTTTTGCCACGCTCGATTTGCCGCTGCCGGCGGGACCGTCGATGGCGACGGCATCGTAGAGGCGGGTGTTCGATGTTGGAGCGGTCCGGTTCATTCCGCCTCCGGGTCTTCAATCTGCCGCACCCGCCGGGCGTGGCGGTCGACGCCGGAAAACGGAGTGTCGAGCCAGGTCTCGAGGATCTCCCGGTGCGGCGCATAAATGGTGGCGCGGCCGGGCATGATGAGAATGTTCGAATCGTTGTGCTCGCGGGCGAGACGGGCATAGTCCCGGTCGAGGCAGAGGGCGCCCCGGACACCTTTGTAACGGTTGGCGACATAGCTCATGCCGAGGCCGGTGCCGCACATCAGGAGGCCCCGGGGAAATTCGCCGGAGTGGACCATCCGCGCCACCTTGTGGCCGGCAATCGGGTAGTCGGCCCGGCCGTCGACAACGACGGTGACGTCAACGACGTCGTAGCCCCGGGACTTCAGATATTCGACCATTTCATCCTTGGCCGCCTCGGCGGCGTGGTCCGAACCAACGGCGATACGCATGTCATCGGGCATTTCTCGGTCTTCCTTTCATGATGGATCGTCAGGGTCATTCGTTCCAGGCGTTTTCGATAGCGTCCTCCGGGACGCCGCCCGGGCGGAGGATTTCATAATCGTCGCTGCCGCAGAGGACCACCGTCGACGGCACGCCGCCCGAGACCGGGCCGCCGTCGACGAGGAGGTCGACGTCATCGCCGAAGACGTCGGCGTCGTCGGCGGTGAGGGGGGCCGGTTGTCCGGAGCGGTTGGCCGACGAGGAAATAATCGGCCGCCCGAGTTCCCGCAGGACCTGGAGGGCGAACGGCGAGTCCGGCACGCGGACGCCGAGAGTGCCGTTTCTGGTGCCGTCCGGCAGGACCAGGGTCATGGGGCCGGGCCAGAAGTGGGTGGCGAGGCGGCCGCTGTGGGTCGAGAAGACGGCGCCGAAGCGGCGGGCCATTTCCATATCGGCGACGAGAAACTGGAACGGCTTGTCGCCCGGACGGTCCTTCACCTGGCGGAGGCGGGCGAGGGCGTCGGTGTTGCCGCTGACGACGCCGATGCCGTAGACGGTCTCGGTCGGGAAGACGACGATGCCGCCGTCCGTGAAGACGGTGGCGGCGGCGACGACGGAGAGGTCGTGGTTTTTCAACAGGTCAATTTTGCGTTTGGCCATTAGGGGCTTTCTCCCGAAAAGATGGCGGGCGCATCGTCAATGACGAGGTCGCCCGATTCGAGGGCCTGGTTCTTCAGAAGGTCCATGAATTCGCCGGCTTTTCTGACGAATTGTTCCTCCTCGAAGCGGGCCAAGACCTCGCCCCTCACCTCTTCGAACGGCGGTTCCTTGCGATCTTCGCGTTCCTCGACCATGAGGGTGTGGTACCCCATGGCGCTTTTAATCGGCGTCGTAATGGACCCGGGCGCGATGGCGAACGCCGGTTCCTCGAGTTCCCGCAGGAGTTCGCCGCGCCCGACCCAGCGGGACATTTGGCCGCCAACGCCGTAGGCGCGGACGACATCGGCAAAATCCTTCCCCATGCGGATCTGGTTGTAGGCCTCCTGGATGAGCCGCTCGGCCTGGCGCCAGTCGTCCGGCGTCGGGATGCCGTCGCCGTTCGGGTCGACCGGCGGCGGGATGAAAATCTGGGATATCCGCACCCGTTCCGGCCGGATGAAGTCCGGGCGGATGTCGGCGTAAAACCGCCGGAGATCCTCGTCCGACGGTTTGGCGACGACCCGGAGGATTTTCCGGAGCGCCAGTTCGGACCAGACGGTACGGTCGCGGTATTCATCGAGGGGCATGCCGGCGGCGGCGCGGGTCAGGTCGTCCGGGCGGGTCAGGTGCGGAAATGCCTTCCGAAGGCCGATGATGTGTTTCTGGAGCTGATCCTCGACTTCCCAGTCACGGACCTGCAGGCGGTGGCGGGTCAGTTCGCGCCGAAGCAGTTCGCGGCCGACCAGCCAGTCGAACGTCTCGCGGCCCCGGGTTTTCAACACTTCGTCGACCAAATCCTGCATGGTGATTGTGTCGCCCGAAAGTGTGGCAAGAACGACGCTGTCGGCCGGCGGCGAGTCAACCAGAGCTTCCGACACCACCGGGCCGTCCGGGTGAAAGGCGGGGAATTCGTCAATCGTCACCAGGGCGTCGGCGTCTCCGGTGGAACTGGTGCCGCCGGCGGCGCCTGCCCCGGTTCCGCTTACGGCGCTTCGGTCGCGGTCCGGGTAGGTGACCTGGACGCGGACGGTCGGGACGGCGCTGCCGTCATTGCCGCTAACGCCGTTCCCGACCCGGTGCGAATCGGTCGCCGCATCGCCGACGCGCGGCGCGTCGACGGCGGCCGCCACAGACAATGCCATGGCGGCCACAACGGGAAGAATCGGGAAAAACCGGGCGCGGCGTTGCGTCATTTCTTCATATTATCCATCAGGGTGTTCCAGAACGCTTCGCCCGCCTTCATAAAGGAATTGATGCCTTTACCGGCGGCGTCCTTCATGCCGCAGAACGGGCAGCCGCTGCTCGATTTGTCGGAACTGTCGGACCCGCCGCCGGCGAATTCGCCCCAATAGGCGAGGGACGGATCCTTGTCCGTGCCGGACCAGGCGGCGCCGGCGTCGAAGGTGGCGCCTTCCGGCTCCGTCACTTCGCCGGACAGGATGCGGGCCGGGACGCCTTCGGCGAACCAGTCCATCAGGTCGAGGCGGCGGATGAGGGCGACGTCGTTCTGCCGGTTCATGGCGAGGGCGAAGCGGCGGATTTTATTGTTCGACCAGTCGGCCTGGCGGGACAGCGCCTCGAGGCCCTGGACGCGGATGTCGTCCGGGCGGGTGATGCCGCCCCAGGCCGACGACCCGGCTCCGGCGAAGCGGTTCAAAAGGCTGGCGACGCTTTCCGGATCGCCCTCGGCCAGGGCGGCGGCGCGG
Organism: Planctomycetaceae bacterium; assembly: GCA_021201355.1. GTDB lineage: Bacteria > Planctomycetota > SZUA-567 > SZUA-567 > SZUA-567 > JAJBSZ01. The sequence continues at coordinate 7,432 of JAJQFC010000250.1, read as the reverse complement.
TCGGCGGAGAAGGCGGCGTAGCGGCGCCAGTTCTCGAGGCCCCAGGCGGGCAGGAGGGCCGGCGCGCCGAGGATGCCGTAAACGTCGATGAACCAGCGGCTGAAGTCGGCGGCGGCGACGAGGGAGGCATTGCCGAGACGGACGGTGCCGGCCTGCATGGCGAGGAGGGCGGACATTTCCCGTTCCGGCAGGTCGTCGAGAAGGGCGCAGTCAAGGATGACGACGGGCCGGTCGTTGCCGCCACGGAGGGAGCAGGGCACCCTGGCGCTGGCGGTGGCATGGAGGGGGATGCCGGAGAGGCCGAACCGGCTTTGAATATCGACCCACAGCTCGTGCAGGCGCGGGTAGACGCCGGGGCCGACTCGGATCATCGACGCTGTCTCGGCCTGGCGTTCGGCGTCGGCGCCGGACGAATCGGTCAGCATGTCCAGGGCTTTTTGGAAGCCGGGAATTTTCTTGAGCCGTTCGCGGGCGGCCCGTTCTCCCGGGTGGCGGTAGAGTTCGGCGTTCAGGTATTTGAAATCGGGTTTCGCAGTCATGGTTCTCTTCCTTTCACCCCTCATGCCAGACGATCCTCCTCCGCTCGGGGGAGGGAGTGGTTTACATTATTTTATGTATGGGGACGGACTGTTTCACGCCTAATTTACGATTGCGTTTAGTATTCGGCATCTCTGGCGAATCACACCGCCGCCACCGCCCGGACCGGCCGTTTACCGGGCGGTTCGGTAACGGCTGACATCCTTTTCCCACATCCGGCCCAATGATTCCAGGAGCGGTTCGTGGGTCAACTCGACCCGGAGCGGAGTGACGACGGCGTAGCCGTCGGCGAAGGCCGAGTGGTCGCAGTCGGACGTGGACGACACCTCGCGCCAGAGCGGTTCAAGGCGGAGGCTGTCGCCGTCCCTGGAGACGGAAACCATGTCGTAGATGCCGCCCCGGCCCTGGTGGGCGAGGACGAGACCACGGATGTCCTCCGGCGGCCGCGACGGGACGTTCAGGTTGTAGACGGCCGGCTCTATGTCGGCCGGAAGGGCGAGGATCATTTCAGCGAGCTTTCGGGCGTAATGCCGGGCGCCGGACCAATCCGGGTCCGGAGCGTATTCGACAGACACGGCCATGGCCGGAAGGCCGTCTATGAGGGCCTCGAACGTGGCGCCGACGGTGCCGGAACAGCGGAGGTTGATGCCGAGGTTGGGTCCGAGGTTGATGCTACTGGCCAGGAGGCGCGGCTTTGCGTCCTTCATGAGATACTGGAGGCCGAATTTGGCGGCGTCGGCCGGGGTGCCGTCGACGGAAAAACGTTCCTCCCCGTTCGGACCGGCGGGATGGCGCGTCGCGGTGAGGGTACGTCCGAGGGTGATTCCGGAGCCGACGCCGGATTTGTTCTCGAGGGGGGCGGCGACGACGATGTCGTCAAGGCCATGAAGAGCCCGGGCCAGTTCGGCGATGCCGGCGGCGTTGATGCCGTCGTCGTTGGTGATGAGAATTGCCATGTAACCGGTTCCTTATGCAATGTCAAGCGCACGGAGTCGCGTCGTCGGCGCCGTACAGGGCGGGACGGCGAATCGATCCATTTTAGCGGACCGTGACGGAATGTCATTAAATAAAGTTGCCCGCCAATACTCGCACAGGGCGCCGGCAACCGGGCGCCCTGTGGGGAAAGTTGGAAGCCTTTGTCAACGCGGAAAAAACCCGCTACAGGCATGCCGGATCTTCAAGGCGTTTCTTAATGTCGCCCATGAGCTTGGCCGCGAGGGCGCCGTCGATGGACCGGTGGTCGCAACTGAGGGTGAGGCATGCCATGGGCTTGATTTTCACTTCGCCGTCGACCGCCACCACCCGGTCCCGGACCCTGCCCATGGCGAGGATGGCGGATTCGCCCGGGTTGACAATGGCGATGAAATTTTCCACCTCGTACGAGCCAAGGTAGGATACGCTGAACGCCCCGCCGGAGCAGTCGTACGGTGTGAGGTCGCCCCGTTTCGCCTTCTCGGCCAACGCCCGGGTTTCTTCGGCAATCTGGATAAGGGGCTTTGTGTCCGCCTCCTTGATGACCGGCACCACGAGGCCGTCGTCCGGCAGGGCGGCGGCGAAGCCGATATTGAGTTGCGAGCGGGCGTAGAGACCCTGCGGCGAATAGATCATGGCGGCCCGGGGATTCTCCCTGAGGGCGAGGGCGGATGCCTTTATCGACATGTCGTTAAAGGTGGCGCGCTGGCGGTTTTTCTTCAGTTCACGCCGGAGTTCGAGGCAGCGGGTCATGTCGACGACGGCGGTCAGGTAGAAACAGGGGATGTGCCGCTTCGACATCGCCATACGGTCGGCGATGGCCCGGCGCATGACGCCGAGCGGTTCCGGTTCGCCGTCGTGGTTGTCGATTTCGCTCCAGTCGAAATTTTCCGTATCGCGCTCGCTCGGGAGCGGGGCGATGGGGGAATCGGGGAGCGGTTCGTGGAGGTCGTCGGAGGCGACGCAAAGGATGGACCCGAAGGAAAAACGGGCGCCTTCCGGAACGAGCCGCGTCCGGACATAGCCGGCGCACGGCGAATGAAAGGTATCGACGGCCTTGTCAATTTCGTAGCGGCAGAGGGGATCATCCGGCTGGACGCTGTCCGATTCATTGACCATCCATTCGACGAGGGCGGGGCGGGGCGTTTGCCCAAATTCCCCGGGCGCGTCGAAAACGATAGGGTGGATCATGACGACACTTTCTAAAGCACTGTGACGCGGCCGGAAAAGCCGTGGCGTCAGCGGATGCTGTAACAAGGGGCGCCCGGGCCGAGCCGGCGCGACCATCCGGTGATGCCTACGACCGCTGCCCGGCATAGTGGCGGAACGCGGCCGGCAGCCGGGCGGCGATGTCGGAGGCAATGACGCCGTGCATGCCGAGCTCCTCGGCGGCGATGTCGCCGGCCAGGCCGTGCAGGTAAACGCCCAGTTTCGTGGCGTCGAACGGCGGCAGTCCCTGGCCGACCAGGGCGGAAATGACGCCGCACAGGACGTCCCCCGACCCGGCGGTCGACATGCCGGCGTTGCCGGACTGGTTTACGTAGACGCTGTTCCCGTCCGTGACGATGGTCCCCTTACCCTTCAATGCAACTATCGCGCCGGAATGTTTTGCGTATTTCACGGCGAATTCCTGGCGCTTTTCCTGAACCTGGGCGCTGGTTTTCCCGGTAATGCGGCCCATTTCTCCCGGGTGCGGCGTAAGGATGGTCGGACCCTGGCGTTTTCTGATAATCATGAATTCGGTGCCGATGGCGGAAAAGGCGCCGCCGTCGATGATGAGGGTCGGGAAAATTTCCGGAATAAGGAGACGCATGAGTTCGCCGGTATCGCCCGCCACCGGGAGGCCGGGGCCGAGGACGACGCAGTTCGTCTCCCTCGCCGCCTCGACCAGGATTTCCCGGGCGTCCATGGCTGGCGCGCCGGACGGCGTGTCCGGGATGGGCAGGGTCATGATTTCCGGGAACATGGATTCGGCGATGGAGTTAAGGCTTTTCGGCAATGCCCAGAGGACGACGCCGACGCCGGACCGGAGGCTGGCGATGCTGGCCATGGCACCGGCGCCGGTCATGCCGGCCGAACCGGCGATGATCAGCACCCGTCCGTAATCGCCCTTGTGGCTGTCGGCCATACGGTTGGGGAGAGGGGGCAGTTCGTTCAAGTTTGCGGGTGTCATGGTAACCGCCTTTTCAGGTGAAGCTGTCTAAGCTCACAATAACCGGGAGATCAGATCGTATCGTTAGATCCGTTTGCGCCGCTTCCCCATCGCCTTGTCCTCGGCCCGGCGCCGTTCGAGTTCGCGCACTCGCATCCGGCGGCGGCGTCTTTCCTGGACCACTTCGTCGTTCAGGACGATACGAACCAGGTAGGCAAACCAAACGCCGGCCGCGAACAACATGATAATGATAACGCACAACCAGGTCATCAGGCTGTTCATAACGCCATTCCGTTCGGGAATCCCGGATGTGGCGCCGGCTCGAGCGCGGCGACATGCCTCGGCCAGCCGGACACCATGCCCCTGGCAAGCCATAATATTACCGACAGCGGGGGCAATCGCAACACAAAACCGTGAAAAGGTTGCCTTGTTCGCCGGTTCCGGTATACTGCGGCTGGCGTCTACCGTTGCGCCGTCGAAACCGTCTCGTGCGCATAACCCGACGGTTACAGGAAAACGCGGTCCGGCGACGAGACCTGCCGTCATTTCGGCCCGATTCCGGTTTTTTCATAAACCCATTGGGAGACTCATAATGGAACCACACCGGCCCGCACCGCGACATTCCCGCCCGGCTGGAAAACGATTGCCAGAAGCGCGACATCGGACAACTGTTATCCGTCCGGCCAGTCTGCAACCACGTCTCGAGGTGACCACCCTGTGGGACTTCCCGGCGCAAAACTACGGCGGGAAGAAGCAGGGATCCACGGGCTATGTCGGGGCGACGCCCAGTTATATTGTGTGGAACCTGCTCCAGCGATACACCGTGGAAGACGATCTGGTCGTCGACCCGATGGCCGGAAGCGGCACCACCCTGGACGTGGCGCGGGAACTCGGCCGCCGCGCCCTCGGCTATGACGTCAATCCGACCCGGCCGGATATTTTTCGGGTCGACAGCCGGAAGCTGCCGCTCGAGGACGAAAAAGCCTCTTTTGTCTTTATCGACCCTCCCTACTCCACACATGTAGACTATTCCGACGATCCGCGTTGTATTGGTAAACTCGACGCGGCCGGACCGGAGTATTACAACGCCATGGAGCAGGTCATTCGGGAGATTCACCGGGTCCTGGCTCCGGGACGACATATGGGGCTGTATGTCTCGGATTCGTTCGTCAAGGACAAGGGATTTTACCCCATTGGGTTTGAACTTTTTGCCATTTTACGAAAGTATTTCGAACCGGTGGACATTGTCAGCGTCGTCCGTCACAACAAAACCCTGGGGATGGGCAATTACCGGAAAGCGGCCAGGGAAGGCGGGTTTTTCCTGCGCGGCTTCAACTACCTGTTCATCATGAAAAAATCCGGGGTGCCGGCCAAGGGCAAACGCGGTAAAAAGGGCAGGGGCGGTAAAGCCTGAGGGCGGGCGAAGTTTTTTCGAAGACCTAAAAAAAAGTAAGGGCGAACGCCGAATGTGCGTTCGCCCTCCTCTTTCGGATTCCGTATAAACGCTATGACATTCAGGCGGTCTTGGCCGGTTCGGCCGGGAGATCGACCGGGATGTGGTTCGTCAGCGGATTGACGAATTTGCAGAACGAATTCCGCGGACATTCGGTGGAACTCTGGCACCGAAGCGGGGTTTTGCCTCCGGCTTTCCCCTTGGTTTTCTTGAGTTTAACATACAGGATGTCGACATCGATGTCGCGAAGCTGGCAGTGGCCGGCCACTTTTTCAAATGCGTCCATAATGCGCGTTCCCCCAGTCAAGACTATGTCCAGAACTCTCTTCGTGAGCGTAAAAGTAAAGGGCGCCGCCCTATGCGGATTTCGCAAAGACGGCGCTCTCGGAAGCTCCGTATTATATAAATTCCATCGGTCCGGGCAACTGTTTTCTTGAGGGTTTTTTCTCCAAGGTGCGGCAAGGGGAACGATTTGCTTGTCCAATAAAAGTTGTCGCACCGTCATTCCGGCGAAAAATCGTCGGGCGGGTACAGGGTCGGCGCCACCGCGTCCAGGCGGTTGTCGATTATGGCCTGCCGCAGGTTTTCCATGAGCCTCAGGTAAAAGCGCACGTTATGGAGAGTGATCCACACAGACGCCATCAATTCGCCGAGGACGGCCAGGTGGCGGACATAGGCGCGGCTCACGGACCGGCAGCACTCGCAGTCGCAGCCGTCCTCGATGGGGCCGTCGTCCTCGGCGTAGCGGGCGTTTTTCAGGTTGATGGCGCCGTCCCGGGTAAAGGCCTGGTAGTGTCGGGCGTGGCGGGTCGGCATGATGCAGTCGAACATGTCGACGCCGGACCGGACGCCGGCGATGATGTCGGCCGGGGTGCCGACGCCCATGAGGTACCGTGGTTTCGCGTCGGGGAGGAGGGGCGCTGTATGGCCGACGATGCGCCGGATGTCCCGGGTGTCTTCGCCGACGGCGACGCCGCCGATGGCGTAGCCGGGGAAATCGAGTTCGGTCACGGCCTGAACGCTCTCCGTCCGGAGGTCTTCGTAGACGGCTCCCTGGGCGATGCCGAACAGGGCCTGCGGCGTCGGATTGTTCCGCCAGGCGGTCCGGCAGCGGCCGGCCCATTGGTGGGTCAGGTCCATCGATTTCCGGATGGCGTCGCGGTCGGCCCGGGCCGGAGGGCAGACGTCCAGGCACATCATGATGTCGGCGCCGATGTTCTGTTGTATTTCAACGCACCGCTCCGGGGTGAGGAACAGTTCGCGGCCGTCGATATGGTTGTTGAACCGGACGCCGTCCGGCCCAAGCGATCTTTTTTTCGCCAGGGAAAACACCTGGTAGCCGCCGGAGTCGGTCAGGGTCGGGCCGTCCCAGCCCATAAACCGGGCCAGGCCGCCCCGCTTCGCCACCGCTTCCGCGCCCGGACGGATGGCAAGGTGATAGGTGTTCGACAGGACAACCTGGGTCCTGGCGGCGCGGAGTTGATCGATTGTCATGCCCTTGACCGATGCCGCCGTCCCGACCACCATGAAAAACGGCGATTTGACCTGGCCGTGGGGCGTCGTCAGGATGCCGGCCCGGGCCCGGCCGTCCCGGTGGCTGATGGAAAACTCGATACTCATTTCGGTACACTTCCTTTCACAAACCGCGTTTTTCGGTGACAGGCGGTTCCTCTTCGGATTCGCCGGCCGCAGAAGGCGACGGCGAACGGACGACGAACCGCTCACTTCCTGTTTACGCTATCCATGGCTGACGCAAGCGCCCCGGCGACGCGGAAGGCGTCGCCGGGGCGAAACGGGTACGCAACCGAACCTATTCCCTTTCCGCCATCCGGGGGACGACGCGTTCCATGAACCGCTGTTCCGGCATGGTGACGATACGGCCGTCGAGGCGGATATACTGGCGGAAAGGAACGAATTCGCCGCTCTCGCTCCGGCTCCGGTTCGCCTCCGCCGGGTACATGCCGGTAAAGTCCTCCGACCACGGTTCGGCCTCGTAGAGAAGCGGCAGATCCGGCTCGTCGTTCGGCGTGACGCCGGAGAGGTAGCGGTACGACCGGCGAATCGCCTCCTCCCGGCCGAGGCGGGCAAGGGCGGCCGGGGCGATGAAGGTGTTGTCTATATCGTCCACCGCGCTCCGGCGCATGTCGCGGCGGAGATCGTCCAGGCTGTCCGGGAAATGGCCGAAGCGGCTGGAAAAGAGTTGCAGCCGGAGCCAGAGGTTCTGCAGGTTGGCCCGGGACCGCTCCATCGCCAGCCGGCCGCTTTCCCTGAGTTGTCGGGGAAAACCGAGGACAACGCCGCCCGCCGCCACCCCAAGG
>JAJQFC010000092.1 GCA_021201355.1 Planctomycetaceae bacterium | reverse complement strand
CTTCCCGGCCGCCGCCGGGACGGCCCCGGCGAAAAAGGCCTGGCCGAAACGGCAGTGGCCGACGAAGAAGGCGCCGCCGCCGGCGCGGCCGCAGTCCAAGTTCCGGCCGGGCGATCTGGTCCGGCATCCGACCTTCGGTTCGGGGAAGGTGCTGACGTCTGATCGGAAAAAGATAATGGTGCAGTTTTTCGAATCGGGGACGAGGCTGTTACACGAGGATTTGTCGCAACTGACCAGGGAGTAGGCCGGACACTGGCGACGGTCCCTTCTCCCTTTTCCCGCCAGCCCTCCATACCGCAGAATGAACGCGCGCCGCAATCGATTGCGTTCCGATGTACAACGTTTCGAAGTACGACGTTTCGAAGTACGACGTTTCGAAGTACGACGTTCCGAAGTACGACGTTCCGAATACAGCGTCAGAATACAACGTTTCTCAATCTCCGCGCCTGCAAAAAAAACGCGCGGTCTCTTCTGAGGCCGCGCGTTTTTTACATGGACGGATTCCCGAACGACGGGACGGAATTTTGCGTCGGCGGGCGGCGCCGCTGTCAGGCATAGTCGAGCGCGCCGGTGAAGGCCCATTTCCAGTTGAGTTCGTCGTCGATTTCGGCAATCAGCCGGGTCAGGACGCGGATGGTCTGGTCGATGCCGCGGTTCACCGTTTTGGTGGCGGCCGACCGTTTCCGCCGCTCCTCCTCTTCCCGCATCGCGACAAGCTGCTGGCGGCGGGCGACCAATTCCATCAGGTGGATCATACCGTCGGGGCGCGATTGGCCGGCATCGACTTTTTCTGGCATGGTTCTCCTCGCACGTGAAAGGACGGGTAAAGCCCGAAGTCGTCAAGCGACAACGACCCCGGTCCCCGTTCAAGGTGACGAACAATAGGACGGGACCGGGTTGTGGTTACTAAAACCGCGTCAGGTTCCGCAATTCCACCGTGGTCTGGTAACGGCGGACGATGAACGGGACAATCTTGTTGAAACTGAGGACGCTCCGCTGTTGCCGCAGATCGTCCATCAACAGCAGGTCGATGTCGATTGCATAACTGGGAATGCGGTTGTCGTCGGTTTCCCGGGGCGTCCGGAGGCGGAAAATGGCAGGGTACGGTTCGGGATCGTCGCCGCCCGCGCCGCCGCCGGCCGCTATGTTGCCGCCGCCGGGCGGGGTCGGAACAGGGTTCGTGGGCGTACTGACGGTATTCAGGCGCAGGAGAACCGTGCTCCCGGCGGCTGTCCGGCTGACGACGGTGGTCAGGGCTTCGTCCCGCTGGCGGTTCAGGTAGACGATTTCCAGGCGGCCGAGGGCGAAGGTGTCGGTCGCCGACCCGTTCCCGTCGATGTCCAGTCCGGTTGGGCCGGACCCGTCCGCTTTCGTCGGGCCGAGGGTGGCTTCGTCTAGAATGCGGCCGTTCGGATTCGCCGCATCGCGGAAGGGGACGAAGCGGATAATCCCGTAGGCGGTGTTGGCGTTGGCCGGAAGCGTCAGGTCGGCGGCGAAGCGGGACGCGTTCAGGTCGATGGCGTCCGGCAGGCAGGCCGGGTCGAGGCTGAGAGATTGCGGCGTCAGGTTCTGGAGATACGGGTGGATCGGCTGGAACTGGTTGTTCGCCCGGAGATAGCGGCGGGGAACGACGGTGCCGTCCGCCAGCGTTTCGTTTTCCACCGTATAGGTGCCGGCGTTCGAGATGGCGCCCATCTGGCCGTCGGCCCGGCGGGTGGTGAAATCGCGGAGGCCGAGTTGCAGAAGTTCGTTCGAATCAAGGGTGGAAAGGCTGGTCTTTTCCCGGCGCGCATCGAGAGTTGCTTCGTTGGCGGTATAGAGGAACGGCACCGGCTGCGTAAACGGGAGGAAGTCGGTCCCGTGCTGGAGAACGTCCAGCCATTCCTGCCCGTTCGGTTCAAACCCGGCTTCTGAATTCAGGACGTCCTGAAAGCTGATGGCGCCATTGTCCGTGGCCCAGCTTTTCACTGTGGCCGGCAGGGTGAGATCGTCCTCCGGCCGGGTGACAATCGGCAGGACCGACGGGCGGAGGTGCGACGATATGAGATTCAGCGCCTGGTGGCCGTCCCGGTCCATGCGGAGAATGGCGCTTTCCCGGTTGACCAGCGCCAGGGCGTTGACGATAGGCGGCACCACCATGACGGCGAAAATGGACAGGATGCCGACGACAATCGTGATTTCGAGCAGGGTAAAACCCCGTTGCCGGCGGACGGCTGATTCAGGTGTCATGGCGTAACCTCCACTGTTTCCCCCGCGTTTGGACCAGAATCCCTAGACGGCTACTGCCGCCGTACCGGGGGACGGATATCTTCAGGCTGTCCCGATCATAAAACCGGGATGCGTCGTCGGGGCGGGAGCGCGGCGCCGAACCGGGCACGGCTCGCCACGGTGTCCGGCGCACGATCCGCCCGTTTTCCTAGTTCGTCACTTCCAACGTGTCGTTCCAAATCGGGCCGACGTCGATGTTGTCGTCGTTGGTCCACGACACCCGCTCGACCACCATGCGGCCGGCCGACCAGATGCCGCCGATGAGTTCGACCGCGTCCTGGCTCCAGTAGCCGTGGAGCGTTCCGGTGAACTCCTTCACCGTATCGGTTTCGGCGTCTTCGACCTTCACCGTCTTCGTCATGAGTCGGCCCTTGACGATGAGCTGACCCTGGATATGGAGGTCGCCACGGTAGACGGTGGTCCGAAGCGGCTGCGGGTTGGCCGGGCGCGGCACGTCGCCCTGCTCTTCGGTCACGTACTCCCACTTGCCCGGGCCGTCGTAAGACGGGTCGGCGATTTGCTCATACGTGTCGTTCAGGTTCACCGGGCGGAGCGGGTTGTTGTCCTTGTCGACCGGCCAGCCGCTTCCGGACCAGATGAACTCGTTTTCCTTTTTCGTCGGTTCGATAATGACGTCGCCGAGGACGATAAGGATGCCGTGGTAGGCGAAGGTGTCCCGGATGATCAGGTCGCCGTTCACGATCATGGTGCCGGCGCCGTCGAAATGTCTGTCAAAGACAAACTGCGGCGTGTCGGCGCGGTTGTGATCGAGGCCGTACTTGTGCTCGTAGTTGTACCGGGTCGTTTCTTCCGAGTCGTCCGGATCGTCCTTCGGCTGCGCCTCCTTGGCGAGACGGCCCCGGGGGTCGGTCATGAACGGGTTCCAGCCGGGCTGGTAGAGATACGTCAGCTTGTAATGGTCCATGAACACGGGATACTGCGATTCCTTGATATTCCGGTTCGCGACAAGCTTGTCGTAATCGCCGCCACGGTGGTACCCGAGGGCGTACCGCCGGTCCTTCAGGCCGAAGGCGTTCCTGACCTGCGAACGCGTCAGGGTGCCCGGGAGGTCTTCGTTCCACACTTCAGTAGCGAAATTGCTTGTCGTTATCTCTTTTATCGTATCTTCCCGAGTGCCGCCGTCAGACGCCGGGTAACCCGGAACCTGGAAGGTCCTGGCGCTTACCGGCACCGTTTCGGAAGAACTGAATCCGGCGTAGACACTCTCGTTCCACTGCGGCCGCGGTTCGCCGCCGAGGAACACCTTGCTGACGCTTTCCTCTTCGGCGCCGGACCGGGGCGAGAAGTCGACCGTCTCGATGCCGGGGACGGTGTACTCTTCCGACCCGACCATGTGACGGGCCAGTTCCCGGGCATAGACGTCGACGTCAGGCACGTTCATGGACGACGGCACCTTGTTCCGGAGGACGGCCCGGAGTCCGCGACGTTCGTCGTCGGTCAGTTCGGCCCAGCGCTTCCGAACGTGCTCGAACGTATAGTCGGGATTGCGTGATTCGAGGATGGCCTTGAAGCCGTCGTCGCTGACGTCCTCGCCGTCCAGGGCGGTGTAATCGTACCGGTCGGCGTTCGTGAAGTAGAAGGTCGGGGTTGTTCCCGCCGTCCGCGGCTCTTCAATGATTTCCGCCATCGCCGGGTCTTCGTTGTCGAGGACGAAATCGTCCTTGAATACGGCCCGGGGGAAACCGAGCCGGTACCAGTGTTCCCGGTCGAGCATGGTCCACATGTGCCAGAAGAGCCATTCTTCCGGATTCTTCTCGTCCAGATCGTTAGCCTCCTCGTAGGCGAGGCGGTTGTAGTTTTCGAGGAGCCGGTTTTCCCGCGAGTCGCGGGCGGCCCGGTGGACTTCGTTGTTGACGGTCAGGGCGTAGTTCGACGGCAGGCCGGTGAGGCCGTCCTCTTCCTGACGTTCCCACCATTCGAGTTTCTGATCGGTGACGGTGTCGATGGTGGTCTCGCCCTCGACCATCTCCGGCGGCGCCACCCAGATGGTGAACGTAAGGTCGCCGTAGTCCCAGTCGGTCGGGCCCCATTCGCTGCCGAGTTCGGTCTGGTCTTCGAAGCCGACGAAGATCTTGACCGCATTCCGCGTCACCTTGCCGCCGCCGTCCTCGTCGGCCACGTTGAATTCGGCCGGGAAGAGGAAATCGGTCATGGACTTGTAGACCTTGATGTCGCGGTTCGATTCCTCCAGCGGTTTGGTGTAGCCGCGGATTTCGCCCTTTTCGTCGGTAACGAGGTTTTTGTCGTACTCGAGGACGTAAATCGGGTCAAATCGGTCCTGGACATAGGGCTTGATATCGCTTGTCGACGCGCCCAGTTTGTCGAACAGCGGATGCATCATGTTCGTTTCGGTGGTACCCTGCAGGAGTTCGTCAAACCCGACCGTGACGCGGTCCTCCGGCGTCCTCGCCTGTCCGTTGGCCGAGTTGGCGAAATAGGTCCGCTTGTCGCCGTCCTCGGCGGTATTGCCGTAGGTGGCGGGATAGCCGTACCCGGCCGCGTCCCGGCGCTTCACCAGGGAGAAGCCCATCAGTTCCTGCCAGAAGAAGATACGGGGCACGGTGACGGCGTCGATGCCTTCGGAGCGGTCCGGATGGTCGGGATCGTTCTTGACGAGCTTGAAGCCGCTGCCCATCTTTTCGTCAGAACCGTAGTAGTAGTTGTCGTTCGCGTCGAAGTTGCCGAACTTGGCGCTGGCCCAGACATAGTATCCGGTCCATTGGGCGGTGCGGTACTCGTAATCGTCCCCTCCGCCCGAACCGTCGGCCATCCTCACGGCGTCGCCGAAGGTTTGACGCAGCTGTTCGAGTTGACTCTGGGAGACATAGACCGTGAGGCAGTATTTCGGCAAAGACCCGTTGTCCTTGCACGCGGTGTCGGTCCATTTATCCTGGGAATAGACCCAATTGTAATTGGAATCAAAATAGTATCCGTTGTACGCGCCCCACGGGAAATTATGCTCTCCTGCTATTGGACCGTAGCCATTGTAGCCTCTAACGAGATCGTTATAGGCGATGTTGTCGCCGAACGGCACCAGGATGCCGACGTTGCCGTTCCCCATGCCGGGACCCGGTTTGAGAACGGCCGGGGCGCCGCCGCCGCCGTCGCCGCTCAGGCTGCTGTTCCGGGTACCGGCGTTTTCCGGGGTCAGTCCGTACTCGTTGATTTGCTGCTGCGTCAGTTCGCAGCGGATGGCATTCGCGGGAACTATCCAATTCCAATCGACAACGCTCTGGGTCCACCCACCGGTGGGGGCGGGGATAAGGTTGAAATTGCCATCGAGATAGTACGGTTTGTCAGTGCCGTTACCGCCCCAAGGGAAATATGTCAAGGCAAGATCCCGATACTTAGGAAAAATACTATTGGCGTAGTCTTCAAATATCCTGCCGGCCTCGTTGGCCAGCGGAATGTAGGCGACAAACTTGCCGTCCTTGGTTTTCTCGAATCCGGAGTCGGACCCGCCCGTTTCCTCATCCGCCGTGCCGTCCTTCTTCACCTTAACAACGGCCGGGTACTTGTAGTACACGGTCTCGCCGTCAATGTCGAGGCTGTACAGGCGGACGAGAACCTGGTTCTTGTCGTTCATGAGGGTATGGAGGGTCTGCGGGCGGATGCGCCAGCCACCGAGGAGGGGAATACTGGTTCCGCGCACGCCCGGCGTGTCTGCGCCGGCGGCCTGATAGCCGGTCGTGGACGGATAGGATAGCCGGGGTTCGTGGGTATATTGGCCGATAAACACCTGTTTCCATTGGCTCGGAACGTCGAACATGTTGGCGCTGCCGTTCCGGTTCGAGGTGCCGGCGAGGTTGGCGTAGATGTTCCGGAGATCGGTGAAGCTGCCGAGGACGACGTCGAAGCTGCCGCCTTCGTTCGATTCGGCATCGTTCACTTCCTTGATCCGGCCCTTGACGCCGTTGAAGTATTCGGTGTCCGGGTCCACGATCGTGACGGTCTTCCCTTCGACATTCCCGTTGACCCAGCCTTCCCTGCCGCCAAGGAGATAGCTGTCGTAGACCATGTCCTTGTCCTTGACCGCCATGGCCTGGAATTCCCTGTCGTCGTTCGTTTTCCGGCGGAAATCCCAACGGAGCGGGTACGGGCTGTTATACCCGCTCTCACGGAGCACCCAGCGTTCGGTGGTGGTCTTGTACTTATCCTTGAAGCTGTGGAGGAGCGGGCGATAGGGATTGACCGGCTCCTTGTCGCGGGCGATGAGGTTGGCGTCGTTGGCTTCGTCCTTGGGCATTTTGTAGTTGAGGGTGAGGAGGCCGGCCTCCCAGTAGCCGCCGGTGGCGCCGAAGTAGTTGGCCTGGTTCGTGTACAACTTCCACGGCTGGATGATGGTGATGGTGGTCTGCTCGGTGATGGAGCGGATAAACTTGACGAGATAGTGATCTTCGCCGGTGGCGGTGACGTTATACACTTCCTGGTCCATCATGGCGGTTTCCGGAACCACGTTATTGTCCGGGATGGGCGTTCCGGCCTTTGCCTTGGCATACCAGTCGTACCAGCGGGTTTTGTTGGCCTTCAGTTTGAAACGACTCGACCGCTCGAGATGGAGAAGGCCGATATTGTCCAGCAAATCGGACAAGGGCGACTTCCAGTCGAGCCGGACGACGGCCTGCACCGTGGCCTGGCCCATGTGTTCCGGCTTGACCCTGGCGCTGCTGTCGGCCAGTTCGGTGAGCTGCCGGTTCCGGGCGGTGGAGGTGATTTCGTAGATGTCCCGGAATTGCCGCGCCTTGATGGAACCGAAGGGTTTTTCATAGTTTTTCGGAGCCTTGAGCCAGCCCCGGCTCAGGAGATCGTTGGCGATGCGGTCCTGGGGATTGGCGTAGACCTGGCGGGCCGACCGGACGCGGACGCGGAATTCCTGGCTGTCGAACAAGCCGCGTATGCGCCGCTGATCCACCGTGTACGGGTAGTATTTGTCCCCGTCCTTCCCGGAGACGAAATCGCCGACCACCGGCGCGGCATCGTGGAGTTGCCGGCCGTCTTCGACGTAAATGTTCCGGCCGATTTCGGAGATGGCCAGTTCGGCGCCGTATTCCGCCGCCGCCAAGGCCCGGGCGGTGTTGTCCTCCCGTTTGGCGTTGGCGTGGCTGTCCATCGTGTCCGACACCGCGTAGGTGACGATGGCGGCAAGGGACATGGTCATGACAAGCGCGATCAGAAGCGCCGATCCGCGCTGTCCCCGGCTCCGGCTGGTGTGCATGGTCGTGTTCATGGTGCTTCTCCTCGTAAGGATTCGACGGTGGTCGTCCGGAAAATGCCTCGTAACGCCCTCTATTCCCCGCTCGAGTCGCTCTTTCCGGTGACGCCGGTTATCAAAATTCTTCTCGTGGTTTCGAAATAATCCCGTCTGCGCCCTGCATCGGCGTAGTAATAGACGTTAATGTCAACGGGCAGGCTCTGAATCCACATAGAGCCGGTGCCGCTATCGACAAAGTCGATGCCGGGCGGCGTCCGGAGAATCTTCCGGAGCCGGCCGCCCTGGGCGAAGGTGAAATCCCGGATCCTGCCGTCGCCGTTCAGGTCATAGCCGGGATTGGCAGCGACAGGCGTTTTTGGGCTATACGGCAGGTCTTCGTAAAACTCTTCAAGCCCTTCGCTCCCCGGCACCGCCGTCTCCCGAAGGTACATGACCATCTCGCCATAGCCCATGGCGTACGGGTTGTCCGGGTCGACCGCCTCGCCCGGTTTCGGAATGGGGAAGCGGTAGACAAGGCCGCGCTCCGGGTCTATCTCGACCTGACGGACAGCCGCGCCGTCCGGGCCGAGGTTTACCGTGTTGCTTTCCGCTAACAGTTCGTCGTAGTACTCGAGGACGTTGGCGACGAGATCGGTCCGGGCCGCCTGGCCGCCGTCGTGGGCGACAATCATCACTTCTTCCCGCTGCTGGAGGATGGCGGCGTTGGCGGCGATATTGGCGGTCATGATGCGGTTGGCGGCGATGGCGTTGAACAGGCTGGAAATGATCCAGACAATCGCCATGGTGGCAATCGACAGGGCAAAAACCATCTCCAGGAGAGTCATGCCGGCCCGACCGCGACGCGCGGGCACGGTCATTGTCACTCCGGATGGTTGCGCGGTGGTCATCATCGGCACGTCCTTTCCCATAAACCCCGCCTTTTCGGCGCCGGCGCCGGGCCGGAACAGAGTATTTCATCGATTTTATGAAGCAAACCCCATTCCAGATCCGGACAACCCAACCCCATCAAAAAATAATCTCTTATCTGACAATACGTTACAACGCACCTCATCCAAACATTTCCGTCACCGCCGCCTCGGCACAGCCACCGGCCGGTTTCCTGTTACCATTTGGAAACAGGACGCCTTTTCCCGTACACCTGTTTGTCAAACGTCATCCGCTTGTGAAATCAGGCCTTGCAAGTTTGTTCGTGAAAACTGATACCAAACGGTGACAACGGCTGTGTGGACGGAAATGCCTTCCCGGCGCTTCGCGTTCGTGTAAAGGCGTCTCGTGGTTACGAATAAAAACCGCCGCCCACGCGAAGCGGGCGGCGGCTCTCGTAGTGAAGCTCTGGTAACGGGTGAAACCTTGAAGCGGGTGCTATTCCCCGTCCGGACCAATTTCCGAGAAGGCCGGATTTTCGTAGATGTCTGTTTCAACTTCTCCCAGGGTCTGGCCAAGACCGGCCGGCGGCATGGACGGACCGCCAAGCATGATCCCGGACGACGACGAACTGACCACGTCCGGCAGTTGCGACGGGTCGGTCGGCACCGGTCCGGTCGGCTGGACCGGCGTCCCCTGCGGCGTCGTCACAAAGCCGTCGCCGTAGGGCGCGCCCTGGATGACCTGCCCCCCCATCGGCGGCGACATCATCACCTCCCCGGGGTTCAGGATGATCTGGCCGCCGGCCGGGTACGGCTGCGGCGTCCCCGTGGTGACGACCGACCCCGGCGGGACATACGGGTCGTAGACCTGGCCGACGACTTGTCCGGACTGACCGGCCTGGTAGGCGTCGTAGGTCTGGAAACCGGGCTGGCCGCTCTGCTGCATGCCTTCGGCGATTTCCAGTTCGGTCAGGATGCGGATTTCAAACACGTTCAGGACGCTGGCGGACGCGCCGCCGGCATATTCGACATTGCCGTTCAGCCAGACGCGGCGGCCGACGTATTCCTCGAGATTAAACCGGTCGCTCACAAGGTAGAAGCGGATTTCCCCGCCCTTCGTCAGCCGGTACGGGGACGGGGCGTAGCCGACCCGGCCGATATTCTCGACCCAGCCGGTAAAGCCGCCGCCCACCGGGTCCGGCGGCGCCCAGGCGGCCGATCCGACCACCGTCTGCACCACGGTCTGCCCGTAGATCGATTGGGTGATGTGGTCGACCCGTTGGGCCGTTTCCTGTTCAATCGCGGCCAGGCGTTCGTCCAGATCCTTCAGGGCGTTGTCGAGTTGCGACGCCTGGAGGCGGCGGCGCTCCGCCGCGGCCCGTTCGGCCGCTTCCTCTTCCTCGAGGTTCTGCTCGAACTGTTCCTGGAGCTTTTTGTAATACTGTTCCTTAATTGCCACCACGCGGCGGTCGTCCTCGGACAACTTCCGGGCGGCCGGGGCGCTGCCGTCCGACGTCAGGTCGACGTTCGGGTTGGCCGGCGGCGGCGCGGCGTCCGTCGCCACCAACTGGGCCCCGCCGTCCACCTGGACGTACTGGGCGAAGACGTAGGCGCGGGCGCTTTGCGGCGCGTCAATCCGGTACCACTGGCCGCGCTCCTGCTTGATGACGACCGGGTCGCCCTGGTTCAGGGTGCCGACCACGGTGGACTTGTCCCAATAAAACGCGTGGACCGGGGCGTCGTTCTGGCTGATGACGCCGGGGAGGCCGGTCTCCGGGATTTCGCCGGTGATGTCGGCGTTGACGTAATTTTTATGGATGCTTGCCAGTTGGGCGGCCGGGAAGACTATTTTGTACCAGTCGCCGTTTTTCGCCAGGACGGTGACGGGCGCGCCGGTCGTGAGGACGGCGATGGATTCGTACTGGGTGTTCGGCCCGGCCCGGACATTGACGCGGCCGCCGGTGATGCGGCCCTGGCGGGGAATCTCCTCCACCACCGGCGCGGCGGCGGCGGGAACGGCGGCGCCGGTCGCGGACGGGAGCGGCGGCGGCGCCAGGGCACTGCCGGTCCCGGCCTGAATGCCGGTCGGCGCCAGCGGACTGGCGGACGGCGGATCGAGTGACGGCGGCGCCAGCGGCGGCGGGGCCGGCGGCAGCGGGGTCGAGGTGAAATCGCTTCCGGTTCCGGCCGGCGGCAGCGGCAGACCGCCTCCGCCGAGAGGGGGCGCTATCGGCTGGAATCCGCCGGTGGACGGCGAATCCG
>JAJQFC010000337.1 GCA_021201355.1 Planctomycetaceae bacterium | reverse complement strand
GTCCGCAGTTGCGACTTCATCGACCGCCCGTCATAATCCATGTCGGCGGAATAAACGTCGGCGCGGAGGCGGGCTATCATCGCTGCCATGGCCCGGTGGGCGGCCTCCCCCTGGGTGACGCCGAAGACCTGGAGGGGATAGCCGCAGGCGCAGGCCCCTTCCGCTTCCATGGCGATGAGGATGCGTTCAATGCCGAGGGCGAAGCCGATGCCCGGCGTCGGCTTGCCGCCGAGTTCCTCGATAAGCCCGTCGTACCTGCCGCCGCCGCCGATGGCGCTTTGGGCGCCGAGGGCGCCGTGGCTGTATTCGAACACGGTTTTCGTATAATAATCGAGACCCCGGACCAGGGTGTGGTCGACGAGGTAGTTGGCGCCGAGGGCGGTCAGGGCTTCCTTGACCTGTTCGAAGTGGGCGGCGCACTCGGGGCAGAGGTTGTCGTAACTCTTCGGCAGATTGGCCGACAGGTCGCGGCAGACCGGGTTTTTGCAGTCGATGATGCGGAGGATATTCCGGTCGAACCGCCCCTGGCACGACTTGCAGTACTTCTCGAGGTTCGGCCGGATGGCGTCCCGGAGGAGCTGCCGGAAGAGCGGACGGCATTCCTCGCGGGAACAGCCGATGGAGTTCAGCCGCAGGCCAATCTGGTTGATGCCGAGGGATTCGTAGTAGCGGAGGCCGAGGGACACGACTTCCGCGTCAAGAAGCGGGTCCGCCGAGCCGAGCGCCTCTATGCCGACCTGGTGGAACTGGCGCTGGCGGCCCTTTTGCGGCCGTTCCCGCCGGAACATCGGCCCGCCGTACCAGAGTTTGACCAGTCCGCCCTGCTTGTCCATGCCGTGCTGGAGATAGGCGCGGACGACGCTTGCGGTGTTTTCCGGCCGGAGGGTTATGGAGTCCGAACCGGGCTTGAACGTGTATATTTCCTTTTCGACAATGTCCGTCACTTCGCCGATGCCGCGGGAGAACAGTTCGGTCGCCTCGAACACCGGCGTGTGGATATGGGCGTAGCCGTAGCGGGCGAAGATTTCGCCGGCCCTGGCCATGGCGGTGTCAAAACGGATTCCGTCCCGGTCGAAATAATCCCGGGTACCTTCGATGGCGCGGTAACGCGGTTTCGCCATGATGCTCTCCTCGCGAAGCTGCAGTGTTTCCAAAGCGTGGCGCTTCCATAAAAAAAACCGCCAAAAAGAGGCGGAGAAAGCGCTCTTACCCATATACTACAGTATAGCGAGGGGCGATACGATTGGAAGAGATCAAAACGGAGCCAGACATGTTTCGAATCGGCAGCCACATCACGTCATCGAAGGGATACCTGGCAATGGGGAAGCTGGCCCACGGCATCGGCGCCACCACATTGCAGTTCTTCGTCCGGAACCCCCGGGGCGGCCGGGCCCGCCCCCTCGACCCGAACGACATCGCCGCCTTCAACCGGTTCGCCGGGGAGAACGACATTTCGGACATCCTCGCCCACGCCTCGTACGTCCTGAACCTGGCGACGCCCGAGCCGGACAAGCAAAAGTTCGTCCGGGAAACGGTCCGGGACGACCTTCTCCGCCTCGCCCATTTCCCCGGCGCCATGTACAACATCCATCCGGGCGCCCGGAAGGATTCGAGCCCGGAGGAGGCCGTCCGCCTGGTGGCGGAATCCATCGACGCCGCCTACCCGGAGGAGTCCGGGACAACCTTCCTCCTCGAGACGATGAGCGGTCACGGCGGCGAGGTCGGCGGCACCTTCGAAGACCTGGCCGCCGTCATCCGGGCCAGTCGGAACGGAAAACGCCTTGGCGTCTGCCTTGACACTTGCCACGTCTTCACCGCCGGCTACGATATCGTGAACGACCTGGACGCCGTCCTCAAGCATTTCGACAAGGTGCTCGGGCTCCGCCGCCTCCGCGCCGTCCACCTGAACGACAGCCTGATGGAACTCGGCAGCCACCGCGACCGCCACGCCAAAATAGGCGAGGGCCACATCGGCCTCGACGCATTCGCCCGCATCATCAACCACCCGCTCCTCCGCGATCTCCCGTTTTACCTCGAAACGCCGAACGAACTGAAAGGCTATGGCGAGGAAATCGCCCTCCTGAAATCGCTCCGTTCCGACGGCGCCTCGAAAAAGAAAACCGCGAAGGCGGCAAAGCCAACTCAGGCGGCAAAGTCAGCGAAGCCGTCAAAGACAGCGAAGCCGGTAAAGTCAGCGAAGCCGGTAAAAACACCGGAAGCGGTAAAGACAGGGAAAGCGGTAAAAACGGCAGCGGCGCCGAAAACCAGGAAAACGGTGAAAACGGAAAAGCCGGCCAGAACCGCGCATTCAGATAAAACCGCAAAGGCAGATAAAACCGCAGCGGCGAAAACGTCGCCTCGGACAAAAAAAGTCCCGGCGCGCACGCCGGGACCGTCTGCCGGAAAATCGACGGGAAAACCCAAAACAGCCGCCAGGTAGACAGCGACACCCGGCCAGGTCCAATTACCGCCGAATTCGCCCGATAGGCCGCGGCGATGCCGCGCCGATCCGTTTCACAGGTCCGGTTTTTCCCGGTACAACAGCCCGGCCTCGTCGATGCCCATCGGCACCCCTTCGATGCGGCAATCCATATCCGGATCGAGGAAAAACAGGTGATCTCGATCCCGGCGGCCGAACGCCCAGAGGAACAACTGAATCCCCAGTATCGACGGCGCGAACACGACGCCCTCCCCGCGGACGGCGCCGGTGTCGCTCTTGGCGAACTGGCTCCGGAGATAGTCGTCCGTCCCGCTGTTCGAACCGTCGAGGAGGAACTCCTGCCCGAGGGCGTACAGGACGTCGGAGATTATCCGGGGCATCCGGGCGATTTCGTCCCGGTTGTAATCCATGGCCAGGATGTAGTATCCGGCCGGAATAAAGGTGGCGAGGTTGAACCGGTCGCGTTCGAAATCCACGGCCGGCGCATTCCGGGTGTGAAGGATGAGGAGCCGGAGGGCGGAGTAGAAATGGTAATGGCTCCGCACCGCGTACTCGCCCAGGCGGTTGACGGTCAGGAGCCGCCGAAGGGCCCGTTCGTCCGTGGGATTGGCGGTCCGGGAACAGGCGACAAAGCCGCCGGCGTATTCCGATGAAACAACGCCCGTGGTGTAACTGCCCTCGTTTAGGAGAAAACCGATGACGGACGGCGGCACCGCGCCCGGTTCGTTCACCTGGTCGCCGAGGCGGCGGAGGGCGGCGTTGCAGATGCGGACGAAATTCGCCCGCCGCCGTTCCGGATAGGTCGACAACACGTTGCCGACATAATCGACATTGTCGCCGAACAGGGTCTGGCAGACGTTCCAAAGGATTTCCGCCTCGATGTTTCCCATGCCGCCGTGCGGTTCCTGCGTCATGATGCGCCTCCGTTGTGCCGCATTCCCAAAGCGCCCGTCCTCACCGCCATCGCGCCCTGGCCGAGCGTTGACAGACTCACGGTTACCGCAGCGTCAGCCGCTTGTACTTGCCGCGCCGGTATTCCAGCCGCTCGCCCGACCCGGCCCGGAGCACCTGTTCCTCATAGGCCTGGAAATTGCCGTTGAACCATTTAATCTCTCCGCCGCCGTCGAAAATGAGCAGGTGGGTGCAGATGCGGTCGAGGAAAAACCGGTCGTGGGAGATGACCATGGCGCAGGCCGGGAAGTTCGCCAGCGCCTCTTCGAGAACGCGCATCGTGTTGACGTCGAGGTCGTTCGTCGGTTCGTCGAGCAGGATAAGGTTGCCGCCGGTCCGGAGAAGTTTCGCCAGGTGGACGCGGTTCCGTTCGCCGCCGGACAGCTGCCCGACCTTCTTCTACTGCTGCGGACCCCGGAAGTTGAACCGGGACACATAGGCCCGCGAATTCAGGCGTTTGCCGCCGAGTTCGATTTCATCGAGGCCGCCGGATATTTCTTCGTAAATGGTGTTGTCGTCCTTGAGGGCGTCCCGGTTCTGGTCGACGTAGGAGAGGACGACGGTGGGCCCGATGTCAATCTGTCCGGCGTCGGGTTTTTCCTCCCCCATGATCATCCGGAACATCGTCGTCTTCCCCGCTCCGTTCGGCCCGACAATGCCGACGATGGCGCCTTTCGGCAGGTTGAAGGAACAGTTGGCGATGAGTTCGGTGCCGTTATAGCCCTTCGTCACGTCCTTGAACTCGAGCACCTTGTCGCCGAGGTGCGGTCCTGGCGGGATCTGGATAAGGACGTCCCCCCTGTCCAGTTGGAACGACTCCTTGACGAGCGCCTCGTACCGCTCGATGCGCGCCTGGCTTTTCTTCAAACGCCCGGCCGGACTTGACCCGATCCATTCCCGTTCCCGCTTGAGAAGGCGCTGGCGGTCCGATTCCTTTTTCTCGGTGCGGCGGAGGCGTTCCGCCTTCTGGTCGAGCCAGGACGAATAGTTTCCTTCGTACGGGATGCCCCGGCCGTTTTCCAGTTCGAGAATCCATTTGGTGATGTTGTCGAGGAAATAGCGGTCGTGGGTGACGATGATGACCGTCCCGGGATACTCCCGCAGCTGATCCTCAAGCCAGGCGATGGTCTCGGCGTCGAGGTGGTTGGTCGGTTCGTCGAGGAGGAGGAGGAGGTCGGGCTTTTCGAGGAGCGCCTTGGCGAGGGCGACGCGGCGCCGTTCGCCGCCCGAGAGGGTGGCGACGTCGGCGTCGTCCGGCGGCAGGACGAGGGCGTCCGAGGCGATGTCGAGGGCGCGGTCGATTTCCCAGGCGTCCTTGGCGTCGATTTCCTCCTGGAGGCGGGTCATTTCGTCCATGGCCTTGTCCATTTCCTCGGGGGAAATGTCCTCGGCCATTTTGGCGGAAACCTCCTCGTAGCGGGCCAGCAGGTCGTGGATCGGCTTCACGGATTCTTCGAGATTCCCCCGGACCGTCTTGTCCGGGTTGAGCCTCGGCTCCTGCGGCACATGGACGACGCGCATCCCCTTCATGAGTTGCGCGTCGCCGGTGAAGTCCTTGTCCTCCCCGGCCATGATGCGGAGGAGGGTCGACTTGCCGGCGCCGTTTTCGCCGACGATGCCGATTTTCGCGCCGAGGTAGAAGGACAGGCTGATATCTTCAAGAACCGGCTTGCCGCCGTAGGTTTTGGAAACGTTTTGCATGGTGAAGACAATGGGAGGCATGATAATTCCTTTGAAACGTCAAACCGCACGAGTGATGCGCCAATGGCGCGGCAATGGATCATGGCGGACGCGCACGGCCCGGGCGGACGGGGGCGGCGATGGCGTCCGGTCGTGCCTCACCCGGCCGCCTCCGGAGGCGTTATATCCACCTCGCCCGGCGTCAGCGCGCCCTTCTCGAGTTCAAGGGCAAGAACGAATTCCGGCGGAACATTCCCGGTGAACACGATGTCGAATTCCCCGGCCGCCCGGAACCCGAACCGCCCGTAATAGTCCGGACTGCCGGCGAGAAAAACCGCCTGCCACCCGGCCAGCCCGGCCCGGCGCAGGGCGTCCCGGGTCAGGATGTCCCCGTATCCCTTGGACTGCTCCGCGGGAGCGATGGACAACGGCGCCAGGAGGAGCGACCGCACCGCCCGCCCGTCGTCGGTTCGGAGCGGCACCCGGGTCAGGGCGATATGGCCGACGAGGCGGCCGTCCACTTCAAGAACAAGCGCCAGTTCCGGGATGTAGTTCTCCGACTCCCTGAGGCTGTTCATATAGTCCTGCTCGTCCCCGTCCGCCACCCGGGCCGTGGCGAAGGCGCCCCGGATAAGGTCGTAGATGACCGGAAACTCGTCCTTCCGTTCCGGCCGGATGGTCAGGGACGCGGCGGCGGTCATTACCGCCGTTCCGATCCGGGGAAGGCGGCAAGGAGCGCCCGGACGACGTCGTCCCGCACGCTGTTCGCCTCGGCGTCCGTCAGGGACCGATCCGGCGACCGGAGCAGCATCGAAAACGCCATTCCCTTCATGCCGGGCTTCAGGCCCTTCCCCCGGTACAGGCTTTCAAACGACAGGCTGTCCAGAAGACTCGCGTGTTTTTTCGCCACCGCCTCCACTTCGCCCCAGAGGACGGCTTCCGGCAGCGACAGGGAAATGTCCCGCCGGACGCCGGGAAAACGCGGCAGCGGCCGGTAGCGGCGGCCGGTCTTTTCGGCATGGGCGAGGACGTCGATGTCGACGTCGCCCACGGCCGGACAGGCGGTGAGGTCGAAGGCGTCCGCCACCGTTTTGGCGCACTCCCCGAACACGGCCACCGCATCGGGGCCGAGCCGGACGACGGCGCCGCTTCCCGGGGCCATGCCGGGCGCATCGGCCAGCGGCTCCACCGTCACGTCGCCGGCGAGAAGAAGGGCCTTCGCCACCGCTTCGACAGCCCCCCGGACGAACTGCGGACCGCGATCGTCCAGAATGGCGAGACGGTTCGATTCGACCGGCGCGCCGTCCCCTTTAAAGTAGGCCCGGCCGATTTCGAACAGCCGCACGTCCTGCCGCAGCCGGTTCGTCCGCCGCACTTCGAGAAGGGACGGCGTCACGGCGGTGCGGAGAATCGGCCGCTCGGCGTTGACCGGATTCTGAATCGTGTACGGCGACCGGTCCGGCGCGAAGGTCCGGCCCCACGCTTCCGGGATGAAGGCGTCCGTAATGCATTCATGGTAGCCGAGGCCGACCATGGTGCGGCGGATGGCGCGCATCGCCGCCGTCTCCGCCGTCTCGTGGGCGAGGGCCAGGGGCATGGTGATTTTCTCGGGAATTTTGTCGTAGCCGACCAGGCGGATCACTTCCTCGATAATGTCCGCTTCCCGGCGCAGATCCTGGCGGAAGCTCGGCACCCGGACGGTGATAACCTCCTCGTCCCGGCCCGTTTCCTCGAGGCCGAGGCCGGCCAGAACCCGGGAGACGTCGTCCCGGTCGACATGCATGCCGAGGAGTTTGTCCATCCGGGCGTAGCGCATGGACACGGTCCAGGGCTGGCCGAGGCCGGGATTGGTGTCGATGACGCCGGTCGCCAGGGTGCCGCCGGCCAGTTCGAGAATCAGGCTGACCGCCCGGGCCGAAGCGCGTTCGGTCATGCCCGGGTCGATGCCGCGTTCGTACCGGTACGACGACTCCGAACTCATCCGCGTCCGCCGGGCGGCGCGGCGGACGCCCCGGGGCTGGAACCAGGCCGATTCGAGAAGGACGTTTTGCGTCATCTCCGACACCTCGGTGTTCTGCCCGCCCTTGACCCCGGCGAGGGCGACGGCCTTTTCGGCGTCGGCGATGACGAGCATGTCCGGTTCGAGGACGGCGTGTTCGCCGGTGATGGCGTCGAACTCCTCGCCCTTTTCGGCCAGGCGGAGGACGATGCGCTTTTCCGCCAGCTTGTCCATGTCGAAGGCGTGGAGCGGCTGGTTCATTTCAAAACAGACAAGGTTCGTAATGTCGACGACGTTGTTGATGGACCGCTGGCCGATGGCGGTGAGCCGGTCCCGGAGCCACGCCGGCGACGGCCCGACCTTGACGCCCTGGACGACCCGGATGGTGTAGCGGGGGCAGATTTCCTCGGCGCCCGGCATAACGGTGACGCTTGAAAGCGTGTTCACGTCCGGCCCCGATTCGGTGAGGTTCACCGTGGGCGGCGTCACGGCGAGGCCAAGGGTGGCGGCGGCCTCGTAGGCGACGCCGAGGTGGCAGAGCCAGTCCGGCCGGTTCGTCGTGATGTCCGCGTTCAGCGCGTAGTCGCCGCCGACCGGCGTGACGTCCTCGACGTTGAGGCCGACCCGGGTCAGGGCTTCCGCCAGGTCGTCCGGGGCCAGGGCGGCGCCGGTGAGTTCCTTGAGCCAGTTGTAGGAAAGTATCATTCTGGTGTTCCTTGTCGAATCCGGTACAGGACTGAGAGCGCGCCCGGCTGGATGCGTTGTCGATAAATCGTGCCGCCGCTTTCCGGGGAAGTTTCTTCGGATGCGGTTCACGACCGGTTTTCGTCGGCGCCGACGGCGACGGCGTCAATTCCCGGCGAACTTCCGCGCTAAAACTGCCCGAGGAACCGGACGTCGTTTTCGGTAAAGCGCCGGATGTCGTCGATGCCGAGCATGAACATGGCGACGCGCTCGATGCCGAAGCCGAAGGCGAAGCCGGTGAACAGTTCGGAATCGATGCCGAGGGCGTCGAAGACGTTCGGGTGGACCATGCCGCAGCCGCCGAGTTCGACCCAGCCGGACTGCTTGCAGACCCGGCAGCCTTTGCCGCGGCAGAAGACGCAGGAAATGTCGAGTTCGGCCGACGGTTCCGTGAACGGGAAAAACGACGGCCTGAACCGGGTCACCGTCTCCGCCCCGAACGTCTCCCGGGCGAACAGGGCGAGGAATTCCTTCAGGTCGGCCATGGTAATGTCCCGGTCGACGGCCAGCCCTTCAATCTGCGAAAACCCGTAGTGGTGGGTGGCGTCGACGGAATCCGGCCGGTAGACGCGGCCCGGGGAGACGATGCGGATAGGAGGCATGTCGGCGCCGCCGCCGAACCGCTTGACGTGCTCCTCCATGACCCGGGCCTGCACGGTCGAGGTCTGGCTCCGGAGGATGGCGTTGTCTTCAAGGACGAAGGTGTCGGCCTGATCGCGGACCGGGTGATCGTCCGGCATGTTGAGGGCGTCGAAATTGTGGAAAATGTCCTCGATTTCTGGACCGTGGCGGACGGTGAAGCCGAGCTTTTCGAAAATGCCGGCGAAGTTCTCCATCGCCTGGGTCACCGGGTGGATGGTGCCGAGAGGCTGGGTCTGGCCGGGAAGGGTCGGATCGGGCCGGGGCCCGGATTCGGGCGCCGCCCGTCCGGCCGCGTCCTTCCGTTCCTGCCAGGCGGTTTCGATTTCCGTCTTGACCGCGTTCAGGCGCTGCCCGACCGCTTTTTTATCCGCCGGCGGCACCTCCTTAATCCGCGCCATCAAGTCCTTCAACAGGCCGGAACGGCCGAGGACGCGGACGCGGAAGGCTTCGACGGCATCGGCCGTTTCCGCCGCCGCAATTTCCTGAAGGGCGCTGGTTCGCAGCGCCTCGAGTTCGTCAAGGAGCGCCATGGCAATAGTCTTTCCTGGAAGCGGTATCACCCGTCGGTCCGCCTCCCGCCGGGGGCGGGCACGAAAAACGGTTGAACCTCCAAAAGCGTTCGTGAAGTTCCGGTATTAACGGCAGGGCGTTCGCGACGCGCCCGGAGAGCGCCGGCGGCCGTTCCGCCGATGCGTCGGCGAAAACAGGCATACAACGGCGGACGTCGTCCACAAGGCGAAAACCTTCATCTCCGCCGGGCGCGGAACACCGCCCATTGTCGGTATACGGTCATATAACAGGCAAGGCCGCACCACTGCGGCCCCCTGTACGCGGAGTCCCGAAGGCTCCCGTCGAAGCAAGCGATAGTTCCCGGTCGGCCTGCGCGGCAGTGCCGCCGCCGTCGCCCGGGATTCCACCGGCATTACGCCTTGTTGGCGGCCGCGAGGCGGTTGGCGGCCCGGGCGAGGCGCGACTTCCGCCGGCTGGCGGTGTTTTTGTGGAGAATGCCTTTTACCTGGGCCTTGTCGATGGCCTTGGTAACCTTCTTCAATTCGTCCGTGATGACCTGGGTGTCGCCGACGGCGAGGGCGCCGCGGTAGGACTTGACCGCCTTCTTGAGCTTTTCCTTGCGGACGCGGTTGCGGGCGGTCCGCTTGATGGTCTGACGCATGCGCTTCTTCGCCGATTTGATATTGGGCATTGTTATCTCTCTTCTGTAAAACGTACCTGATGGCTCTCGTGAACAAGAAAAATGAATATGTGACGGATTATCTCATAAACAACAACAAGCGCTTTAAAGAGTGAACGGCTTTTCACCGCGTTTTACGGTCATTACCGGAACAAGACCGAAAAGCGCGGAGAAAGGTTCACATTCACTGTAAAACGCTCTAAAACGTATGCCTTGCCGAACCCCGCCGAAAACCTACCGGCTCACCCATTCCACTTCGGCGGCCGGTTCATTCTCTTCGGCCGCTTCCGGTTCGTCCGAACCGGACAGCGACGCGACCCCGGACCGCACCGACTCGACGACCTTGTCCGTGGTCTTCCCGGCAAAGGTCGCCGCGCGGCTGGCGGCGTCGGCAATGTAGTCGCCGGCCTCGCCGGCCTTTTCCCCGGCGCTTTCCGCGACGTTCTTGGCCGTCGCCGCGGCCCGGCGGGCGGCATCACCGGCAGCTTCCCAGGTGGTCGCGGCGGCGGTGGCGGCGCGTTCCCGAACCGTTCCCGCCACTTCGGAAATCCGTTCTCCCGCGACCCGGGCCGCATCGGACACCGCCACTCCGGCATCCAACGCGGTGACGGAGACGACATCCACGGCCGACCGCGCCATCTCGCCCACCTGATCGATAATAGACGTCCCGGCGGCGGACTGTTCCCCGGCCGCATCGGCGGCCGGTTCGGTCGCGTTCGGTTCAGTCGTGGCTGGTTCGCTGGCGGCCGGTTCGGTCGCCGTCTCTTCGGAGGCGGCCGGAGCGCTCGCCGCCGATTCGGTCTCGTTCGCTTCCGTCGCGACCGACGCACCGCCGCCGACGTTGCCGGAAGCGGGAGCGTCGCCGGTGGCCGCGGCATCACCGCTGCCGACAGCCGCGTCTGAGCCGGCTTCGGACGGCGCGGAAGCCGGAGCGGCTGTCCCGGTCCCGGCCGTGCCCGCCGCCGAAACGGCCGGCGGCTTCGGTGGCCACGGCGGTTCCGGCG
>JAJQFC010000110.1 GCA_021201355.1 Planctomycetaceae bacterium | reverse complement strand
GGCAAACCACCGGTCAGCCGCCCATTCAGCAACAACCACAACAGCAGCCGCAACAACAGCAACAACCGGGCGCCCAGATTAATGGGACAGGCGGACAGCCGCCGCCGCTCCCGCGCTGACGCCATGCGGCGCCAGCCTCCCCGTCGTCCGCGCCATCGCCACGCAAGGTTGGCCGCAAAATCCCGCTATAGAACTGGACCATCCTGATACACCGTGACGCCTGCGCGTTTTCACGGTATTGTTTCACGAAAATCCGCTTTGTTTTTTTTGGGGAAATGGCGACGGCTTGCCGGCGCCGGCCGACATTCAGTATGGTTCAAAACGTCCTGTCGGCCGGCGCCGCCCGTCTTGTCCCGCGTGCGGTACTATGGGATGGCTTTACGGAAATAATTGGCGACCCGGGCCGAAATGTATACGATTGGTGTCTGGTGCGGCCGGGTGAGGACGAGGCCGCGACCGGGTGTCCCGGCCGATTTTTCGGCATGCGACTGGCGCGTCACGGCAGTTCCGGTGGCGTTTGGCCATGCGCTTGGCGGAAGAATCCGCTGCCGGCCGTGTTTTTTCCGGAGGTTATTTTATGCGTGTCATTGCCGCTCTCGTTTGTGTCTTTTCTCTTGCCTGTAGTGCCGGCGCCATCGAAGTCAACTGGCAGCCGCTCGATTACGAAGCCGCCAAAGCCAAAGCCGCCCGCGAGGGCAAACTGATTTACATCTACGTCGAAGGCGACAACTGCCCGCCCTGCGATTCCTTCAAACTCACCCACCTGAACGACCCGGTCTTCGCCGATTTTGTCAACACCCTCTACGTCCCGATTCGCTGCCACGTCGGCCGGCCCGACGCCGCCGCTTTTCTCCAATCCCTTCACCTGAACCACGCCGCCATTCCCCGCTTCTACACCCTGACGCCGGACGGCCGGGGCGTGTCGTTCTCCATCGGCATGGTGGCGGCGCCGCCCATCGGCGCGGTGGAAGTGCTCGCCATGGCGGCCGGAGTGCCGCTCCCGGTGAACCAGGGGAACGCCCTGGCCCTGGCCGGGCGCATCCGCGCCTACGCCGCCCGCGAACGGAGCGCCGGACGCCTCTACCCGGACGGCTCCAACCGCCATATCGGCCTTGCCGCCCTCGAAGCCTGGGCCTGGGCCCTGGGCGGCCGCATCGACGAGGCGGAGCGGGCCTGGGGGCCGGAATGGGCCAACCAGCTTGGCGACCAGGAGCTCCGCTACAGCTACGTCACCTTCTGGGCCAAATGGAACCGGAACCCGACCGGCACCCTCGTCGCCGCCCAGGAATACCGCAACCTTGCGCCGGGCGACGCGGCGGGGCAGTACCTGATGGGCATGGCCCTCGCCAACAACCGGCGTTTTCAGGAGGCGTTCCAGATTGGCGATCAGTTGATGCAGTCCGACCCGGGAAATACGGCGATTCAGCGGGAAATCGCCCGCTGGCGGTCGCTCGCCGGGTATTCGTACGGACAGTGAAAGCGTCCAGACAGCCGTTCCCGGTTCTGATGCAGAACCCTCTTGGTCGCTTCCGACCGCAAAAAACCGGCGGGCCTCGCGTGAGGTCCGCCGGTTTTCGCTGCAATACTGTTTTTAGAGCGTTTTAAATGGAGTGAGAAACTTCCTCCGCGCTTTTCGGTTTATTCCCGTATTCGCCATAAGACGCGATAAAAACCAATCACTACTTATAAAGCGCTCGTATCGGTTCTTCCAATCCCCTCCCCTTTTCGCTGTCGCCGGATGAAAACGTTCCGTAGCGCCGGTCGGGGGCGATTCTTTCCTCCGCATCAGTCGGTGGGCATTTCCTTGATCGCCTGCACCATTTCCGGACTAAACTTGTTCACAATCGGCAGGCTCCGGAAGATGAAGGCGCTTGTCGTCATGGCGAGGCCGGGACAGGCCTGGCGGCGCTTGTATTCGGTGTTCTTCAGGAGCCGCTGGACCCGCGTGACCACGGCCGGATCAAAGCCCTTGGCGACGATGTCCTTTTCCGCCGTGTGGTGTTCGATTATCTCCTCAAGGACGCCGTCGAGAATCGGGTAGGCCGGCAGCGAATCGGAATCGAGCTGGCCCGGGGACAGTTCGGCGGACGGCGGGCGTTCAATAATTTCCACCGGAATGACAATCCCTTCCGGACCCTTGGCGTCGGCCGGCTTGTTCGCGTTCCGCCACTTGGCGAGGGAGAAGACCGTCGTTTTCCAGACATCCTTGATCGGGTTGTAGACGCCGCACATGTCGCCGTACAGGGTGGCGTAGCCGGTGGCGCCTTCCGACTTGTTGCCGGTGGCGAGGTGAAGCCAGTTGTTTTCATTCGAGATGGTCATGAAAATGTAGCCCCGGGCCCGGGCCTGCATGTTTTCCCGGGTAAGCTTTTTCAGGCCGTCCGGGAAGATGCCGGAAAGGGACGACGCCACCGCGTCGACGACGCCCGAGATGGCGACGGTCTCAAGGGAAAATCCCCAGATATCGGCCATTTCCTGCGCGCTCGAATTCGAGAGGTCGCTCGTGTACTGGCCGGGCAGGCGGAAGGCGTGGACATGTTCGGCGCCGAGGGCGTCGGCGGCGACGGCGGCGACGAGGGCCGAATCGATGCCGCCGGAGAGGCCGACCATGACGTCGGTAAAGCCGCTCTTATGGACGTAATCCCGGAGCGCCGTCGTCATCGCCCGCCACATCTCCTCCATCGAATCGGGGAAGGCCGGTTCCCCTTCCGGGCAGAACGGGGCGCCGGCGTCCCAGTCGGCGACGCACTCCTCGAACTGCGGGAGCTTCTGGACCATCCGGCCCTGCCCGTCCATGCAGAACGACCCGCCGTCATAGACGACCTCGTCCTGGCCGCCGACGAGGTTGACGTAGAGAAGCGGAACGCAGTTGTCCGCCACCCGGTTCATCGCCACGTCCCTGACCCGGCTTTCGATGCGGCGGGAGCGGAACTGGCTTGCGTCCATGGCGACGAGAACCTGGGCGCCCCGGTCGACCAGATCGCTCGCGGCGTCCGGACGGTTGACCGCGCCGCCAAGGAGAACGCCGACCTTGCAGGTATCCAGATCGACAAGGCCGACGGCGTCCCGTCCCTGCATGTCGGACCGTTCGTCCCATTCGTGGCGGGCGGCGATGGTGACGGCGCCGTCTTTCAGGAGAAAAGCGCCGTTATGGACGACGCCGTCCTCGGCGAACGGACCGCCGACGAGGAGGGCGGTTTTCGTTCCCCTGGTCAGGCGGGCCAGGTGCTCGAGGGCGGCCTGGACGGCGGCGTGGAGATCCGGGCAGTAGGCGAGATCGCGGAGGGGGGCGCCGGTGAGGGAAAACTGCGGCGTCACCACTAATATGGCCTCGCCGGACAGGGCTTCCCGGTAGGTATCCCGAAGGACCCGGACGTTGTCGGTGATGTTCCCCACGGTGGGGTTGAGCTGGGCCATGGTGATGATGGGGTCGCTTTCTGGCATGGCAGGCGCCTTTCTTCGGCAAGGTGTCGGTTGTTGACAAACAGGTCGCGGTCACGCCGCGCCGGTTTCTTCTTATCAGTACAATAACCAGCCCGCCACGCCGGCGCCGATAAGGAGCGGTATCGGGTGGAGGCGGGTGAAGGCGGTCAGGACAAAGGCGACGGCGAAAATGGCGCCGCTTTTCCAATCGACGAAATTTTCCCGGTTCAGGAGGACCAGCGCCGCCGCCAGCACGAGGCCGACCACCGCCGGCCGCAAGAGGCGCATGACGCCGGCGACGCGGGGGTTGTCCTTCATTGAGAGGAAGTACCGGCAGACGACATACATGATGATAAACGGCGGCAGGCAGACGCCGATGGTGGCGATGGTGGATCCGAGGACGCCGTCATTCGTAAAACCGACATAGGTGGCGGTATTGAGGGCGACCGGTCCGGGGGTCATCTGGCTGAGGGCGACCATGTCGGCGAATTCGCCGGTGGTGGCCCACCCGTTGTTGTCGACCACTTCGTGGCCAATAAGGGGAAGCATGGCATAGCCGCCGCCGAAGCCGAACAGGCCGATTTTCATAAAGGTGAAGAAGAGGGAACCGTGGCTGGAATTCATCGCGGCAGCCCCTTTTCTTCGATTTCTTCCATCTCCCGTACCGCTTCCTCCGCCGCTTCGGCCTTCGGCCGGGCCGGCGAGACCGGAAACATCGCTCCGACGCAGGCGAGGACGAGGACTATCCAGGCCGGGGACAGACGGCCGAGCCAGACCGCCAGCGCGGCGGCAAGGGCGAGAAGACCGGTCCAGACGGTGAGCCGCGCCTTCCGGCCGAGGCTTACGACCGACCCGGCGATGAGGGCGGCGACGGCCGGTCGAATTCCCGTGAAGACGGCGGCGACGGTGGGATTTTCCCTGATGTTCACAAAGAAGGTGGCAAGAATAATCATGCAGATGAAGGAAGGCATGACCACACCGAGGAGGCCGACGACGGCGCCGGGGAAGCGGCGCGTCTTGTAGCCGACGAAGACGCCGGTGTTGACGGCTATGGGGCCGGGGAGGGACTGGGCGACGGCAAGGACGTTCAGGAAGTCCTCGGAACCGATCCAGCGTTTCTTTTCGACAATTTCCCGTTCAATGAGCGGCAGCATCGCATAGCCGCCGCCGATGGCGAAGAGGCCGATGCGGAAAAATACCATGAACAACTCAGCGTAAAAGCGCATAGTCAGGGTCCAAGTCGAGGCGGACCGGGCAAAGCCGTTCGCCCGGAAGAAGTTCGGGAGCTTTTCCTTGCCGTTCCGGAAGTTCGCGTGCCGGGCCGAACCGGAACCGGACGGCGACGGAACGCCGTCCCGCGGCGACCGGTTCCGGAAAGCCGGACCGCGGTGACCGGGCGTTTTGGAAAAATCCGAACCGCTTCCTACTTGTGCGTCATCGAGAAGGTGCCGTCCCAGTCGGACGGCGGCGGCAGCGCCTTGTAGATTGCCAGCCTGTCCAGGTACATCTTGTAAATCGGCGCCGGACGGATGAAGACGAGCTCTTTCAGGAGGGCTTCGGCCGTGGCGAACTCGCGTTCCTGGTAGAGTTCGAACACCCGGCCGAAGGCGGCGAGTTCTTCCACCTTTTTCTCCGAAGCCGGTCCGATGCCGAGGAGCTCGTAAATCACCACCGCCTCCTCTTTGCCACTCACCCTCACCTTGTCCGTTACGCGACAGATAAAATCGTTCCCGAGATCCTTCCGGGTCGATTCGGTTATGAGAATACTCGATTGGTAGGTCTTGTTCAAGTTTTCGAGCCGGCTGGCGATGTTGACGTTGTCGCCCATGACGGTATAGTTCTTCCGCTGTTCCGAACCCATGTAGCCGGCGAACATGAAGCCGGTGTTGATGCCGCAGCCGATACTGATGCGGGGGAGGCCGCGTTCGGTCCAGCCCGGCTGCAGTTCGTCCAGTTTTTCCACCATGAGGAGGGCGGCGCGGGCCGCGTCCCGGGCGTGGTCGGGGTTGTCCGCCGGAGCGTTCCAGAACGCCATCAGGCCGTCACCGATGAACTTGTCCACCGTGCCCATGCTGCCCATGACGATGTCGGACATGGGGGTGAAATACTCGTTCAGGAATCGGGCCAGGTCCGGCGCGGACAATTTTTCCGACATCGTTGTGAAGCTCCGGATGTCCGAGAACAGGACCGTCATGTGCCGGTGTTCGCCCTGGAGGGGCGACAGGCGGTCCGGGTGGTTCTCAAGGTAACCGAGAATCGACGGGCTGACGTTCAACTGGAACGCCTTCCGGATAAACCGCCGTTCCCGGCCGACCACCAGATAGTTCGAACCCATAAGGACGAGGAGAACCGCCAGCGTCGACAGGACCGGCAGGGTCATGCCGACGTCCAGTCCGTTCTTGAAAAAGAGGAAATAATTCGACAACACCATCGCTACCAGCATGACGGCGGCGACGAGGATGCCGCCGACAAGGTTGCCGAGAATGATGGCGGCGGTGACGGCGAGGCCGCAGGTGAGAATAGCCACCTGCTGCCAGAAATAATCGTGGCGGTAGCCGGAGTCCATGAAATCCCGCTTCAGCATGCTGGAGAGCATGGCGGCGTGGGTCTCGGGTACCGTCACCTCGGGGTCCGGCAGGCCGGACGACACGACGTAGCCGACCCCTTCCACCGTGCCGCCGACGATGACTATCTTGTCACTGAAGGCGCCGTCGTGCATCCCTTCCAGAACTTCCCAGGCCGGGTAGACGGTGAAGTCGTTCCGGTGACTGCGGAAGCCGACCTCCATCTCGGCCAGTTCATTCAAGGGGATGGTAATGAGCGGTGATTCGTCACGAAGGATCTGCACCGATTCGACGACGTAGTGGTCGCCGTTCGAGGTCGAGTCGCGGAACTCGGGGATATTGACCCGGTCGCCGCGGAGGTTGATGCGGTAGCCGTCGCCGTCCATGGAGACCCGCATCATCTCGAGGGCGACGGACGGCACCACCCGCCGGGGCTGGCCGGACAGGACGGAAAACGCGTCGTCCCGCACGTGGGCGAAGAGGGATATGCTCCTGACGACGCCCCGGCTGGTCGGGAACAGGTTCATGTAGCCTTCACCGGCCGGGCGCGGCGTGACGTTCCGGAGGGTCGAGATGCTGGCGAGGAGGTAGTCCACCTGTTTCAGAAGGACGCCGTCCCCCGGGATGCGGCTGCCGTCCGGCAGGACCACCTCCGGGACGTGGGAATTTTTCATCGCCTGCGGCTTGACGGTCGGTTCAATGCCGTCAATGAGGACAGCGCCGAGAATGGTCCGGTAGGCGGAAATCTGCCGGGCGAGGATGCGGTCGTTGTCGGCCCGTTCCCGGACGCTCTGGTCGATGGGGATGTTCTGGCCGGTGTAGAGTTCGAGTGTTTCGACATAGTTCAGGATGGACGTCGGGTCGCCCTCGGGGAACAGGATGTCGAGGCAGACGACGCTGGCGCCGGCGGCCTTTTCCATGAGTTTGGCGATGTCGGTCCGGGGCCAGGGCCAAGCGCCGCGGCGGACCAGGCTCGCCTCGTCGATGGCGATGACGGCGATGCGGTTCTGGGTCGAATCGAAACCGCCGGTGCCGCGAATGGCGTACATGGTGGTCTGGACCAGGTCGTCGGAGAGGTTAAGGAGTCCGGCAATGATGCGGAGCGGGGATGATCCGGGGCCGGGCAATTGGCCGGGAACCGGGTCGCCGCCGCTGACGCGGTTCCCGAGGACGCGGGCGGGCAGGCGGCGATCGTAAATGACATAATTAAACAGGGCCGCGAGAAGCGTGATGACCACGCCAAGGGTGAGGGACGGCAGAAGTTTTCGGAAATTGAGATGCTGGCTGTTCACTGTGTGGTTTCCCCAACCCGGTAAAACGCAACCGTGACACAACAAGATGCGGACAGCTCCCGGGCCGGAAGCCGGGGCGCGGCGGCGCACCGTCTCACATGCGGAGCGACTCCTCCGGTCGTTCCGGAGAAGAAACGTCGGCGCTTCAGGTTACAACGTAGTTAACCGCCCGACAACCGCAACGCACCACCACAATTTTCCGATAAATCCGGTAAAAACGCAAGACCGCATACCCGTCTCCGCACTAAAAAAAACCGCCCCGAACAAATCGTCGGGGCGGTTCGTAAAGTACGGTGCGGTTGTGACCTATTTGGCTGCCGCGCCTTGGCGCTTCGCCAGGCTGGCCGAGGTGCGCTTGTCCATTTTGGCCTTTTCCTTTCTCCGCTTCCAGTGGGCGAACTCGACCAGCACCGGACTGGCGATAAAGATGGACGAGTAGGTGCCGACCAGGATGCCGACAAGAAGGGTGAAGGAGAAGCCGCGCATGACGTCGCCGCCCCAGATAAGGAGGGCGATGACGACAAGGAGCATGGTCAGGCTGGTAATGACGGTACGGGACAGGGTCTGATTAATCGCGGCGTTGATGGATTCGTCGGACGGGTGTTCCGAATCGCCGATGTGTTCCCTGATACGGTCGAGGACGACGATGGTGTCGTTCAGGGAGTAGCCCATGACCGTGAGAATGGCCGCCATGACGGTGAGGTCGATTTGGCCGTTCAGAAGGCCTATCTGGTCGGCGAGGGCAAGGGCGCCGACGACGAACAGGGTGTCGTGGAGCAGGGACAGGAGCGTTCCGAAGCCGAAGCCGACGCGGAACTGGAAGCGGAGCCAGATATAGACGAAGATGCCGATAGCGGAGAAGATAATCGCCAGGGCGGCGTTCGCTTCCATCGTCTTCGCCACCGTCCGGCCGACCGAGGTGAAGCGGGGGAACGGATCCGTAAAGTCGATGGCCCGGCCGCGCCTGAGTTCCTGCAAGGCTTCCCGGATGACGCCGGCCATGGCGGTTTCATCCCGCATGACGCCGGCGGCGTCAACGGCGGGGACTTCCATTATGATGTCGAATTCCCGGACCGGGGTCTCGGCGGCGGCGACGAGGTTCGCGATGCGGCCGTCAGCCAGTTCCGGCGTGCTGCCGGTTGGGCCGACGAACACCGGCATGACAAGCGGCTGCTCGACGAGGAGCCGGGACAGTTCGGCCGGGGTCTTCGCTTCCTGGAGGGAAAGCCGGACGTTGTAGGCGCGGGCGTTGTCGAGGACGACGTCTTCGTTCCGGCCGAGAACGGCGAAGCCTTCCGGGACGAGGTCGAAGGCGCTCCGGAGAGCGTTTCGGAAATCGTCGGCGGTAAACTTCGGGGTGCCGGCGCGGCGCGCTTCCTCGAGGGCGTCGGCGTCGAGTTCGACCAGTTTCGTCCTGACAACGAACTCGCTGTAGCGGCCGTCCCGGTCGGCGGCGCCGTAGGACTGGAGGGTGTCCCTGGCATCCGGGAAGTCCCGAAGGCCGTGGTCGGCGGCGGCGCGGGCTTCGGCCATGGTCATGGCCTGGGCCGGAACGACGTTCGCCAGAACGCCGCCGGTGAAGTCCTGGCCAAGGTTCCGTTCGCCCCGCCACACGGTGAGGACCATGAGGGCGGCGATCACCACGAACGAACAGATGAAGGCCGGACGACGCATCTTGACGAAGTCGAACTTCGTGTTGTGGAACATCCGACGCATCCGGAGGTCGGTGACTATCTTCGCTTCAACCAGGTAGTCGATGACCCAGCGGGTGACGACGATGGAGCAGAACATGCTGGCGACAAGGCCGAAGATAAGGGTCAGGGCGAAGCCGCGGACCTGTTCGGTGCCGAAATGGTGAAGAATGAGGGCGGTGAGGATGGTCGTCAGGTTCGAGTCGACAATCGTCGTGAATGCCCGTTCGTAGCCGATGGCGATGGCCCGGCCGAGCGGGTTCCCCCTTTCCCGTTCCTCCCTGATGCGTTCAAAGATAAGGACGTTCGCGTCAACCGCCATGCCGATTGTCAGGACGAGACCGGCGAAGCCGGACAGGGTCATGGTGGCGCCAAAGGCGGAAAGGATGGCGAGAATGAGAAGGATGTTCAGGACGAGGACAACGTCCGTCACCGCGCCGGCAATCAGGTAGTAGACGGCCATGAAGATGATGACGGCGGCGGCGCCGATGACCATGGCGGTGATGCCGCTCCGGATGGAGTCTTCGCCAAGGGTGGCGCCGACGGTGTTGTCGTATTCCTTTTCGATCCGGACCTTGAGGGAGCCGGACTTGAGGACGACGTCCAGCTGCTGGGCCGAGTACTGGTCGAAGTTCCCGGTGATTTCGGCGTTGCCGCCGGCGATGCGGGACTGGATGACCGGGGCGGACTGGAGCTGACCGTCCAGGACAATGCCGAGGCGTTTCCCGATGTTCCGGGCGGTGACGCGTTCAAATTCGGTGGCGCCGGCGGAATCGAAGGAAATGGCGATACGCCAGGCGGCGCGGGCCGGGTCCGGTTCGGCGCGGGCGGAGGCGATGCTGTCGCCGCGCATCTCGACCCGTTTCGCCACGAGCTGGAACGAACCGGCGGTGGCGACGCCGTCTATGACGTCCCCGGGTTCCCGGAGCCAGTCGAAGAGCATGCGGCCGTCGGCGACGGAGGTGCCGTCCTCCCCGACCATTTCCGGCGGGACGGATTCGAGGGTGTCTTCGTGAATATTGTATTTTTCCGTCGTCAGGCCCATCTGGCGGATACGGGTGACGAGGCGGCCCCAGTTTTCGTCGTTCTCGCCGATGACGATGCGGAACTCGAGGTTGCCCTGCCGCTGGATGACGTCGAGGGCGTCCTGGGCCTGGGACTGGTCCATGCCAGGAAGCTGGACAAGGATTTTGTCGTCGCCTTCCCGGGTGACCGGGATTTCGGCAAGGCCGGAATTGTTCAGGCGGCGGCGGACAACGTCGACGGCGTTGGCGAGGTCGTTGTCGATTTGCATCTGCTCGTTTTCGAGGCGGGTGCGGAGCTCGCGGACCTGCTGTTCGGCTTCGCGGTGCGCTTCGGCGTTGCCGGCCGTCGCTTCCGTGTCGGCCAGTTCCTGGAGGCGCTCGATTTCACCCTGGATGCGGGAGATGCGGGCCGGGTCGAGGCGAAGGGCGAGGCGGATTTCCGTGCCGCCACGGAGATCGAGGCCGAGGTTGAACGGCAGGCGTTCCGGCCAGCGCCGGGGGTCCGACTGGACGTCGGCGTAGAGGCGCCGGGCGTCTTCCAGGTTGGCGCGGAGGTTCGGAAGATCGGCCTGGTTGGTGTCGTATTTTTCGATGGCGGCGATCTGCTTCTCGAGGCGGATAATCCGTTTCTGGAGGGGGGAATTCATCAGTTCAAGAATGCAGAC
>JAJQFC010000090.1 GCA_021201355.1 Planctomycetaceae bacterium | reverse complement strand
CCGAGGGCGCCTTCGGCGATGCCGCCGATGGTGAAGGCTTCGGAGGAGACGCGGAGGGCGCTGTCGAGGCTCGAGAGCTGGCGGCGAAGGTGTTCGGACTCGCGGTCGGACGCGGCGACGGAGGCGCGGTCCAGCTTGCAGCCGGAAGAGAGCCGGTCGATTTTCCGGAGCGACGTGTCGACAAAGGCCGGAATGCGCGTCCGGGGACGGACGGCGACGGTGCGTTCCGGCATGGCATGGGTGACAGTCATGGCGTGTACCTCCCGGGAAAGGCCCCGGTACAGTCGCGGAAAATTCAACGATGGTGGCGATACAATATTAATGAACAGGTGTAATCGATTAACGTAGAAAAAAGGCGGGACGCGCTGGTGAGTGCGCGTCCCGCCGGGGATGATGCAGGGAGGAGTCCGTTCAAGCGTGCTATCGGACTGGCTGCCCGGTGATGACGGGACGTTCTTTTTTGTTTCCTGCCGCTACTGGAGGAGCGAGAGGACGTTCTGGCTTATCTGGTTCGCCAGGGCGAGCATGGACGTGCCGGCCTGCTGCATGATCTGGAAGCGGGTGAACTGGGTCGATTCCGCCGCCATATCGGTGTCGCGGATGGCCGACTCGGTCTTCGTGATGTTCTCGATAGCCACTTCCAGGCTGTTGATGTTCGTCTGCAGCATGTTCAACTGGAACGCGCCCAAACGGGACCGGAGGGTCGAGACGTCGTCCACTGCCTGGCTGAGAACGCGCATGGCGAGGATCGGGTCTTTCGTCAGACTGGCGATGCCGCCGCCGAGGACGTCCTGGAGGCAGTAGTCGACGCCCTCCCAGGATATGCGTCCGAGGTTCGACATGGACATGGACTGGATTGAGTAAATCGTCCGGTCCTGGTTCCCTTCGGTGGCGCCGAGCTGGAACTGCATGCCGCCGACAAAGTCCGACATCGACTCCGAGGTGGTGCTTCTCGGGTTGGTGGCGTAGGTGTTGACTTCCAGGAGGAGGTCGCCGCTGTCCGGGGTCGTCTGCATGACGACCGGGCCTTCGTCGTTCTGGCTCTTCGCCATGTCGATGAGGTCGCTCGACGTTATATACAACCCCTTGAGGTTCGGGTTGGTGACATAATAGCCGTCGTTCAGGTTCGAGATGTTGACCTCTTCCTCGATAATCAATTCGCCGCGTTCGTCCAACACCTGCTGGTAGATGTCGTCCTTAACCTTCTGTATGACCTTCTCGTCGGTGACGGTCGGATTATCGGTTTCCCATTTTTCCAAGAGTTCGTTGTACTGTTTCAGGTAAACATTGTCGTCTTCCGTATCGTCTTCGCCCCAGAGCGGCATCATGCGGCTGGCGTCGATTTTGATCTTTCCGGTGTTGGTCGTACTGTCGTAATCGTAGGTGACCTTGACATCGGTCGAAATGCCGAGATTCTGTATCTTGACCTGGACGGTCGGGTCGAGTTGGGTAAAGTCCAGGTGCAGACTGATCGGCTGGTTCTTGGCATTTCGAAGACCGGTGGCGGTGCCGGCGGCCGTATCGCCGGAACCCATCTGGATGGTCAGGGCCGGCGGTTCGAAAGACCGCTGGTAGGCCCGGATATCCGGTTCGTTCTCCTCGACGCCCTGGAGGTCGGTGGCCTTGGAGAAGTACTTGCCCATGTCGTAGCCGGCAACGGCCAGGGTTGTCTTCCCGAGGGTGCCCTGGTTGAAGACGAGGGCGCCGGAGAAGTCCGGGGTCGTCGTGTTGGCGATGAGGCCGGTGGTGAAGATGGGGGCGCCGTTCAGGCTGATTTGCGCGTCGTCCCCGGCCACCTGCACCGTGGTGTCGGCGGCGACCATCTTCTTGTCTAGGCTGTCATCATCGAGATACTGGTAGAACAATTGACCGGTCTTGTTCTGGATACGGATGGTTTCGGCGGAACCGTAATCCATCGAGTAGATACGCATGCCGAGATTGGTGAAGGTGATGCTCCCGACCTGCTCGCCCGTCGGCGTCTTGCTGTTCGCGTCGGTGGCGCCGGCTTTATAGAGATCGTACTGCTTTTTCCAGTCTGGCCAATCGCTATTGTTCAACTCAGTAATTTCTTCGAGGGCGTCGTCGTAGATTTCCTGGAGTTCCTTGGTTTTATCTACTTCCTCCTCCAGTTTCTCTTCGGCTTCCTCCATTTTGATTTCAGCCGCTTCGACTTCGGCTTTGGCGTCGTTGAGCTTCGTTTGGGCTTTCAGATAGGCGCTTGTCTTGTCCGTGTAGTCACGGAAGGGATCTGGGTCACCAGCCTCGGGCCTGGTGATCATATCCAGCGCCTCGTTCATGATGTTAGTGGCAGCTGCTCTTAAATCGGTTTGATCCGGGCCCACCAATTTAGACCAGACACCGGTCAGATCCTCCTCCACTTGTCTCTTGATTTCTTTAACGAAATCATTTCTGAAATTACTAAATGAATAGGGGTCATACTTCGTAAGATCCGAAAGATACGTCTTGATCTTGGTGTCAAGTTCCTCGAGGAGCTGATCGCCGTAGTTGTTGAGAACTCCGTTAATGGGCGTATTGTTTAGTAAATCAAAATCATCTTTGTTTGTACTGGGTGGCGGTAGATTAAGGTTCGTATCGAACAGTGAGTCAAGATCAGGATCACTAATGTATTCATCATCTATCGCATCTTTAACCGAGGCAAGGTAGCTTGTCGCTATATCACCAGCGACGGAATTAATTATGTTGTTTGCCGCAGCAGCTAGGTCAGCCGAACTGCCGCCAACCACCGTGAAAGGGGAGTTGGTCGTTAAATGGGTGGTCAATTCACTTTGAAAAGTAGCTGGATTTAAATCTGTTATATTCGAATTATTTGCGTACGTCTGAAGGAAAGCGGTGGTCGCGCTTTTGAGATACGCTTGAAAAGTGTCATCATCACCAGCACCCATATGAGTACGAAATACTGTCCATAATTCGCCAGGATCGCTATTATTTGCTTCGTGATCGTCCACAACTGAGTCAAATTGCTGATCTTCTGCTAATATTTCTTTAATGGCAGCGGTAGCTCTATTATCAAAATCAGTGGTAACGGCGGTGACGAATCTGTCGATTAGCGCGCTGGCGGTACCCTGAGGGTTTGGGGTCCCCCATTATTTAAATCGACATATGGACTTTGCATTCTAACGGCATCCATTGCCGTTTTGATAGCAGTCTGATACGCCACTAATGAATCGCCTGCCGTATAGCTCGCACCAGCTATGTGTGTCTTGGCGACATTCAAAAGGTCACGCAGAATCTTACTGCCGGCGCCATCATATGTGTTAAGAAGCTCCAGATCGTCCTTCAGGTACACGCCGTCGTCCATGACCGCGTTGGCAAAGCGCTGAAGCTTCGTCAGATCGTATTCCGCGATCTGATCCTTGGTCATGGTGGAAACTTCTTTGTCGAATGCTGTCACGATGCCATCGGTGATGGTTTGGATATAATCCAAGGCGGCGGAATCGTTCGGCGGCGGCTGCTGACCGAAGATATAGCCCCACTTCCTCTCTTCGGGAGTGCTGCCGGTACCGGACAGCATGTCGCTTACGATGGACTGCATATCCGGTTTAAGATTATCCCGGAAATCCTGTAAATTTGTCCATGTTCCGTCTTTAAGTTGGTTCTGGATGTATTGATCCATCCTCCCGACGAAATCTTTGACGAAGCTGTACCCGTATCCGGTACGTACCGTTCTCGGATCGATGACCTCGTTGAGGCTGTTAATTTGTGTCGAATTATTGCCTTCCGCGAAAGTCTTCACATCGGCATCTAAAGTTTTTCCTTCGTTTTGCCTATAATCCTTGACGACGTTCTTGAAGCTACCGGTGACATGATTTTCGATTTGGGGTTTCATTTCCAGGAACATGTCAGCCAAAATTGCATCGGCGAAATTTACCCCGTCCGCATTACCTCCACCACCTCCGTCATACGTAGCTAGTAAGGCATACGCAGAGTCGAGTCCGCGTGTTTTAATATTAGCAGCAATATAGGCTTCAAGATCATCATAATAATCTTCGGCAGAATCACCGACTGCAGGGCTGTTGGTAGCAAAATAACTGTCGATTTCAGCCTTGACGTCAGCCATCAACTGAGATTTGACGTCGGTGGTTCTTGAGTGCTCGGATAAAAACCACGCGTCAACCTCATCCAGTTTATCAAATTCGGTATCTAAATTACCGCCATCCTCCAAATTTTTAAATGCAGCGTCCACATCCTTGTCGCTCTCGTACTTATCGAGTTCCGTCTGCATTTTGCCGGTGAGGGCGGTCCTAAGATTTGTTCCCACTTCCGTCATGATATCATTCAAAAGCCTGTTTGCATCGGCGATATCATTGGCGTCCGTGAAGAACCGATAATAACCGGTATTGCTGTCTTGGATTTTATTTATTATATTACCGGTAACTCGTGTAACGAATCCGTCAAGAGAGTCTTCCGCGTTCGGGTTAAATGCGCTCGATTGTATGGTCTGCTTGGTCTGGAGGGCGATTTCATTCAGGAATTTATCGCCGAAGTCTGTCGGGTAACCGCCTTCGAGCTTGTTGAGTTCTTCCAAAGCCTTTTTAATGACGCCGGAGGTGTTGATCATTTCCTTCATGGAATAGATCAGATTGGCTTCAAATTCATTTTTGCTGTCGAGATAGGCGCCGTAGGCTTCGTCGAAGTTGGCCTTGGCCTCTTCCTGCTTGAGAAGCTTTTTATCATACTCCGCCTTCGCCTTGTCGTAGGCTTTTTGGGCGGCTTCCT
The DNA here is from genome assembly GCA_021201355.1 of Planctomycetaceae bacterium. Lineage (GTDB taxonomy): Bacteria > Planctomycetota > SZUA-567 > SZUA-567 > SZUA-567 > JAJBSZ01. The sequence continues at coordinate 6,000 of JAJQFC010000090.1, read as the reverse complement.
CGGCCTTTTTCTGTACTTCGAGATCGTCCTTGGCCGTCGTGTACGCGTTCTTAGCCTTTTCGTACTCTTCCGCGCGTTCCTGGTATTCCGCGTACCACTCCTTCAATTCATCGGTGGATTCGAACAGATCGTCAAGGGTCATGCCGGTGACGCCGTCGAGGACGCCGGGCTTGGGAATAGTCAGGGTAATGGAGAGGCCGCTCTGCTGGCCGTTGGCCATTTCGACAGACTCCAGGCGGACGGTCTGGCCGGCGATCTGTTCCTGCTTCTTGTTTTCGTCGTCAAGGATGTTCGGGTCGGGTTCGATCCCTTCCTCGTAGGTGTTCATGTTGTTCGGGATCGTGCCGGAACTGGCGACCAGGTATTGCTTCTGGTACGACGAATCGGTGAAGGCCTCGACCTTGAACGACTTCACGGTCTTGCCGTCCTCGGCGAATTCAACCGGGGAATAACGGAAATAGATCTGACCTTTTGCCGAGGTGTTGACGCCGAGGTTGACACCGGAAATGACCGAATTGTCCACCATCGTCCAGCCCTGGAGGCCGGTGACGTTCATGTCCTTCTGGTTGTCGAGCCTCTGGCCGATAAAACCGATTTCGAAGACGTCGAGGTCTTCGCAGTTCTTGTCGTTCAATTCGATGAAAATGCCGTCCATGTGCTGGGTCGGCGAACTGGGGATGCCCGAGTTATTGGTGGCGGCGAAGAACTTGTCGTCGCCCTTGCCGATAAGCATCGTGCATTCCTTGTCCTTGTAATACTCGATGGAGTTCGTCGACTTGTCGACGATCTTCGCGTAGATCTTGCCGTCGCCGTCGCAGTTGAAACCGACCTTGAAGGAGGCGGCGGCGTCCGGGGTGATGTTGACGTTCTTAATCTTCGACGTCGCCGGATCGTTCAGGCCGGCGCCGTAAATCTGGATATCGCCGCTCTTATAGACATAGGTGCCGTTGTCGTAGCCGCCCATGCCTTCGGAGGGGATGTTGTTGTCGTAGTCCGGGGCAGACCCGTTGTAGGTGCCGTTCGTCGTCTTGTCGATACGGATGTCCGAGGCAAACGTCAGGGCGGCGCCGATACCGGTGGAGTCGCGGACGTTGTTGATGGACGAGACGATTTCACCGATGTGTTCGCCTTGCTTGAAGGTGAACATGCGGGAACCCTGGGAACCGGTAAGGATAAACTCCTGCTTGGCGGTGACGTTGCCCTGGTCGTCGATCTGACAGAGACCTTCGGCGTTGTCCGCTTCCAGGTAGGCGCGCTTGGCCGAGGTTTCGGTGTTGGCCTGGTAGCGGTTCTTTTCGCCGGCGAAGCCGACAGACATCTTGACGCCGTCCCGCTTGAAGATCTGGTCGACGCGGGTTTGCTTCGTGTCAAGGAGCTGGTGGTCGTTCGGGCCGTTCACGATCGTATTGATATCGTAGACCAGTTCCTTGGAGCCGTTCAGGAGGTATTGGTCGGAATAACGGGTGGTGTTGGCGATACGGTCGAGGGTGGCGATGCCGGAGTCCATCTCGGCCTGGTCGGCCGCCACCTGCTCGGGGCTGGTGACGCCGGAGTTGGCGGCGTGGATGGCGAGGGCGCGCATCTTCTTCAGGATGGAGTTCATCTCATTGAGGGCGCCTTCGGCGATGCCTATCAGGTTCGAGGCTTCCGAAGAGTTCCGGACCGCCCGCTCCAGGCCGCTAATCTGGGAACGGAGCTGTTCCGAGATGATGAGGCCGGACGGGTCGTCGGCGCCAACATTGATCTTGTAGCCGCTCGAGAGCTTCTCGATGGCCTTCGACATGCTGGAACCGCTCCGCGAGAGATTCCGGTGCGTGTTCAAGGCGGAAAGGTTGTTGTTGATGATAAGACTCATGGTGTGTCCTCCCTAACTGAGTCCGCCCGGCGGGTACAAGCCGCCGATCGTCTGTGCTCAATCCTCCGTGAGCGCCCGGTTTCGTATCTTCCCAGCGGGCTCAGACGACCTTTTCGTTCGGACTGCCATCCCTCAACGGGAATGGGGCTATTGTATGGTTCTCTGCTTAATCCATATTTTCACAATGTTTTCGGGTGTTCGGCCGCTTCCAGCGACCAGGTACCGCCTGTTTCAACTTCCACGGAAAGCGACTGCGCGCGATCACTTTCCAGCAGCCCACCAAACAATCCGCGTGCCATAATCGTCACGCGAACGCCCGCCGGGCGTCTGTGATGTCGCTATCCATTATGAAACAAGCTGTTACACCATCGAAATTTTCGCATCCCGGGTGGGGATTTTTCAGAAAACATCGGCATAACCCATCCTTTCCCGCAATTATTGCCGCCACCGTCGGCCTTGTTTGCCGGTGGATTTCGCCGTTTTTACGTAGGGTCGACTGTCCAAAACGGCGGTTTCCTCTCTCTGTATGCGGCTATCAACTTCAACCCGGATACCGGGTCCATCTCTTGTATCGACCGGTTTACACGTGGTTATTCAACTAATCTTGGAAAAACCAAAAAACAGGCTCAAGTCGGAGAGCACGCGGCCGACAATTGCCGATTCGGGGAGGATTTACCGGTTTTCAGCGTAAACCGATAAATTTTTATGAAAATCCGGAGATGAAGGGAATAATTCCTCAGGACAATTCGTACACATACTGTACGAAAAGAATTGCGCCATTATGTCGAGACGCTATACTTTCAACTACGACCAGACGCGGCGGTACGCCGTACACACACACCATTCAGTCTACGGACGAACATGCCTAAGGAGTGGGTACTATGAGACGTGTCAGTATTACCAAGAAAATTGTCTTCCTGATTATCATCATCCTCGCCGTCACCTCCGCCGCCATTATTGCCATCAACGGCCTCTTTTTCCGACGGGATATGAAGAAACAGCTTACCTCAATCCAACTCCCCCTCGTCTCCGATAAAATCCTCACCGAAGTCGACCGCGCCGTGAACGAGCCGACCCGGGGCGTCATGCTTCTCGTCAACAACCCGTTCTTCCTCGACTGGATCCGGTCCGGCGAAGACGCCGCCGCCGAACCGACCCTCTTCCGGATGCTTGACAGCATGCGGACAAACTACGGCATCATGGCCGTCAATTTCGGGTCCGAAGCGACGAAGAAGTATTTCGCCGCCGCCGGCCAGCAGCAGATTCTCACCATCGACAACTCGGACGCGTTTTCCTGGTTCTACGCCTTCCGGGACAGCGGCGCGCCCCGGGTCACCAACGTCTATGTCGGCGATCCGGACTGGGGCACGAGCGCCTATACCAATTTCCGCGTCGACGTCGACGGGAAGTACCGGGGGCTAATATCCATCGCCCTCAACCTCGAAACCCTCTCGAAGCGGCTCGGCGAACTCCGGCCCGGCGCGGACGGGGACGTCTTCATGATGGACAAGTCCGGCGCCATCCGGTTTATCGGGGACACGAAACTGGTCGGAACACCGGTCGCCCAGTACCGCTCCGCCTACCAGGAACACCTGTCCCGCGCCACCGGCGGCGGCGAATACAACTTCTCCTACAACGACGACCGGGGGGAACGCCTTGTCAACGTCCGGGCCGTCCCCGGCCTCGACTGGTACCTCGTGTCCGAAATGGGAACGGGGGAATTCCAGGCGTCACTCAGGCGGACCATTACCGCCACCATCCTTGCCTCCCTCGTCCTCCTTGTTCTCGGGTCGGTCCTCGGCGTCGTCTTCGCCCAGACCATCACCCGGCCGCTCGAAAACATCACGAACAGCCTCATTGTCGAAGCCGACACCATGTCCGGCTTTGCCGAAGAGATTGAAAACGCCAGTTCCGTCCTGGACCAGAGTTCCCGGGAACAGACCGCCGTCGTCGACGGCGCTTCGGCGTCCATCGCCGACATGTCCGGGTCCATCGCCCGGAACGCCGAAAACGCCGATGCCGTCGGCCGCCTCATGACGCGAAGCGACGCGGACGTTCAGGAAGGCCTCGAGGCTATCAAGCAGATGAACGGCGCGATGGAGGACATCAACCATTCGTCGCAGGAGATCGGGAAGATTCTCAAGACAATCGAGGATATCGCCTTCCAGACCAACCTCCTCGCCCTGAACGCCGCTGTCGAGGCGGCCCGGGCCGGAGAGGCGGAGAAAGGCTTCGCCGTCGTGGCGGACGAGGTCCGGAGCCTGGCGCAGCGGTCGGCGGCGTCGGTGCAGGAGACGAGCGCGATGATTCACCAGACCACGGACCGGGTGGACCGGGGCGTCACCATCGTCGGCCAGCTCGGCGAGAAGTATCAGGCCATCGTCGACTCCCTCGGGCAAATCAAGGATATGTCGGCGAAGATTTCCGAAGCGACCTATGAACAGACCCACGGCATCGAGCAGGTCAACACCGCCATGGCACAGGTGGACAAGTATTCGAAGGAGGCGGCGGAGGAGTCCCGGACCATGACCGGCATCAGCGCCAATATCGGCGACCGGGTGGACCTTCTCCGCGACACCATCGCCGATCTCGGACGGATGATCAACCGGTCGACGGAAAACGGCCACACCACGCCGCTTCCGAGTCGGCGGAAGCAGAAACAGTTGCCGTACAGCGGCTGATCGGCTGATCGGTTCAGCCCGCCAGCGGGACGGGATGAGCGGTTCCCGGCGCGGAGTGGCGGGAGGGGGCATAAAGCTGTTCTAAAAAGAGTAAGGGGCGGTCGTCCGGATGGACGCCGCCCCGCTTTTTGTTTTTGGGTGTACCTGTCCGGAACGTCGTTCCGGTCTTTACATAAGCCGTTCGATAAACGCTTCCATCCGCGTCCGCGTCCGTTCGTCCACCCGGCCCGGGCGGTCGGCTTCGAGGGTGAGGATGGGGAGTCCGACCCGTTCCCGCCACAGGCGGTCTTCGATCATCCGGTGGCAGAACGACTGGACATAATGCACCAGGCCGACGACGCCGCGCCGTTCCGCCTCGGCGGTGACGTCCCGGATGCGGGTAAAGACGTCGTAGGGGTAGGTGTACCTGAGGTACGTGTCGACCATGTCCCGGCCGATGCCGTCCAGGAGGGCGAATTGGCGCGGCACTTCGTGATCGACGAAGCGGGCGCCCATTTCCTCGAACTGTTGCCAGAGGTCTGTCACAATCGTCGGGACGCCGGCGCAGGACAGGCGAATCCACTGGCGGTCCGCCGGTTCCGCGGCTGCCTTGTCTCGAATGGCTTCGAGGTCGCGGCGGCAGCGGTCGGGGTCGCCGAAGAAGTCGCTTGTGTTCAGGAGGGCGCCGAACAGGTCGCCGGAGTTGACCCTGCCCTCCCCGGCCAGGCGGTAGACGTCGCCGGCGATGGCGCGGATGGCGTCGAGGCGCGGCTTGACCGCGTCGGCGGCGGCGAGGGTGGTGCCGAGGCGGTCCGCGAACCGGTCCATGGCGACGGACAGGTCGTCCGGCCGCCGCGACGACGGGTAGCCGAAGGGATGGACGGTGATGCCTTCGCTTTCAAGGATTTCGCAGAGGGCGAAGGTGTTCGAGCAGTCGCCTTCGACCACGCCGACCACCTCCCGGATGCCGTAGCGGTGGATGACGCCGTACAGCCCTTTCGTCCAGGCGCAGGCGGACTGGGGGAAACCGCGTTCTTCCGCATAGGCGACAAGCCCGTTCGAGTCCGGGTCGGCGACGAAGATATTGTTCAGGTCCACCGGTGTCCGGCCGGCGGCGTAGATGATTTCCACCGGAACGGTGGTGGTGATGCCAATGGCGTTTTCGTACATCGTTCTCCCCTACCCGGCCCGCTTGGCGAAGTGGACGACGCCGTCCGCGTCCGTGTCCATGGTCAGTTGTTTCCGGACGGTGAGGTAATAGAGGTGGGCAAGGGCTTCGCCGGCGGAGAATATTTTCTGGGCCGGCGGGTAGTCGAGCCAGTCCCGGATGGTCAGGCTCCAGCGCATTTCCTTCGCGACGTCGACGGTGGTGACGCGGCGGTCGCCGACGATGGCCAGTACCTCGCCGAGGCGCTTTTCATGGTGGTTTTTCAGATCGGCGATTCGTCCCCGGCAGTCAGTAATAATTTTCCGGTGGCCCGGGTA
>JAJQFC010000306.1 GCA_021201355.1 Planctomycetaceae bacterium | reverse complement strand
ACGGACTTCTTGACCGCGACCGTCTTCTTTTTGCCCTTGCGGGTGCGGGCGTTGGTCCGGGTCCGCTGGCCGCGAACCGGAAGGCCACGACCGTGGCGAATTCCCCGGTAGCAACCAATCTTTTTCAGGCGCTGCAGGTTCTGCGCCACCTGACGGCGAAGCTGGCCTTCGACCACATAGGACTTGTCCAGGAGAGAGGCGATCTGGCCGATCTCTTCCTCGGTAAGGTTTTTCGCGCGCGTCTTCGGATCGATGCCGAGTTCGGCGACGATCTTCTTGGCGGTGGTGCTGCCAACGCCATAGAGATAGGTCAACGCGATTTCAACCAATTTTTCATTCGGAATGTCAACACCAAGAATTCTCGGCACCGTGCGCCTCCTGCTTCAAGCGAATACAAGCCTTGCGGCAAAAAAGAATTAGAATCGTATCAGCCCTGGCGCATCTTATGCCGGGGGTTGACTTTGCAAATAATACGCAACACGCCTTTGCGACGAATCATCTTGCAGTGCTCGCAGCGCTTGCGGATGGACGGGGTGACTTTCATTGTTCCACTCCTCGGTTTTGGTACTCGTTCTACGGTATAGTGCTCGAATGTTGGCATTTCCAAAAAATTGGCCGGTACCCGAACTACCGTACCGGTGAACGACTCTTGGTCTCTGTATACGCCCGACCGGATAGCCGGACTGGTTCCGATCTTCAGCCCCGGTAGGTAATCCGACCGCGCTTCAGATCATACGGCGACAGCTCCACCGTTACCTTGTCTCCGGGCAGGATGCGGATAAAGTTCTGCCGCATTTTGCCGCTGATATGGGCAAGGACGACATGGCCGCTGTCGAGCTCGACGCGGAACTGGGCATTTGGCAATGCCTCCCGAACCGTCGCCTGGACGCTAATCGACTCTTCTTTTGCCATGTTCGTTTACAACTCCGTTAAAATGACCGGGCCGTCCGGGCCGACAGCCACGGAATGTTCAAAATGCGCCGACATGGTCCGGTCTTTGGTATACACTGTCCAACCGTCCTTCTTGTCGACCAGTACTTCCGACCGGCCGATATTCACCATCGGTTCAATGGCAAGGACCATCCCGGTTTGGAGGGTGAGGTCGGGGAAATACCCGTCCAGCCGCTCCCTGGGACTGCAGACGTAATTCGGAATCTGCGGCGCTTCGTGCATGTCCAAACCGATGCCGTGGCCGACGAACTGCTTCACCACGGAAAACCCGTTCGACTCGACTTCCTTTTGCACCGCCGACGAGACGTCCCGAAGCTTCTTTCCCGGCCGGACATTCTCAATCGCCCGCATAAGCGAACTTTCCGTCACCTCGAGAAGCTTTTTCACCTTCCGGCCGACAGTGCCTATTGCGTAGGTTCTGGCGGCGTCGCCGCACCAGCCGTCCAGTTTGACGCCAATGTCGACAGAAATAATGTCGCCATCCCGAAGCTCCCTTTCGCTCGGGATGCCGTGAACAACCTGTTCGTTCACCGACGCGCATATCGAGGCAGGAAACGCCGGATACCGCGGGTTGGCGGCGGGGTACTCCTTGAACAGCGGGATGCCGCCGGCCTTGATTATCAACTCTTCCACCGCGCTGTCAAGCGCTTTTGTCGTCACGCCGGGCGCCACCATCCGGCCAATCATGTCAAGGGCCTGGGCGACAATCCTGCCGGCTTCACGCATCTTCGCGATCTGGTCCGGTGTTTTCAAGATAACGCGTTCGCCCATGGGTCCACTTTCCTCGTGACTGTGACCGTCTCTTCCCGGCAAGGTGACAGGACATCCGGGAACCGACAGGGTGTATCTTACCCGCGACGGCCTTTTATTCTGCCGCCGGCGAGGCCAAATCCTTCGTAGTTCCTCATGAGGAGATGGCTTTCAACCTTTTGCACCAGGTCGAGGGCAACGCCGACGACGATGAGAAGGCCGGTGCCGCCAAGCATGCCGCTGATGTCATAACTGACGTTCAGGGCCGAACTGATGAACTGCGGGACAATGGCGATGAGGGCCAGGAAGGCGCCGCCCGCCAGAGCGATCCGGTTCATAATCTTTGCCAGGTGTTCGGCGGTGCGCTTGCCCGGCCGGATACCCGGAATATACATGCCGCCCTGTTTCAGGTTGTCCGCCATTTCGTTCGGGTTAAACTGGATGGCGGTATAGAAGTAGCAGAAGAAAATAATCAGGAGAACATACAGGACCGTGTACAGGAACGACCCGGGCGCCATAAACACGCCGTACACGCCGAGGATAAGTCCGGCGATGCCGGCGATGACCTGCATGATGGCCTGGCCGAAGATAATCGGAATCACGTTGGCCTGGTTGACCTTGAGCGGAAGGAACTGGCGTTGTCCGCCATACGTCTTCCGGCCGCGAACAGCCTTCGCCTGCATAATCGGAATCCGACGGGTGCCGAGGGTGATAAGGACGACGGCGAGAGTCATCGCGACAAACAGGAGAATCAGGACGACAATCTGCCCGAGACTCACTGACGCTCCGCCCGCCGCCGGATTCGCACCGGATACCAGCCGGGAGATGGCGCTGGGAATCCGGGACAGGATGCCGGCCATGATGATAAGGGAAATGCCGTTCCCGATGCCGAATTCATCAATCTGCTCGCCAAGCCACATGAGGAACATGGTGCCGACGGTCAGGGAGAAGACGACGTAGAGGAAAAATTCCCATCCGGCCACGCCGGGAGCGATATAGCTGACGCCTTCGCCGCCGCTGGCGCTGGCCATGCCCCACGCCAGCATCGACGCCTGGATAATGCAGAGAAGCACGGTCGAGGCGCGGACGTACTGGTTGATTTTTTTCCGGCCGGTGGCGCCTTCGTGGGCCAGGCGGGACAGGGCCGGGACGATGGCGGTGAGGAGCTGGAAAATAATGGAGGCGGTAATGTACGGCATGATGCCAAGGCCGAATATCGCCATCGAGGACAACGCGCCGCCGGTGAATATGTCGGCCATGCTCAACACCGCGCCGACCGCGCCCTGGGCGCTGGCGACAAAGTCGGTGATGGCCCGGACGTTTACGCCGGGCGTCGGGATGAACGACCCGAGCCGGAAAACGACCAGCAGGAGAAAGGTGATGCCAAGCTTGACTCGCAGTTCCTTGACATTGAGAATTTTGGCAATGATATCAAACATGTAAGCCCACCCAGAAGGCGCTTTCAAGAATATACGGCGGAGACACCGCCATGGAGTCGTCGGGTTGGTGCGTCCTTGATTGTTCTTCCCGGATGCCCCGCTTCACCGGACAGCCACCTGGTCCCGAGTTCACTACCCCGGCAATTCGCCTGGGACAGCCCGTCACTTTTGCTCGACGAGAAGAAACGCCTCACCCGCAGCAGGAACGCGAGACCTATTCGGCCGGCGTTTCCTTGACCTTGCCGGCCTTCTCCGTCAGGACTTCGACAGAACCGCCGGCCTTTTCAATCTTTTCCTTCGCGGTTTTCGATACGGCGTTGACCTTGACGGTGAGCTTCTTCGTCAGGTCGCCGTGGCCAAGCACCTTGACCAGATCGCCACGACGGATGGTCATGCCGTTTTTCCGGAGGCTGGCGACGTCGACGGTCTCGCCGTCTTCAAAATTATTGTTCAGCCAGTCGATGTTGATCGGCAGGTAGATGGTCGCGTGGTTGACGTTGTTGAAACCGACCTTCGGGAGCCGTTCCTTCAACTGGGTCTGGCCGCCGACAAAGCCGCGCAGGCGGTTGTGACCGCTCCGGGCGCCAAAACCCTTCTGGCCGCGACCGGCGGTCTTGCCATGGCCCGAACCGGCGCCGCGCCCGATTCTCTTTCTCCGTTTGTGCCCGGTGACGGCATTGAAAACATCGGCGAGATTCATTTCAGTGTCCTTACGGTTCTGCTTTGAGGCGTGCGCCAGTAGTACCACCGCACGCCGACTAGATCATGGCTTTTCGCGAGGCCCGTTCCCGTGGGAGCCATACGAGAGTTGCGGCGCCTGGCCGCAACCGCTTCGCATATCCCCGGTTATTTCAGCTCGACGCCTCGGAGCGACTCGGTCATTTCCTTGCTCCGAAGCTTTTCGAGAGCGTCCATGACCGCCTTGACGACGTTCCGGGTGTTGGTCGAACCATAGACCTTGGTGAGGACGTTCGTCAGTCCGCCGGCCTCGAGGATGGCCTTGACGGCGGCGCCGGCGATGACGCCGGTACCGGGCATGGCCGGGATGAGGACGACCTGCGAGGCGCCGAAGCGGCCCTTGATTTCGTGCGGAATCGACCCGCCCGGGGTAATGGTGAAGCGCTTCAGGGAACGACGGCCGGCCTTGATGGCTTTCTGGAACGCGCCCGGAACTTCCTTGGCCTTGCCGTAGCCGATGCCGACCCGGCCCTTGCCGTCGCCGACGCAGACCAGGGAGCCGAACGACAGACGCCGACCGCCCTTGACCGTCGCCGAGCAGCGGTAGACGCTGATGAGCGTTTCCTGGAATTCGCGTTCCCGGGGTTTGTCCCGGTCGCCGCGCTTGCCCCGACCGCGACGCATGGTGTCGCCGCGACCGCCACGGCTGCCGCCGCGCGCGCCGGCATCGCCGCCGCCGGTCCTTGTTCCGCCGCGTGCCCGCCGGGGAGCGCCCTGCTCCGCCGAACCGCCGCCGCTAACCCTGTTTTCGCCATTTTCAGCCATGCCGCAAACTCCATTCAGAAGTTGTCGTTCGGAAAGGAAGCCTTCCCGATGGATTTTATACAAGTACTAGAAGACCAAACCGCCCTTGCGAGCCGCGTCGGCCAGGGCCTTGACCCGCCCGTGATATTTCCGGCCGCCCTTGTCGTAGACGACGGCGGTGATGCCGGCATCCTTGGCCTTTTTCGCGGCCATTTCGCCGATGATCTCGGCCGCCTTGACATTGCCGCCGTAGGTGTCTTTCGGGAAATCGGCCGATTCCGTCGAGACGGCGCAGAGGGTCTTGCCGGCGACGTCGTCGATGAACTGGACCGAGATGTTCCGAAGACTGCGGTAAACCGCCATGCGCGGCCGTTCCGCCGTGCCGGTGACTTTCCGCCGTGCCCGCTGGTGGCGGCGCCGCAGATCGTAGCGTTTTTTGAGAATCTTTTCCATTATGCTCTTCTCCCGGGTGACGGCAGGCGCGGCCTGGAACCGTTACCCCATGAACGAATATTTCAGGCGATTGACTACTTGCCGGCGCCGAAGGACTTGCCTTCGAGACGACGCACGTGTTCGTCCGTGAAGCGTATGCCCTTGCCCTGATAAAGGTCGGGCGGACGGATGCGGCGGATTTTGGCGCAGACTTCGCCGACCAGTTGCTTGTCAATGCCACGGATGATGAAATCCATGTATTCGCGGCTGGTCGCCTTGGGGATTTCGATTTCGATCCCGTTCGGAATCTCGAAGTCGATCGGGTGCGAGAAGCCGGCGACGACCTGAAGCACCTTGCCCTTCAGTTCGACGCGGTAGCCGGTACCGACAATCCGCATGCGCTTTTCATAACCCTGGGTGACGCCCACCACCATGTTCTGGATAAGGGCGCGGTACAGGCCGTGCAGGGCGCGATGGGGTTTCGAGTCGGAGTCGCGGGTGACCTTGACTTCGGCCGCTTCGACATTGATCTTGACCCCGGGCACGAGCTTCTGGCGCAGCTCGCCCTTCGGGCCCTTGACCACGATTTCCTCGGCAGGGACCGTGACGGTCACACCCGCTGGAACCGGAACCGGAATTTTTCCTACGCGTGACATGTATGTTCATCCTATACCAGACCCACTTTGATTTTCGGGAAAGCTTATCCCAAGCCTGAAGCGCACGCAATGGTTACAGGATTAAATGACCGATTTCAGCGCGCTTCAGTGTAACTGGCAGTATCGTCAAAAAACGTTTTGGCCTGATACGCACACCCGCTCGGGCCGCCAACGCCTGTCAGCGATTAGTAAACAGTGCACAAAACTTCGCCGCCGACCTTTTTGTCGCGACATTCGCGGTCGGAGAGGACGCCCTGGTTCGTGGAGACGACCGCCACGCCCTGGCCGCTCAGCACGACCGGAATATCCGAGTAGCCGCGGTAGACCCGGCAGCCCGGCTTCGACGTCCGGATGATGGAACGGATGACCTTTTCGCCTTCCGGACCGTACTTCAAGGTGATTTTCAGTTCGTTCTGAAGCGGGCGTTCGACAATGTCGTAGCCCTGGATAAAGCCTTCACGCTTCAAAACGTCCGCGATGTTGATCTTGATGGCGGTGGAGGGCATGCTGACTTCCTCGCGCATCAGGGCATTGGCGTTTCTGATGCGGGTCAACATGTCTGCCACGGGATCGGTCATGCTCATACCGGTATCCTTCTTGAGTTGTGCAGTATGGTAATGAGACGCGCGGGAATCGGGCACTCCGTCGCCGCACGGTCAGTAAATTTTTGGTCGAGGCCTTCAGGCGCTTGCCGCCGCCGGCCGAATCGACTCCGCCGTTCCTACCAGCTCGACTTCCGCATGCCCGGAATTTCACCCTTGTTCGCCAGGTTCCGGAGGCAGATACGGCAGATGCTGAACTTCTGGTAGACGCCACGGGCGCGGCCGCACAGTTTGCAGCGGGTGTAGCCCCGGGTCTTGAACTTCGGAGGACGGTTGGACTTCACAATCCAGGATGTTTTCGCCACAGTAAATCTCCAAGGTTAGCGCGTCTATTTCCACGACGCCGTTCTCAGCGAGAGGGCCGTCCGGTCAGAACGCGAGGTCGTGCGTTATTCCGCGAACGGCATACCCATCATTTTCAGGAAGGCGCGGCTTTCGTCCGGGCCTTTCGAATTCTTGATGACAAAGGTCACGTCCATGCCGAACGGGTGGACGAGACGGTCGGCGTCAACTTCCGGGAAGATGGTGACTTCCTCGACGCCGATGGAGTAGTTGCCGGACTTGTCGAAGGACTTCTTGGACACGCCGCGGAAGTCGCGGATGCGCGGAATCGCCGTCGACACCAAACGATCGAAGAACTCGTACATGGTCTGGCCGCGAAGGGTCACCCGGCAGCCAATCTTATAGCCCTGACGGAGCTTGAAGTTGGAGACGGAGACGCGGGCCTTCGTGACGACAGCGGCCTGGCCGGCGATGGTAGTCATAACCTTGACGCCCTCTTCAAGGATCTTGGCGTCTTCGATAGCCTTGCCGATACCCATGTTCAGACAAATCTTTTCGATGCGCGGCAGCGAATGGATATTGGTGCGGCCGAATTCCTTCTGCATCGCCGGAATAACGTCGTTCCGGTACTTCTCCAACAGACGAGCCTTCATCGTATCATACCCTTTTCTAGTGCCCGGCCGCGGCGACGGCGTTCACGGCTCCCGGTTCGGGTCAGGTGACGCAAACCGATCTGGAACTGCCGGCGGAGCGTGTCGGGTTGAGAGCGTCGATTCCGACCGACGCTTCATGGAGCCTTTATGTATTAGTCGCGGGGGGCGATGTCGCCGCCGCACTTCTTGCAGACGCGGATGCGTTTCGTCTTGACCTTGCCGCCGTCGCGTTCCTGTTTGTCTTCACGGATGCCGATGCGGGTCGCGGCATCGCACTTCGGGCAGACCACCGCCAGGTTCGACAGGTTGACGTAGGCTTCCTTCTGGATGCGGCCGCCGCCCGGCTTGTTCGGGTCTTTGGAGACGGGCAGATGACGGTAGATCATCTTGACGCCCTGGACCTTGGCCCGGTTCTTTTCCCGATCGATTTCGAGAACCTTGCCGCGCTTGCCGCGGTCGTTGCCGGAATCAGCGGCGACCTTGCCACCATCGGAACCGGCCATCACCTGGACAATGTCGTTTTTACGAATGCGGGTCTTGGTTTCCATTGCTTTACCCTTTTGGCGCTTGCCTGATAGGTGCTAGTGTTTGTGTCTCTCATTTGCACCGGTTTTCCAGTGGCCGGACGGTCGCGTGCCGCTTTCCGTTTCCAGGCCATTGATACCGATTTTTCGGAAGAGGTATCCGGTCGACCGCGAAGCGGCGGGACTCAGACGACTTCCGGGGCAAGCGAGACGATTTTCATAAAGTTGGCCTGGCGCAATTCGCGGGCAACAGGGCCGAAGATACGGGTGCCGCGCGGGTTCTTGTCCGCGTCGACGAGGACGATGGCGTTCGAGTCAAAGCGGATGGACGTGCCGTCGGGCCGCTTGACCGCCTTTTTCGTCCGGACGACGACGCCCTTCGCGACGGTGCCGGCCTTGATGTCGCCGCCCGGGACCGCCTTCTTCACCGTCACCACGACGATATCGCCGAGGGAGGCGTAACGCCGGCGCGTCGAACCGAGCACCTTGATGCACATGGCCTGCTTGGCGCCGGTGTTGTCGGCCACGTCCAACATTGTCTGCATCTGAATCACGGATATAACCTCCAGGCGCCGGTCGAACGGTTCATGACATGCCGCAAACCGTTTTCCGCGCCCCTATGGCGGACAAACCTTTTATTCCACACATTTCAAGACCTTGACCAAACGCCAGTTCTTGGTTTTGGACAGCTTGCGCGTCTCCATAATCTCTACCTGATCGCCAGGCCTCGCTTCGCCCTTTTCGTCGTGCACCACATAGTGCTTGGTGCGGCGAACGCGCTTCTCGTACTTCGGGTGCTTGAACTCGCGCATAACCGTGACGAGAATGGTTTTCTGCATCTTGTTCGACAGGACGACGCCAATAACCGAGCGGCGGGAGGTGCGTTCGACGGACTTTTCTTCGCTCATGCCTTGACCCCTTCTTCCGCTGCCTGTTTTTCGCCGAAGATTGTGAGCATTCTGGCGATTTCTTTCTTGATTTCCTTGACCCGGTGCGGACGGACATCTTCACCCAGGGCAACTTTGCAACGCAGTTCAAGCAATTCCTTGCGGAGCTTCTCGACCTCGGTCATTATGGCCGCCGGCTCCATGGCGCGAATTTCATCAGCCTTCATAGCGAATGTCTCCTACGGGCAAAACAGGTCTTGACCGGCAGCTTGTAGGCCTGACGCTTGAACGCCTCGCGGGCCAGCGTTTCCGACACGCCGCTCATTTCAAAAAGAATGGTGCCGGGCTTCACGGCGGCGAACCAGTGGTCGACTTCACCCTTGCCCTTACCCATACGCGTTTCAGCCGGACGGGCGGTGGCGGACTTGTGCGGGAAGATGCGGATCCACATCTTGCCCTGGCCGCTGATGAGACGGTTGGCGGCGACACGGGCGGCTTCAATCTGCTGCGACGTGATCTTGCCGGCTTCCATGGCCTGAATCCCGAAGTCGCCAAAGGCGATAAAGTTGCCTGAGGTGGCATTGCCGCGAATGCGGCCGCGCATGAATTTGCGCGAATGTTTCAAACGTTTCGGCATCAAAGCCATGACAAATCTCCTGAACTTTCAACCGAACCCGGAGGCGATCGCCGCTGCCGGGAGCGGATACAACCGTTATATGGAAATCCCGCCGCTCTAACCGCCCAGCCCCGTTTCGGCCTTACCTGACCGTCTGAAGCCACGATTCCGGCCGGACATCAAATCGCCGCTTGTCTGCCTAGCGCCGGCCACGGCCGCGCGGCTGTTCGTTTTCCACCGGGCCGTCGTCGGTGATTTCTTCCCCGACATCGCCCTTGTACAACCAGACCTTGACGCCGATGTTGCCCATCATGGTGTGGGCTTCGGCGAAGCCGTAGTCGATGACGGCGCGGAGCTTCTGGAGCGGCAGGTTGCCGACCGTGTAGCCGTCCGCCCGGGCGATTTCCGCCCCGCCGAGACGGCCGGAGCAGCGCACCTTGATGCCGTAGACGCCGGCCTGGATGCAGGCTTCGACCGACTTCTTCATGGCCCGGCGGTAGGCGACGCGCTTTTCAATCTGCTCGGCAATGCCTTCGGCGACGAGCTGGGCATTCAGTTCCGGCTTGGTGATTTCCCGGATCTTCACGGAAACCTTGGCCTGGATGAGACGCTCGAGTTCTTCCCGGAGGCGGTCCACCTCGGTGCCGCGGCGGCCGATGACGACGCCCGGCCGGGCGGTGTGGGTGATGACCTCGACCTCGTCTTCGGTCCGTTCGATTTCCGTCTTGGCGATGGCCGCGAAGGAAAGCGCCTTTTTCAGGTATTTACGGATGTTGTGATCTTCGACAAGGTAACGGCCGAAATTCTTCTTGTCGGCGTACCAGCGCGAATCCCAATCGCGCGTCACGCCGGTACGGAACCCAATCGGATGAACCTTCTGGCCCACAGGAATCTCCCGCTATTTGTATCTAACGTAAATACCCCGGTGCCGTCTTCCCTGCCGGAGCGCTCATGTAACAGCCTGGCGCTACTGGTTATTATTGCGAAAACGGCACGTCGGCCTCATTTCCGCCTAGTTTTCCAGCACATCAACTTCGACGCAGATGTGGCTGCGACGCCGCAGGTACGGAGCGGCGCCACCGCGCGACCGGGGACGGAAACGCTTCATCATGAAGCCTTCGTCGACCCAGGCCTTGGCGATGTAAAATTGGCCCTCGGCTCCCCTGTCCTCGGCGTTGGCCTGGGCGGACTTGATGACCCGCTCAATCATCC
Source organism: Planctomycetaceae bacterium (assembly GCA_021201355.1). Taxonomy (GTDB): domain Bacteria; phylum Planctomycetota; class SZUA-567; order SZUA-567; family SZUA-567; genus JAJBSZ01. The sequence continues at coordinate 323 of JAJQFC010000306.1, read as the reverse complement.
GGGCGGCCCGCTGGGGCTTGTACCGGAGGATGTTCAGGGCGTCGTTGACGCTCTTGCCGCGAACAAGGTCGATGACCAGGCGCGCCTTGTACGCCTTGATCGGCGCGTGCCGGTGTTTGGCAACATAACCCATTTCAATAACCCTCGCATAAATGTCCGACCGCGACTTCAGGACGCCGCGAACTGATTAGCCGATAGAATCGCAACTCGCTTACTTGTTGTGTCCGTGGTAGTTGCGGGTAATGGCGAACTCGCCCAGCTTATGCCCGACCATGGCTTCACTGACAAAGATGGCAGTGAACTTGTGGCCGGTGTGCACGGCG
>JAJQFC010000237.1 GCA_021201355.1 Planctomycetaceae bacterium | reverse complement strand
GATAGCTGGGGCGAAAAATGGGATTCGAACCCACGACCTTCTGAGCCACAGTCAGACGCTCTAACCAACTGAGCTATTTTCGCCATAAGAGGATAAAGATTATAGTGAAATATCACGCGAGCGCAAGGCTTTTTCCTGGAACTTTTTCTCCGCTCCGCTTCCCAACGCCACCATAACGGACGATACGCCATCCGCCCTTGCTTTTTTCAACCTTGTCCGTATAGTGGTGGCATGGATAACGAATTAAACGAGCCGTTACGGCCGAAAGTGTGGATAATCGATACCGAACACGAAGGACTGGAAAGCGCCCGCACCGTCCTCGCGGATTGGGCGGAGCCGGTGTATTATCCCTACCCGACCAGACCGGAAAATGACGTCCCGCTCCCGGACGCCATCCTGTTTTCCGCCGAAATAAAGGGAGGAACGGAAGGCGAGCAGTTTGCCGAACTCGCCGCCCTGGCCGACAACGTCCCCCTTATTGCCGTGTCCCGCCTTCGCAGTCTCGCCCAGGCGGTAGCGTACTTCCGCGCCGGCGCCGCCGATTACCTATCCTTCCCCCTCGACGAAGCCGAACTCCGCGAACGTATCGGCGCCGCTGTCGAACGCGCCGCCAACGCCCACATGCACGGCGTCATGGTCGAATTGGAAGCCGTCGACCCGGATCCCGGCGTTATCCAACTTCGCCTGAGCCCGTCGGCCCACGGCGAACAGATTGCCGGAACGACAACGCCTGACGCCGCCGAGCCGAGCAACGGTGCCGAACCATACCCGACCGATATCGCCGACCCGACCGTCACTCGCGAAGCGGCTCGGCTTGACGACGAGGACATCCTTGCACATATTTCCACAACTGATCACACGGGCGAATCCTCTCCTAAAAACGATAGGGTCGAGGGCGTAACCGATCAGCCGTATCAGGATACAATATCCGCGGAAAGACCCCAAAATCCGCAAACACCCGACGTTTCGTCCGAACAGCCTATTAATCCATGTGAAACGGGTGCGACAGACGCGCCACGCGACCCATTCGGTCCCGAGGGCCGGAAAGACCCTGACATCCCGAATGAACAGGGCGACCCGGAGTCACCCAAAGACCAAGATGAATCACACGACCGGGAAATATCCGAAAACCTGGATGTACCCGAAGATCAGGAAGAACCGGAAATCGTCGACGGCCTGCCCATTCCCACTTTGTGGGAAGAGCTGCCGTGCGGGCTTTTAGTCTACGATTCATCCGCCAATCTGGTTTTTTCCAACCAGCTTGGACTGGAATTGTTTGGCAGTTCGTCGCTTGCCGATTTGCAGGACGCCCTGGAAAACCGCCGGGCTGATTTCCGCGCCCACGGCGCCAACCACAAACCGGTGGCGGAAAATCATTGGCCCCAGGACATGGCCTGGAAGACCGGGACGCCGCGATCGGCTGTCCTGTCGGTGGAACTGCCGAACCGCCGCCGTTCCTGGCTCCGCATCGATTGCCTGCCGCACCTGAACGACGGCGCCATCACCCGCCTCAGCATGACCGTCGTCAACCTGACCGGCGAACTTCCGCCCCTTGCCGCCACCGCCCCCGAAACCGGCGCGGCGGTTGGCCAGGGAACGGCCCCGGTGAAAAAGCCCCGGGGTAAACGCCGAGGCAGAAAACACCGGAAATGATCACCTCGGATGTATCCGCGTTCCGACCATGTCCGCCCGTCCGTTCCACCGTCTGCCGAACCACGATGCCTGACGTCCCATTCCCGCGCCCTACCCATCACCGGCATGGTCGGACAGATGGTGAGGTCCGGTCCAGCATCGGTCCGACAGCAGAAAATTTTGTCCCGGTCATTTTTACTTTAAGTACCACTTACCATACTTAACAAACCGCAATAGTGATAACCAATTTAATTATAACAACTTACAGAACCCAGGACCTCTCCGCCCATCCGCCGGGCCGACAAAAAGAATCGGTATTCCATCCTTGCCATTTATATCCACAGGCATATAATTTGTAATATTTTGCGTTTTAAAACGGGTGGTTCTCGTGGCGGAGTCACGTCATGGGAAAGCATGCGTACGAAATCGGGATTTTCCCGATACGTTGTTCATTTTCACCCCCGGGCGTGAGGTGCGCGAATCGTCTCCTGTCAGGATTCCGCAACGGAATACCGACGGTTGCCGTGCATTTCACGCAAACGTCCCGGGCGGCAGGAATGAACGTATTTTATGGACCTATGGTTGACACGAGGCATCACTATGGAAATCTTCTCCACCGCTTTCGCCGCCGAAGCGGCCCAAGCCGCCAGTGAAACCGCGCATGCCGGGGGCGGTAACAGCATGGTGCACCAGATGGTGATTCTGGTGTTTCGGTTGGCGGTGATTATCTTCGCCGTCCGTATCGGCGGCGGCATTGTCCGCCGGTTGCGAATGCCGTCCGTTCTTGGCGAACTTCTGTCCGGCATTATTATCGGGCCGTACCTGCTTGGAAGCATTTCCCTGCCGTTTCTCGGCCTACCCCACGGCCTGTTTCCCCGGCCCGTCGGCGGTGAATTTCCCATATCTCCCGAACTATATGGCTTTGCCACCGTCGCCAGCCTTATCCTTCTCTTCATAGTCGGATTGGAGACGGACTTCCGCCAGTTCCTTAAATATTCGGTGGCCGGAACCGTCATCGGCCTTGGCGGCGTCGTCATATCGTTTATAGCCGGCGACTTCGCGGGCGTCTATTTCGGCCCGGGCGACTACCATTTCCTCACCCCGGCCTGCCTCTTCCTCGGCGCCCTCTGCACCGCCACATCCGTCGGCATCACCGCCCGCATCTTGTCCGAACGAAAACAGATGGACAGCCCGGAAGGCGTCACCATCCTCGCCTCCGCCATTATTGACGACGTTCTCGGCATCATCGGCCTCGCCATCATCATCAGCCTGATAGACGTCCTCCGCGTGGGCGACGGCGATATCGCCAATCTTCCCTGGGGGAACATCGCCCACGTCGCCCTCACCACCATCCTGGTCTGCGTGGTCTTCAGCGCCATCGGCCTTGCCCTCTCGAGCCATATCGGCCGGTTCCTGAAATCGTTTAAAAGCCCGACGACCTTCACCACCCTCTCCCTCGGGCTCGCCTTCATCTCAGCCGGCATTTTCGAAACGTTCGGCCTCGCGATGATCATCGGCGCCTACGTTATGGGCCTGTCCCTCTCGAAAACCGACATCACCTTTATCGTGCAGGAACGACTCCACAATCTTCAAGACTTCTTTGTCCCGATTTTCTTCGCCGTCATGGGCATGATTGTCGATCTGGAACGCCTGGCAAAGCCGGAAGTCATCACCTTCGGCCTCATTTTCGGCCTTCTCGCCGTCGCCGCCAAGATTGTCGGCTGCGCCCTCCCCGCGCTGTTCCTCAATTTCAACTGGCTTGGCGCCTTCCGTATCGGCGCCGGCATGGTGCCCCGTGGCGAGGTCGCCCTCATCATCGCCGGCATCGGCATGTCGACAGGCATCCTTGACGCCGACATGTTCGGCGCCGCCATCATCATGACCCTGTTCACCACCGTCCTCGCCCCGCCCATCCTCACCGCCGCCCTGTCCCTGCCCGGCAAGGGCGTTACGGTCGAACGGCCGTCCGACGACTTCCGCCAGAGCACGTTCCCATTCCCGTCCGAATCGGTGGCGGACGGCGCCACCCACAGCATCCTCGACGCGTTCCGGTCGGAAGGCTTCTTTATCTCCATGGTCGATTCGGCCAGCCGACTCTACCATATTCGCAAGGACGATCTGGCGTTTTCCATGTACCGCGACAAAAACAACGCCATCGTCTTCTCGTCGAACCGGCGCGACGTCACCTTCATCCATACCGTCGTCTACGAAGCGCTGGTCGAACTTCACCAGGATCTCGACCGCATCAAGGAAATAGCGAAGCCGAAGGAATTCCGCCGTACGCTCCGGTCGGTGACGAGCGTCCGCACCCTTCCCATTAAGGAAAAATTGGAAATACTCCGTCCCGACTGCGTCATCATGCAGATGGTGGCGAGGGAAAAGGAGGACGCCATCCACGAACTGGTCCGGAAGCTCGACGGCGGCGGCCTGCCGATTAAATGCGAGCAGGAGGTTCTCGGATCCATTGCCGAACGGGAAGCGGCGGCGCAGACGGAACTGGAATTCGGCGTCTCCATGCCGCACGGCCGGTCTGACGCGGTGAACCACGTCATGGCGGCGGTTGGTCTGTGCCCGGACGGGATGAATTTCTCGTGCCTCGACGGCACGCCGGTCAGGCTCATGATTCTCGTCGCCAGCCCGAAAAACACGTCCGGCCCGCACCTCCACTTCCTTGCCAGCATCACCGGCGCCCTCCGGACGCAGGATCTGGTGGACAAGGTTGTCGAAGCCAAGGACGAAAACGAAGTCGTCCGTCTCCTTGTCGGCTCGAAGGAGGCGTCGATTGTCGAACGGTTCATGTCCGGCGGCCATTGACGCACGCGCCGCCGAGAAACGGAATCGGGTAACACTGCGAACGGGGTTGGCGTATCGGGCCAACCCCGTTTATTGTCACACCAATGAAATTTGTTCTCTACTGAAATGCCGAGAAGACACTCTTTCCGCCCGAAAGAATCCAAAAAAAAAGCGGCGGACACGCGTCCGCCGCCAGTATAAAAATCGGCATGTTCAAACCGTATCAGTCCAACACTTCGTCCGGATGCTTTGCCATATAGTCCTCTATGGCGGCGCGGAGGCCGTCGGTGGCGAGGTTGGAGCAGTGCATCTTCGCCGGCGGCAAACCGTCCAGCGCTTCGGCGACGCTGTCCCGGGTCAGGGCCAGGGCTTCCTTCAGGGTTTTTCCCTTGGCCAGATCGGTCATGACCGAACTGGTGGCGATGGCGGCGCCGCAACCGAGGGTCTTCCAACGGATATCTTCGAGAATCCCGTCCTTGACCTTGATGGTGATGCGCATCATGTCGCCGCACTGCGGGTTCCCGACTTCGCCGACGCCGTCCGCATCCTCAATTTCCCCGGGATTGTGGGGATTATGAAAGTGTTCGAGCACTTTTTGACTATACATATCTATTACCTTTCCCTCTCCGCGTGAAACCGATAAAATCGCACAGTCCACCGTAATACATGTCTCCGGCGGTAGGCAATCCGTCGCCGGGGAGAGTTTTACGTTAAGAAAAGCCGTACTCCCGAAAAAACGGCGATGCCGCCCCTCTGGCGACTCGGCGCCGCAAGGCATAAATATAGCGAGTTACCGCGACGTTTCAAGTTTTTCGCGCCAGTCAGCGTCCAAACGGCCTACGACCTTCACCCGTCCTCACCGCGCCGTCACTGTTCCAGCGATGTATCGTTCCAGCCGGGTGAGAGCGTCGCCACGGCGCCACGTCTCGATCTCCCGTAAAGCCCCTTCTCTCTTCAAAAAAACCGCCGCACCGGTTTATTTGACCCGCCAGCCCTTTTTCTCGAGAAAGGCCCTGACCTTTTCGGCGTGATCGCCCTGGACCTCGATGCAGCCGTCCTGGTCCGACCCTCCGGTCCCGCAGTGTTTCCGGAGGGCGGCGGCGACGGCCTTCCGGTCGCCGTCGGAAAGAACGAATTTCGAGACGGCGGTGACGACCTTGCCTTTCGCCCGTTTTTCCAGCCGGACAACGGCCGACTGCTTGTCGTCCGGGAGTGACCGGACCGTCTCGTCCCGGCCGCCGCCGGCCGGCTCGAACGACCAGCCGTTCCCCGAAGTGAGTTTTTTCGCCATTCCCTTTTCCTTCGTACCCTTTCACACAACCACCACGGACGGCGGCGAAACCGCCCCGCCCGCCTCGTCCTAGCGGTCCACCATGACCAGGTTATCCCGGTGCACGGCGGTCTCGGCGCAGTCGTGGCCGAGAAGATTCGACAGGGTGCCGGAGCGGCAGCCCATGATCTGGCGAAGTTCACGGGAGGTAAAGTTACTGAGGCCCCGGGCGAACTCGTGTCCGGCCAGGTCGACGATGGCGACGGTGTCGCCTTCGGCGAAATCACCCCGGACGTCCCGGATGCCTATTGGCAGAAGGCTTTTCTTTTTCTCGACAAGGGCGCGGACCGCCCCGTCGTCGACGACAACGACGCCGTCCGGTCCCCGGCCGTAGGCGATCCATTGCCGGTACGACGACTCCCGCCGTCCGGGCGGGATGAAAATGGTGCCGACTTCCTTGCCGGCGAGAATTTCACAGAGGACATTGTCGACCTTGCCGCTGGCGACGAGAAGGGGAATGTTTGCCAGGTTGGCGGCGCGGGCGGCGTTGATTTTCGACGCCATGCCGCCGGTGCCGACGCCCGACTCCGACCCGCCGGCCATGCCGCAAATTTCTTCCGACAATTCCCGGACCTCGGGAATAAGCTTCGCTCCCGGCTGCGACGGCGCGCGGTCGTAGAGTCCGTCGACGTCGGAAAGGATGACGACGGCGTCGGCGTCGACCAGTTGGGCGGTCGAGACGGCGAGGGAGTCGTTGTCGCCCATCTTGAGGCGGAGTTCCTCGACCGCGACGACGTCGGTTTCGTTCCCCACCGGAATGGCGTTCTGCTGCATCAGGGCGAGGAGGGCGTTTCGGGCATGAAGAAACCGGCGCCGGTCGTGGAGGCCGTCCCGGGTCAGGAGAACCTGGGCGGCGTTCAGCCGGTAGCAGCCGAACAATTGCCGGTAGATTTGCATGAGCGCCCCCTGCCCGACGGCGGCGGCGGCCTGAATAAGGGACAGTTCGCCCGGCCGGGCCGGCAGTCCGAGTTCGGCCGTGCCGGCGGCGACGGCGCCGGAACTGACGAGGACGATGCGGCGACCGTCGTCGACGGCGTCGGCGATTTGCCCGACCAGCCTGGCGATAAAGGCGGTGTCAAGGCCGCCGCGAATGGAGGCAAGGAGGCTGGAACCGACCTTGACGACGATGGTTTTTGCTTGGCTAATCGCGTGTCTGCCCACTGGCCGTTCCTTCGCTCTTGGCTAAACATGCTTCAAACGTTATAATGTTTCCTTGACACCCGTCGCCGCGCCGGTACTTTCATAAAAGGAAGGTTGACGGCCGGGGACACAAAATTATACGTAAACCACCTGTCCGCCGAGCAAGCCGCCCCATGTGCGGGTGGTGTCGCTGGTCGGCGAAAGAACCCTTTAAACGGGAACAGGCGGTCGCTGTCCAGTTTTTTCCTGGATTTATTGCAAAAAAAATTGAAGATCAAGGACTATATTATTACAATGTGGCTACATGCTGTTCACTGCCGTGCCGGAACGTCATTCGAGACGGCGCCCCGTCCGGCATCAAGGCGGTCCGCAGTGAAGAGCCTTCATCATGTTTGCCCGCCGCACGACCGCCACCGCTGTTGTCTGACGGTTCGTGGGTGATTCGCCATCGAACGGGAGATCTACCGATGTCCGAGGTCATATCCGAGACAGCACCGGACGTAACCGGCGCGAGCGAGAAACCGGCGGCCGGCGATTCCGGCACGGTCCTGATTGTCGAGGATTCCCCAATTATTCGCCGGCTTATCCGCGATCAGGTCAAGAAATTGGGCTATATTGCCAAGGAGGCCGAAAACGGCGCCGAGGCCCTTGTGAGTATGGAAGAGGAACTGCCGGACTGCGTCATTCTCGATCTGATGATGCCGGTGATGTCCGGTCCGGAACTTCTCGATAAGATGCAGGAATCGGAAAAGCTCCGGAACGTGCCGGTCATCGTCGTCACCGCCCTGTCGGACATGGACAAGATTGTCTTCTGTATCGAAAAAGGCGCGGCCGATTATATGCAAAAGCCGTTCCGGGCCCAGATTCTCCGGGCCAGGCTGGCCTCGTGCATCGAACGGAAAAAACTGCACGACCGTGAAATGCAGCTCCAACAGCAGCTCGCCGAACACAGCGCCCTTCTTGAAGAACGAGTCAACAAACAGGTTAAACAGATTACGGCCGCGCAACTGTCCACTATCTTCGCCATGTGTAAACTGGCCGAATCCCGCGACGAAGATACCGGCGAGCATATCGAACGGGTGCGGGAAATCTGCTACCTTCTCGCCCTCCGGCTCCTTGAAAAACCGAACCCGAACGAGCCGCCGCCGCCCCCGGAGTTCCCCGACAACATCCGTACCGCCGCGCCGCTCCACGATATCGGCAAGGTGGCTGTGTCTGACCTTATTCTGCAAAAGCCGGGCAAACTGACCGACGCCGAGTTCGAGACGATGAAGACCCACACCACCGCCGGCTATTCCCTCCTTGCCGACGTGGACAACCTTCATCCCGGCAACAACTTCATCCACATGGGGAAGGAAATCGCCCTGTACCACCACGAAAAGTGGAACGGCCGGGGCTACCCGACCGGCAAAAAAGAGATGGAAATCCCCATTTCCGCCCGCATAATGGCCCTGGCGGACGTCTACGACGCCTTAACCCACCAGCGCTGCTATAAACCGGCGATGAGCCACGAAGAAGCGATGCGAATCATTCTGGACGGTCGCGGATCGCACTTCGACCCGTACCTGACGGATCTCTTTGTCGAACTGGAAGACGACATTATCCGCGTGTCCAAGGAACTCGACGAAAAGGTGACCTCGGCCGCCGCAAGCTGAACCGGTCCAGGTACCGAAACCGCTCCTCCCATTCATATCTTCACGAAAAACCCTCGGCCTTAACCGAGGGTTCTTTTTTAGGATACCGGCAAGGACGGGCCCCGTGAGATTCGCGCCGGATCGGAACCGTATTACACAGCACACGCAATGCCGCATGGAAAAACGGTCACGGGTGCGGTACGGCGGTCGTCATTCGAATCGCGTGAACGACATGGACGTTCACGTCACCCGTACCAAAGATGGACGTTCAAAGGCATCCGTTACAAACGCGCCCGCGTCGTCGCGTCGCGCTTCCCGGCGGGACGCAGGTTCCACGCCCTCCACCGCTACGGCACCATGTCCGGCGGCGGCGGTTCGGCGATGGGCGCCGGCGGCGGAATGAATCCGCCCGTCGGCAACCGGCCCGGCAACTGCCCGCCGCCACGGATAAGCACGCCCGGCGTCGGCGCCCGACGGCCGGAATCGCCCGCTTCCGGCGCATCGGACAGATCGCCGAAGCGGAGCACGCCGTACAGGCCCGGACGGGTGTTGTCCCCGCCGGTCGGCACCCATTGGCTGATTTCAGGCGGCGGCGGCTGGTAGCCGCGGCGGCGGCGCTGGACGGCGGTGGCTTCGTCCCGGTTGGCGGCGTGGTCCCGGCGTACCAGTTGCATGCCCCATTCGGCACCCGCCGCCGGCATGCCCGGTTGTCCCACCGCCTCCCAGGGAATCCTGACCTCGACATCCCACGTCTCGACTCCGCCGACCCGGCCGAACCGGACCACCCGCCGCCAGGACGGGTTGTACGACAGGCCGCCCCGGCTGGAACTGTCGAGGATGACGTTTCGCGGGTTGACGGCGAAGTGGTAGTATTCCCGGCCGTCCCGGTTCGGGTCGAGGTAGATTTCCAGGGACTCGTCGTCAAGGACGCGCCCGTCCTTGTCCGCGTCCGGGTCGGAGGCGGGCGGGTTGATCTGGGACACGTTCCGCGCCGCCATCGACACGGCGATGACAAGGCCGTTTTGGTCCGCCGTCACCCTGGCCTCGGTCGGGCTGGTCGCCGGCCGGCCGGCGACGGTCTCGAAACCGGTGAGGACCGGCAAGGTCCGCCAGTATTGCTTGTCCCGGAAGCGCCCGTCAAGGCGGATTGGTTCCGGCGGCTTCTGCACCTCATAGGTTTTTTGCCTGGTAATGATGAGCGGTTCCGACGACGACCCGACGTCCGGCGCTTCCGCGACAAGAACGGGCGGCGTCGCGTTCGACCCCGGCCGGACGAGGAAGCGGGCGGCCGCGCCCTGCCCCGGCTGGAGGGTGAACGGCATATCCAGGGGTTCGATGCGCCAGTTCGAGCCGGGCGGCAACTGCCAGCGGAAGCGGCCGGAGAACGGCTGCACGGTCGGATTGGCGAAGGTGATGGAAAGGAGAAGATCCCGGTTCGGGTCGGGCACGGCAAGGGCGGCCTGGCGGGTCATCTTCAGTATTTCCCGCTGGAGGAGAAGGGCCGACGACGCGTTCTGGAGCGCCAGTTCGATGGGCTGCGGCGCTTCAAGGTGCGGCCGGTCCGAAGTGAGGGTCAGGAGGTCGACGGGCTTGCCGCCGAGATCGAAGACCTGCCACTCGAGCGTCCCCTCGTCGGCCCAGAGCCGGGCAACGTGCGGCACGCCGGAAATGGCCGCGACATAGTCGCGTGAAGATATCGCCGCCGGCGCCACGGACGGGTTGTCCGCGATAGTAATGTACCGGGTCTGGCCCATGCCGCCGCCGGCGAACGGCCGGGTGCGGAGGTAGTAGTCGCCGTGGCCGATGACGAGGTCGACGCCGCCCTGTTCCAGAATCCCCCCGAGAGCGCCAAGGATGCGGCCGTCCCCGACCCGGGCGTCAAAGGCGGTCCGGGACAGGACGACCACGGTCCAGGCCCGGCTGGTGTGGTTGGGATCGAGGTCGCGGCGGAGGCGGTCGAGAACGGCCTGTCGCGACGATTCGAAGGAAAACGCCCTGGCATCGATACCGATAATACGGAGCGCTCCCACATCCCGTTTCCAGTACCCGCCCTCGGACGCGTTTTCCGGGAACAGGTCGCGTGGCAGTCCGGCCCCGGGCACGAACCACATCGGCCCGAGGGCGACCTTGTCGCCAAGTGGGGCGAAGAATTGCGTCTCCCAGTCGACCGCCTGATCCGGCAAACCGCCCGGGAACGGCGGCGTCGTCAAGACAATCGCGTCAGGGTCGAGGCGGCGCAACTGGTCGCCGCCCGCCCGCAAACGCCCGCCCGCGACGCTGCCGCCGGCGAGGCCGATA
>JAJQFC010000362.1:37963-46420 GCA_021201355.1 Planctomycetaceae bacterium | reverse complement strand
ACGAGCCACTGCCGTTATTGGCTCCACCGCGGCCGCCGTTAATGTACACATGATCGGAAATCACGTTTGAAGCCCTGAAAACTGCCTGGCCGCCGTTACCGGATTCACCGGAATCAGTGAGGTTTCCGCCGGTGCCACCCAACATTTCAATGACGACCCCGGAGTTCGCTGTTACGTTGCCCGTAGTTGTAAAAAATCCGTTTCCGCCGTTGCCGAAATTTCCATAACCACCGTTAATTTCGAGAGTACGCGTTGTAATGATCAGATTTTTATTTCCCAAATCCAAAGAAGCACCGCCGCCCTGACCGCTTTGGGCAACAGGCAGGTCCGAGACGGCCTGCGAATTAAAGCCTCCGCCCGAACCGCCTATTATCGCTACCGCTTTCACGGTCAGAGTATCGATTGCTTGATCCAGGGTAATAGCGGTCGATCCGCCGTCGCCGCCCCGTCCAATTATGGCTGTCAACTGAGCCGCGTCGGTAATTGCCGCGCCTTCGCCTCCGTTGCCACCGATAATGCCAAGAAGATCGTACTCACTGGCCATTAAGCTCGTGGTAACATCTCCACCGGAGCCGCCTTCTTCGCTGGGACTGCCTCCATCTGCGCCGTCAAGAGGCGGAATCGACACCCCATCGCCTTCATAATAAGCGCCGCCGGCGCCGCCCCTGCCGCCCGAATCGCCGTCTACACCACTACCACCGCCGCCGCTGACCTCACCGGTCGTATTCCCGTCCAAGTCAAATATTAGGAACCTCTGGCCACCCACGCCGGCCGCCGCGCCGGATACGGCAAGAGTTCCGCCGCCTCCGCCGCCGCCACCGATTACCCAATGGTCGGCCGCCCGGGCCATGCTTGAAATGCCGAGAAGGGCGAGAATGATAAGAAGGAAAAAAAGTTTAGCAAATCGGTACAAAACGGGGTTTTCCATTGAAAATGAGAGCATTTTATTGAAAAGCCAAAATTCCTGAATCGAGTACGTAAGCCAGCGTAGCTGCAAACAGGCCGGGTCTTGCATCCGTAGCATAATCTAAGGTAAGCCCCATTTCAAGACCTGAAAAACCCTTTATGATAAAAACAATCCAACCTGGGTTTGGGCAGCGCCGTCATGTTCTGGAGGCGTAGCCGGGTGAAGCTGACGGCGCCGGTGCGACCCGGAAAAACAATCGGCCACCAAGTTGGAAGCCGGTTTCATGCATTGTTCTACAAAATTCCATGAGTTCACGCAACGGCTGTACCAGTCCATCACGGCCGTCAAGTAGGCGCTCCGGCTCCATAATGGTCTGGCGCCTTGGCTACTCCAAAAAGGAAATCATGGCGTACGGTGTGCTTGACAACTACAAGTATGAACCCGAACCGAATATGCTGGCGGCAGCGCTGGTCGCGGCAGGGATGTAGCGACTGGTAAAAGCGTTCGTGAATCCGCCGGTAAATGAATCGCCGGCACGCATCTTGCGTTGATCGACTCTCTGTTGGATAAAGTCCATCATCTCACGTCTTTCGAGTGCCAGCTTTTGCATATCTTCAAGGGCGGCCTGGTGGCGTTCCGACCGCCGTGTCCAGAAGCTGTTGCTGGTATTGGCCATGCCGGCGACCGCGCTGCCATAGCCGGAGGCAAGGTATTCCTCCTCGGCGTCGGCGTCGATACGTATGGTAGTGACGGCCGGCGACGGCACCGACACTCCCCAGGCCGGATCGCACAAGTCGCGCTTGCAGAGATCCATCATTTTTTGCTTATATTCCGGGTCGGCCGCCATCTTTTCCCAGGCCGAATCGCTAACACTCACCGTAATGGCAGTACCCCTTTGGGTAATTTGCAAAGAGTCGAGAAAGGCAGCGAATTCCATTTTGACATCTTCGATGGTGGGAGCGGCGGTCTGAACCTCTTCCACCGATATTTCCACCGACGAAAAATCCACGGTAAATTTAACGTCGGCCGCCGTCCCAACCCTGGTGTTCGCAGGATTTTGGTTGGCTACGCCGGTAGTTTGCCGGAAGTTCTGAGGATAATTAAAAGCGCTAAAGCCGTTTATGTTCATGGCGGTTCCTTTCCTCTCAGTCGCTTGGCGAATCTTCGCGGCACTAATAAAAATGCAGAGCCGCATCGAGTTTTATAGCAAATAGAATGCCATCGCGACATGGGGAAACCAAGAACCATTTATCTCCTGTAAAAATAATAGTTTCATGTTTATCACATCGTTCACCGTGCACGTGGCATGATACGTAAGTACGGAAAATACTACCGGCAAAGATGATGGTAGAACGCCCTCGCGTCTAAAAAGGACATGCTTGGAATTATATCCAATGTTTTAATAATGTTTAGAAGTCACGGAATTTGAACAGTGTATTGCCATGCACTTATCCACCTCAAGCCAATATGAGAGGGCTTTATCGCACCGCAGGTATTATAACTCAAGGTTAGTTTCGCTCGGGGCTAGCCAATCTCATTCGTATCCACTTTAACGTCAGGCTGTTTCGGATACTCCCATGGCGACATGTCGTCATGATACGGATATAAATCATAACATCCATAGCCAATCCTCACTAAGGATTTAAATATTCTGACATACTGCAACGATAACCTACAAAATTTATGTTTAAATGCGTGAGAAAAAGCAAAAATGTAAGTTAACAAAAATGGCCGACCTCAAATAAGGTCGGCCACATGGTGTGGTGTGTACTACTCGGGATTCTTGATAACTGCTAACTTTTTACCAGATTAGAAGTAATCTTAGTTCAAAATTCATACATGGCACTCGGCATACTGCCTTTAGGTGCCACTCTGGAAGTAAGCATCGACAAATAGGAGCAATGTGATAGTCCGGGACAAACCTATAATTAACTTAATTTCAAACCTGGACCGGCAATTTTTCGACGTGGATTTTCCGCTTGGTCATTTCGAATTTGACCACGCCTTCCGTGAGGGCGAAAAGGGTGAAATCCTTGCCCTGACCGACGCCCTGGCCGGAATGGAAGCGGTTGCCCTTTTGACGGACAATAATAGTCCCGGGGGTTACCAATTCGCCGCCGAACCGCTTGACGCCGCGGTATTTCGGCTTGGAATCACGGCCGTTACGGCTGCTGCCCTGACCGACTTTATGTGCCATGACAAACTCCTTTTTTATGATATATTCACATATCGCTGCTAATTCGGGGAACCTTCCCGGTTCTCAGCCACGACCTATGTATTGGAAACCAACCCATACCCTACTACCGCGGACTAGACCCACACCATTTTGGGGTGCAGACGACCGTGGTCGTTTGACTAGAGTGGCTAGGCATTGATCCCGGTAATCTCGACCTGATGGTAGCGCTGACGGTGACCCTTGGTGGTCATGCTGTCTTTGCGGCGACGGAAGAAGACGGCGCGGGTTTTTTCGCCCTTGACTTCCTTCAGGACCTTGGCCGTGACGGTGGCGCCTTCAACCTTCGGGGTGCCAACGGTGGAATTTTCGCCGTCAACAATCATAAGGACGTCGTCAAACGTCACGTCCAGACCTTCCTCGGCAGAGGCGAGAAGTTCGACGTCAATGACATCGCCGGTACTGACGATGACCTGCTTGCCGCCCGTGCGAATTACAGCTTGAGTAGCCATTGCTGCTCCTGAATAACCTGGTTTTCAACAAAAATGATCGGCGAGGGCCAAGGGCCTTCGCCGAGGATACCGAAGGGAATAGTATACGGCTCGTCCGGATCATTTCCAGAAAAAAAACTGATAATTCATAAAATATCTCTTTTCCCACGGACAAGCCGTTCCTTGCAACGCATTCTGGCACAAAACCGCGTCATGGTTGTCGTGCCGTCACCACCGTACCAGGTCAGGTCGGAACGGTTCTTTATACTAACCCGTTCCCGATTACCCTGGAGTCAGTTTCACGAGTATATCGTTTACAGCAGAGACGGTTTATCAACATTTTTGGGGTCCGAAACGGCTTTTAAAACCGTCTCTAGTACAGCCGGAACGCCACCGCGCCATAGCGGTTGAGGCGGAGCTTTTCGGCCTGCATGGGCAGACGGACATTTGCCGCCGACGTCGGTTTGTACGGGCTCAGGTGCGCCCGGTTTATAAGATCCGGTAGGTGGACATGCTGTTCATCGCCGGACCGGTTAAACAGGATGAGGCCCGCTTCTTTGCCGTCAAGGGTGGTTTTCCTGAGGGCGAGAAGATTGTCGTTCCCGGCGTCGATGCGTTCAATGCGGTTGTCCTCAGCAAAGACGCGGTGACCGCGTTTCAAAGAATTGACTTCCCGGATGTAATCGGTGAGGTCGTAATTGGCGCCTTCATAATCGTGAGGCCGGGTCGAAACGACGTGTGGCTTTTTCGTAAACCCGTATTCAAATCCGAGAAGGATGAGGACTCCGCTGGAAACGAGGGCGGTCATAAGGTAATGCTGCTTAATCCTGTCCAGGTCGCGGTTCCACTCCTCGGCGAGCCGCCGGGTGTCGTGGGATTCGGGGAAGCAGATGGACGACACCTTGCCCTCGCCCATACGGAGCTGGTCGGGAAACCAGTCCTGCCGGCAGTCCCACCATTTGCCGGAATTGAAGACAAAGTCATGTCCGGCCCGGGCCAAGTCGATGGTCTGTTCCATCGGGCAGCCGAGCGATTCGGCGAAGAACCGGCATTCCGGATGTTTGGATTTACTCCGTTCGATAATCATCCGCCACAGGTCGTTCGGGATCTGGTAGGCGGCGTCGCAACGGAAGCCGCGGACCCCGCAGGACAGGTACATCTCCACCACCTTCCACCAGTACTCCCACAGATTGTTCCGGTCGGACGAATGGGCGTTGTCTATTTCGTTCAGGTCGCCCCAGGTGACGTAGCCGCCCGGCGCCTGGTCGTCCTTGGTGCCGGGGTTTTTAATGGAGCCGTCGTCGTTGGTTTTATACCAGTTCCGGTGATCGCGTGTCAGGGGATTGTCATAGGCGGTGTGGTTTATGACCAGGTCGACCATTACTTCGGCGCCTGTTTCCCGGCATTCCGAGACGAAGGTGGTGAGCCGGCCCTTTTGCGCGTCAAAAGAATCGTAGGGGAAAAAGGCTGGGTTAAACTGGAAGTAATCCCGTATGGCATAAAGACTTCCTGAAGCGCCGGTGAGATGGATAGGGTTGATGAAAATCCAGTTGAACCCCATTTCTACCGCGCGTTCGACATGGGCCAGCCACTTGTCGCATTCCCCCAGGAGGGACGGGAATATATTGTATATAAAAGGGATTTCGCTTTTCCGTGCTTCCATGCCTGGCCTCCAAATCGGGTAAACCGCGTTGTCACCATCCTCCCCCACTTTACCGAAAACAGACCATCGGCGCAAGAGCGGAGATGACGCATGCATAGATGGTATAATGGACGATCCGCCTGCCAAATCGCACCGTGACCTGCCTGTACGGTAAAAATTTCGCCATCGTAATCCCTGAAATCGTCGTGCCCTACCTTTTTTAGCGGCTGTTCCGGTCCGATAAATTTCAACAAAAACCGTAAAAAGGCGGGAGAAAGTGACCGGAAGGGCCGATAAGTCGAGAAGAGCACTTTTTAATCGGACGCCGGGCGGTGGCAGACCGTCGTTTCGCCTCCACCGGCAAATTGACTAACCGCGATTGGGGAATCGCATCAGGCAAATGGGAGGAAGTACGGTGAACGCATATCTACGTTTTATGAAACGAGGTTCTGAAACATATTCAAGGGAATATTTGACAAGGAGGTAACGATGACGCGGGTGATGACGCTTCTTCTGGTGGTGGGGATGTGGTGCGGCGTGAATCTTGCGATGGAGCCGAATGAAATCCTTGCGGGAAGTACCGAGGTCACTTCAGGTACTTTAGAATCGATCGGGATTGATACGAACCTGGTGGTTCCGGGTGATACGCTCACTTTGAGTGGCACGGCCAAAATAATCGTTCATGATAACGATTCCATGACCTTGGTTAATTCAACCGGCCTTCCATCTGATGTCGCCACGGCAAATTTAACGGTCAACAATGCCAAAGCTGTGCTCCTTGGAACGGATAGCATATTGCGTGTCAAGGACCTAACTCTTGGAGGAAGCTTTAACGGCAGCCTTTTCGATGAAGGTTCTGCCGGTACCTTAATCGCCAATCAATTCCTCATTATGGAAAATGCAAGTCTCATTGGCAGCACAGTAGATAGCCCTGTCCTGCGCGTGACCAATACGGGCATTATTAAAGGCGAGTACACGATTGGAGCGGAGGAGGTGACCTTTGAACGTGGCCTCCAAATCGACTCCACCGGCGCTCTTCACACTAACAATGAACATCGCGAAATCGTAATGGGGAGCACCACTTCCAGCAGCTCACCATACGTCACTGTTAATGGGGGTAAGATCACCACGAATAATGGTTCCCTAACCTTTTCCAATAAGGCCGCCAGCCTTGGTACATTATCTTTTCGCCAAGGAACTTCGATAATTTCAGGGAAGGTAATAGCCAGTGGGTTTAGGACCGAAGTCAACGGGAATTTGGATTTCGAGGGAAGCGGGTCTATTGAAAGTGCCGTCTACCAGCAGACTGGCGGAAGAATCACCGGGGCGGCTGGCCTTATTAAAACTACAGATGCAACCATGACATCCACTATTTCCGGTTCGGACACGGTGTTCAATACTAATGCCGAATTCGCCGGCAATGTGGAATTTACCGACGGCGCAACGCTACAAGGAGGTATGCGGAAAATCACCGGTAATAACACCAAAACCATGCTGGTCGACAATACCAGCCTCATAGACCTGTCGACAAGCGACCTGGAAGTAAACGGGTTCAAAAATGTGGTCCTGAACGGCGCCCTCAGAGTCGGCCACGACAACGCCGATGCGAACAAGCTAATTCTGTCGAACAGTACGACACTCCAAGGTTCTATCAGTAACAGCCTGGAACTGGACAGCAGCTTTTCCAAGTTTTACTACGGCAAGGATTTTTCCGGAACAGACGTCGTCGTCGAAGGCGGGATCACGCAGCAGTCGCAGCAGAAAGATTGGACCATTTCAAACGCTTTTGGCAAGTTTAATTTCGGGTATAAGAATGGTGACTTCGCCCTCCTGAAATTTGAAACGTCCGACCTTAGTGACGTTGACGAAGTTCGCGATAACTTGAACCGAAATTGGAGCGGCAACGTAATCAGCCGGGGATTTGCCAGCACCATCGCCGAAGTGGCTAAAACTTCGATCGGAGACGGAGACGGGGATGTTGTCGCGACTTCCACCGCCGGCCAGATAAACTTCGACATCCTCGAGGCCTTCGCCCACGGGAACTCCACCTTCGGCACCGACAGCAAAACCGGCGTCTCCGGCACCCTCGACCGCGCCCTTCTCTCGATGTACAACGGTTCGAACCAGACCGGCGTCGTCCAGGTGTCCGTCGATGTCTCCAAGGATATCGTCAACACGCTCCATTCGCGGCTTGACGCCTTCCGCCGCTACCTCGTCGTCATCGACCCGGCAACCGGTTCGGAAGCGGCCCTCGGCAACGCCATTCTCGAGGACGACCGGTATTTCAACCGGGTCTGGGCCGGCGTTCTCGGCAGCCGGATGAACGCGGACAAGCGGAAGGGCTTCGAAGGCTACAAGTACAAGGGTGAAGGCGGCATCATCGGCTACGACCGCGGCATCGGCGCCGGCCTCATCGGCTTCTCCGCCGCCTACATCAAGGGCGATTACGAGGACAAGTCGTCCATTGCCCACGATTCGGATATCGAAAATTACGCTTTCGACGTCTACGGCACCTATAACTTCTCGAACGGCTTCTTCACCACCCTGAACGCCGGCTATACCCGGAGCCGCAACAAGATAAACGAACTCCGGGGCGACAACTGGGCGCGGGAAAAGTACCACACCGATTCATGGCGGGCCGGCCTGAAGATTGGCTACGACATCATGGTCTCGGACACCTTCTTCGTCAGTCCGTCCATCGGCGTCGACGCCTACTACGCCCGTTCCAATCGGCATAACGCCAACATTGACGGACAGAGCCTGGTCGAGTACGGCCGGATGAAGACCCACGGCGTTGAAATTCCGGTCGACGTCAAACTGTCCAAGGACTTCGTCATCAACAGTTGCTCCACCGTTACTCTGATGGCGAACGGCGGCTACGCCTACAACCTGCACGACAAGGGCATCCGGGGCGACCTGCGGGTGACCGGTCTCGAGGGCGCGAATGTTGGAGCGTACCGGGCCGAAGGCCGGAAGCTCGGCCACCACAGCTGGAACGCCGGCGCCGGAGTCCGCTTCCGCTACAACGAATGGGAATTCGCCGCCAAGTACGACTTCTACGGCAGGAAAGGATACACCGACCACCGCGTGATGGGACAAGTCGGCTTCAACTTCTAATCCCCACGAATCGAAACAGCAATCAGTTCAGGGGCGGGGGGGGGGGGGGGGGGGGGGGGGGGGGGGGGGGTTTTGGGGGGCTCATTACTAAGCACGAAATCGAGAGCAGACGAGATAGTTTAAGTTT
>JAJQFC010000362.1:16200-37953 GCA_021201355.1 Planctomycetaceae bacterium | reverse complement strand
CCCCCCGGGGGCGGCCACCGGGCGCCACCAATCAAAACCCCCCCCCAACCCACCCCCCACCCTGGCGCGGGGCGCCCCCCCCGGCGGGGGGGGGCCCGCGCTTCATTTTGCCAGACAGGAAATTCACCGGCGGTCAATGCGGAATTTATCCATTGAGTAATTTGGCGAAATGACGTACATCGTCTGAAGAGGATATCCGGAACACTAGCCGCGACCGGCGGGGACACTCACCTTCCGGCCGTGCCATACCGCACGCACGCTCGGTCCACCGTAATCACAAGGAGAAAACCGTGTCATACCTGGGAGAAGAAATCGGCAAGCTCGGCTTCGGCCTCATGCGTCCGCCAATGATTGGCGAGGACGTCGACATCGAGCAGTTGAAACAGATGGTGGATGTGTTTATGGACAGCGGCTTCACCTATTTCGACACCGCCTACGGCTACCTGGACGGGAAGTCGGAACAGGCGGCCAAAACAGCCCTGGTCGACCGTTATCCCCGGGAACGGTTCCAGCTTGCCACCAAGCTGCCGGCCTGGGCCGGCTCCAAAACGGCGGACGAGGCGAAGGCCATGTTCTGGACGTCTCTGGAACGGACCGGCGCCGGGTTTTTCGACTACTACCTCCTCCACAACCTCGGCGTCGGCCGGAACGAGGCCTTCGACCAGTTCGGCATCTGGGATTTCCTGGCCGAACAGAAACGCGCGGGACTGATCAAACACCTCGGCTTTTCCATCCACGATATCGCCGACCACCTGGACGAAGTCCTGACGCGTCATCCGGAGATGGAATTCGTTCAACTGCAAATCAATTACTCGGATTGGGAGAGCGGCATCATCCAGTCGCGGCGTTGTTATGAGACCGCGCGGAAGCACGGAAAACCGGTTATCGTTATGGAACCGGTCAAGGGCGGCGCCCTGGCCCGGCTGCCGGAACCGGTCGAGGCGATTTTCCGGGCGGCCAACCCCGAAGCGTCTCCCGCCTCCTGGGCGGTCCGGTTCGGCGCATCCCTTGAGGGCGTCATCACGGTCCTGAGCGGAATGTCCACCATCGATCAGATGCGGGACAACGTGTCGTTCATGAAAAACTTCAAACCGCTCAACGCCGACGAAATGGCCGTCGTCGCCAAGGCCCAGAAAGCCCTGGCCGAATATCCGCAGGTGCCGTGCACGGACTGCCGCTATTGCATGAAGGGTTGTCCGGAAAACATCGCCATTTCCGGCACGTTTGAAACGATAAACGACTATCTTATCTACAAGGACATGAAAGCCGCCAAGAACAAATACCACTGGGCCACCCTCAGCCTGGGCAAGGCCTCCCGGTGCGTTGCCTGCGGCGCCTGCGAGGCGGTGTGTCCGCAAAGCATCAAAATCATCGACGAATTGTCGAAAGCGGCGGCGGTGCTCGAGGCGTAGTTCCGGGACAACCGTTCAACCACGATCCCATGAAAATGCCCGCTTTTTTGAGCGGGCGTTTTTTGCAATGGACGGGTTTTCGGCGTCGGAACGTCCAGAATTTCCGCGCGGCCCACCTGCGTTCGGGACGGCACAGTTATCCACCGCCGAATTCCCGCCGTCGAATCAACAGTTCGGATGCACGCCGTCATGGCGCGATCGTTCGACATAGCCATGCACCATTCCTTCCGCGTCAATCCACGGACGCAGTTCGTCGTCGCCCGGATCGCCGTTTTTACTGTGGAGCATGGCGTGCATGAGGTCGACCTCACGGTTTTTCCGAAGCCAGACGAGCGGGCTTTCGCCGAAGAAGCGTTTAAACGTCGCCGAAAAATGCTGGACCGAGGAGAAACCGAGATCCAGGGCGATTTCCGTCAGGCTTTTCCGGTTTTTGGCGAGAAGGTCGGCGGCCATTTCGGTTCGGCGGCGAAGAAGGTATTCCACCGGCGGGACGCCGAGCTGCTCGCGGAACTTTCCCTTGAACCGCGATTCGGACAGGCAGGCCGCCTCGGCCAGGTCCTCGATACGGAGGTGCCGGTGATCCGTCCGTGTCATCAGGTCGAGGGCCCGGGCGATGTCGGCGGTCACCGTCTCCTTCGTTTCCCGGCGTGAACTATCTGCCAGAAGAAGAAACCATTGAATAAGGAGGGCGGAAAGTTCAACCGTTGCCAGCGGCGACGGCCCGTTATGGCACAGGGTAAGCACCCGGCCGTAGACGTCCCGCATGGCCTGGTCGGCCTTGAATCGCCGCCGGGGCATCGACCACAGGGCGTCGAGGAGCGGCGCCGCCCGTTCGGCGTCGAGGCCGAGAAAGGCGTTGCCGGTTGAGGGAATGATTACCTGCATCCAGAAGTGGACGCCGCGCCCGTGCAGGTACGAACCGCTCCCGTGCATCTCCCACGGCCAGGTAATGAAAACATCGTTTCCCCGGAGATGGTAATCGGTGCCGTCAACGTGATAAACCCGTTCCCCTTTAATGATGAGGTTGATTTCCATCCGTTCCTTATGGGTGTGGAACGGCAGGCCGGCGGTGGTGAACGGGAGGTTCTGGGCGGCGAGGTAAGGGATTTCCGGCAGGCCGAAACGGCTGAGATCGTATATGAGCCGTTTGCCGTTGGCGGGAAGATTGAGCCTTCCGGGTACTGGCTTCGGTGTCATCCGTGCTCCACAAAAGTCGGCGAGCGGCCGCCGGTTAGGCCGGGGACGGCGAATAGTACTATGATATTATCGTGAAAGACAAACCGCCGGCGGCGCGCTATACTGAAAATGGCGCCACACGGAACAGAAATTTTTCCACGTTTTGACGTCGCGCCGCATCCACCGGGACAGACTCGCCGGGAACGCCGCACCCGATTCACCATCCCCGACGAGGCTGCATCACACCTGGCAACTCATAGCCGGGACCACCACATAACCGGCACAGTCAAAGTATACGGGGTTCATCACGGTGAGGAAACCGCTTGTTGCCTGTACCGCCACGCGGAGACGCGACGGCGCGGTTGCGAATTGACGCTTTTTTAGAGCGATCACCTGGTATCAGCCCCACCATACGCGCCTTCATTGCCCATGTTGTTGAGGAGATTCCATGTCCATTTCCGAGAGAATCCGGGAAGTTTTTAAACTCAAAGGCGGCATACTCCGCCTGGTCCCGAACTGGATTCCGCGCGCCTTTAACCGGCCCGGCCACCGCCTGCGGCTCCATCCGGACGATTATTTCTTTCTTGGCACCAATCGCGGCGCCATCAAGGAACGCTGGTTCTGCTCCATCACCGCCGCCATTAACGGTCCGCTGGCGCCCGAGGACGAAGGCCTGAGTAAAATCGCCCTCTCGGACAAGTACGAGGACACCGCCTATTTCAAGGACGCCATGGAGTTTCTCGGCGAAGAACTCATCGGCGAGGAATTGTATGAAAAGTACGGCGCCTGGCCGATGTTCTGTAAATTTTTCGACTACGACGCCCCCCTCTTCCACCATCTCCACCTGTCGAACAAGGACGCCGCCAAAATCGGCCATTTCGGCAAGCCGGAGGCGTATTATTTCCCGCCCCAACTCAACAACCACCCGGGCTCCTTCCCCGTCACCTATTTCGGCTACGACCCGGACGTCGATAGGGAAGAAGTTCGCCGCCGCACCCTGGCCTACGACGCCGGCGACAACCGCATCACCGAACTGTCCCGGGGATACCGCCTCGAACTCGGCACCGGCTGGTACACGCCGCCCGGCGTGGTCCATGCGCCGGGATCGCTCCTTACCTACGAACCGCAATGGAATTCGGACGTCTGCGCCGTCTATGAAAACGTCGTCCAGGGCGAGGTGTTCGGCCGCGACCAATTGGTCTCGTCCCTGCCGGACAATGAAAAGGGAGATATTGACGCCATCATGGGCATGATGGACTGGGAAGCGAACATCGATCCGCATTACCGGAAAAAGTACTTCCTGCCGAAGCTTCCCATCGACACCGGCACTGACGACTACTCCGAATCCTGGATAACCTACAGGAATCCGTATTTCGCCGCCAAGGAAACGGTTGTCCCGCCCGGCCGGTCGGCGGTTATCCGGGACGAGGCCGCCTACGGCTGCATCTTCGTCCAGGGCTACGGCACGTTCGGCGAGTTCGACGACGCCGAGACGCCGCAGCTCGTCCGCCACAACCAGCTGAGCGGCGACGAGTATTTTGTTTCCGAAAATGCGGCGAAGGCCGGCGTCCGCGTCACCAACAAGAGCCGGTTCGAGGACATGGTCATCCTCCGCCATTTCGGCCCGAATGCCGGAGCGCCGGTCAATGTCTGAATCGTCGGACCGCACGGTAAACCGTCCGCGTACGACGCCGCACTGGGAGTGACGAAACCATGGCGACCGAAACAAGCGACAAACCCATCGTGGAAATGCGCCACATCGACAAGTTCTTCCCAGGGGTCCGGGCCCTGGACGACGTGTCGTTCGAACTCCGCGCCGGCGAAGTGATGGCGCTTCTCGGCGAAAACGGCGCCGGCAAATCGACCCTGATGAAGATTCTTGGCGGCGCCTACACCCGGGACGGCGGCGAAATCAGCGTCTTCGGCCGGGATGTCGGAGACATAACCCCAGCCACGGCCCGCGAGCTCGGCGTTGCCATGATTCATCAGGAAATGAACATGTGCACGCAACTCAGCGTGGCCGAGAACATTTTCCTCGGCCGCGAAATCGTCAACGGCGGCGTGCTGTCGAACCGGGAAATGAACCGGCTTTCCCGGGACGTCCTGAACCACCTTAAAATAAACATCGACCCCGACACCATTGTCGGCGACCTCCCCGTCTCCAAACAGCAACTGGTGGAAATCGCCAAGGCCCTCCAGGTCAACGCCAAGATACTCATCATGGACGAGCCGACCTCCGCCCTTACCGCCAAGGAAATAGAAGACCTCTTCGCCATTATCCACCGGCTCCGGGACGACGGCTGCGGCATTGTCTACATCTCACACCGGCTCGAGGAACTCCAGAGCATCGTCGACCGGGTTACGATCATGCGGGACGGCAAGTTCATCACCCGCGCCCGCTTCTCGGACATCGCCATGGACGAAATAATCGCCCACATGGTCGGCCGGGAAATCAAGGAAAAGTTCCCGCGAGTCACCGCGACGCGGGGGAAAAAGATTCTCGAAGTCCGCCACCTGAATGCCGGCCGCATGGTCAGGGACGTCTCCTTCGACCTCTACGAAGGCGAAATCGTCGGCCTCGCCGGTCTGATGGGGGCCGGCCGCACCGAGACGACCCGGGCCATTTTCGGGGTCGACCCCCGGGACGGCGGCGAAATCATCCTGGACGGAAAATCCCTCGACATCACGTCGCCGCTGGACGCCATCCGGGCCGGTCTCGTCCTGGCGCCGGAGGACAGGAAAAAGGACGGCCTCTGCACCAAACTCAGTATCAGGGAAAATATCGCCCTCCCGAACCTCGACCTTCTCTCCGGCGTCGGCGGCGTCGTCAACCGCCGCCGCGAACGGGAAATGGTGGCGAAAACCGTCGCCAATCTCCACGTCAAACTGGCCAGCCCGGAAATGGACGCCGGCAACCTCTCCGGCGGCAACCAGCAAAAGGTGGTGGTCGGAAAATGGCTGGCCCGGTCGTCCCGGGTGGTCATTTTCGACGAGCCGACCCGGGGCATCGACGTCGCCGCCAAGGTGGAAATCTATACCCTGATGAACCGGTTGAAACAAAGCGGCATCGGCATACTCTTCGTCTCGTCGGAGATGCCCGAGGTTCTCGGCATGGCCGACCGGATTCTCGTTATGTGCGACGGCCGCATCACCGGCCACTTCACGGCGGCGGAGGCCACCCAGGAAAAAGTGCTGGAAGCGGCGATGCGCTTTGAAAACAAGTCGGAACGGCGACCGGCGGCGGCGGTGTAATTCGCTTACCCGTTCCGAACCGAAGAGGAAGGACAGACATGCACTCCGAGCGAAATTTCATAACCAGGTTTATCGCGATACGCGGTATGGGACAGGTCGTGACCGTCACCATCGGCCTCATTATCCTCTGCCTCGTCTTCATGTTCATAAACCCCCTCTTCCTGTCCGGCCGTAACATCGCCAACCTGTCCCGGCAGATTGTCCCGATACTGCTTGTCGGCATCAGCCAGTCCTATGTTCTTATCACGGGGAACATCGACCTTTCCATCGGATCGGTCGTCGGCATGAGCTGCATGGTCTCGGCGACGTTGATGACGAAAGGCGTCAACCCGTGGCTGGCCGTCGTCGTCACGATTGTTTCCTGCCTCGTTATCGGCCTGCTGAACGGCTTCCTTGTCGCCCGCTGCAAACTGCCGCCGTTCATCGCCACCCTCGGCACCATGACGATTGCCCGCGGCATTGCCCAGATTGTCAATAACAACTACAACACCGACTCCATCGGCCGCGGCGCGATGGTCTTCCGGGAGTTCTTTTATTACGGCCGCCTGTTCGGGATTTACAATCCGGTGTGGATAGCCCTTGTCCTCTGGCTGTTTTTCTATTTCGTCCTGAGCCTGACCCGAATCGGCCGGCACATCTATGCCGTCGGCAGCAACCTCGAGGCGAGCCGGCTGTCCGGAGTCAATGTCTTCCGGACCGTCGTCACCGCCTACCTGGTGAGCGCCTTCTGCGCCGCCGTTGTCGGCCTCATCACCACCGCCACGAGCGGCATGGGCGCCATGGACGCCGGGAACATGTATGAAATGTACGCCGTGGCGGCCTCCGTCATCGGCGGCGTGTCCACCCTTGGCGGCCAGGGCATCCTTCTCGGCACCGTCATCGGCGCGGCGATTTGGGGCGTTCTCCAGAACGGCCTCCAGTTCGCCGAAGCGCCGGTCGGCATCCGGAATATCGTTATCGGCGCCATCGTCGTCATCTCCGTCCTGATGGACGTCATGGTCCGGAGCGGCTGGATCAAATTCGGCAGGGAAAACGTGGCGTAACGCGCTTCGAGATTTTTCGGGAATTTCGTTTGGGAAGGCTTTGTTCTTTTAAAGGAGAACCGCAATGAAAAAGACGACACTGGCACTGGCGGCTTTGTTGTCCGTCACCCTTCTGGTCGGTCAGGCCTTCGGGGCCACCCACCGCGTGTTCCTCGTTACCATGGACCAGATGGACCAGCATTGGGCCAACGTCGACGCCGGCTGCAAAAGGGCTGTGGCCGAACTCGGCGACATCAACTACACCTGGATGGCGCCAGACATCAAGGACGACGCCAAACAAATCGAAGTCATTAACAACGCTGTCGCCGCCGGGGCCCAGGCGCTCCTCCTTGCCGCGAACGGTCCGGACGCCGTGACGATGGCGCTCCGGGAAGCGGAGGATGCCGGCGTCAAGATTATCTACGTTGACTCGCCGGCGGATTTCCCGGCCGTCGCCACCTTCTCCACCGACAACAAGGCGGCGGGGAAAACGGCGGGCGAAGAAATGATCAAGGCCCTGAAGGCGGCGGGGAAGACGAGCGGTAAAATCGGCATCGTCAACGTTAACGCCGCCACCGCCTCCACCGTGGCCCGGGAAGCCGGCTTCCGCGAAGCGTTCGCCGGAACAGGCTACGAAATCCTCGCCACCCAGTACGGCGAAGGCGACGTCGCCAAGTCGAAGGACATTGCCGCCAACTACATCATCCAGGGCGTGGTCGGCATCTTCGGCGCCAACGAAGGATCGACCACCGGCACCGGGAACGCCATCCAGGAAGACGGCAACCGCATCATCGGGGTCGGCTTCGACAACTCCGATTCCATCCGGAATCTCATCCGTGACGGCGCCCTCCTCTGCGCCATGGTCCAGAACCCCGACGTCATGGGTTACATGGGCATGAAAGCGGCCAAGGAAGCGCTCACCTCCGGCTATAGCGGCCTGGACGTCGTCGACACCGGCGTCACGGTGATGACGAAAGACAAGCTGTAAACGGGCCGGTTCACTTTGTTATCTTCCACAAATTGTAAAAAAGGACTGCCGCGCGGCAGTCCTTTTTTACGAATGCGTCATACGGATTGACTGCAATTTTTCTCGACCGGCATCCAGCAATGGAAAAAATGGCCCGGCAGGTAGTTTTTACACCGGCATTCTGGAACAAAATACCTGCGAGAAAAGGGTTTTGCCACGCCGCTCGTGCGGAGCCACAGCGTCACGGCGTAACAATTTGGCTCGTCATAATGATTCAAGGACGGCTCGTATTCTATCAGCAGGCAGCGAATGAGCCGGAACGACCGGCGCCGGCGCCGCCGCGTAGTCGCCAATCGTCTTCTCGAACCAGGCAACGTCGCACCATGTGCCGTTTTTGTAGCCGGCGTTCCGGTAGTACCCGGCTTGGGTGAAGCCGAGGGACTGGTGGAGAGCTTGGCTCTTTTCATTCGGGATGGTGACGATGCCGTAGACCGTTCTCACACCCTGCAATGCAAGGATGCCGGCAAGGACGGCGTAAAACTTCTTCCCGAGGCCCTTCCCGGTTGCCGCCGGCGCCAGGTATGCCGACCATTCCGCGCCCCATTGATAGGCGGCGCGTTCCATAAAACGGTGGGCGTAGGCATAGCCGAGAATGCGGCCGTCTTCCTCATAAACCAGATATGGGTAGAAGGTGGTAACGGCGACGATACGGGCTGTAAATTCTTCCAACGCCGGCAAGGTATATTCGAAGGTTATCGTGGTGTCGATATACCGGGCGTAAATATCCAGAATGGCCCGGCTGTCCGCGGGCGTGGCAAAACGAATCGGCATGGGTATATTCCTGAATGAGGCAAAACCTCCCGCGTCACGGGCGGGAGGTTTTTAACATGAGCACGAAAACGTCAAAAAATGCCGTTAGTTACGCGGTGACGTCCACCTTTTCCTTTTCTTCCGAGGCGCTGTCCTCGTCGGTTCCGGAATCGGCATCGGATTCGGACTCGCTTGCCTTGTTGGCTTCGTCGGCGGCGGCTTTTTCGGCAGCCGCCTGCGCTTCAAGATCCGCGACCTCGGCGTCGTAGGCTTCGAAATAGATCTCGAGAAGCTTTTCATTCCTGTCCCGCTCATCCTGGGTCAGGACGTTCCGCCAGCCGGAGCCTTCCGTATAGGTGGCGATGTGATTGCCGTTTTCATCATAGGCCTTGGCCAGATCCTGCTTCGGCGCCGACGAGATATAGCCTAACCCATAAATGGACTTGTCGATAATCCCTTTCCGATCCGGCGAGACGGAGGAAATATATTCCGTTCCCACCAAGACGAAATCCGGATCGTCCGTGCCGAGGGCCTCGCCGCCGGCCGCGTGCTTTTTCGCCAGTTGCCTGATCAGTTCCTCAAGCTCTTCGTCGGTTTTCTCCGGCGTCGTCTTGGTCAACTTGAAATCCTGTTCGGAAATGGTCGTGCCGGAATAGCTGGGCAGACGCATTTTCGACAAGATACCGGCGCTGTCATTCAGGAGTGCCTCGACGCCGCCACCCTCCTTTTTCCAATCGGTTTGCGTGTCGTTGGTGAGGCCGGAGTTCGGGTTAAAACCGTATGCGGCGATATTCCGCACTCGGGAAGACATCGAGGCCAGGCTCAATTCGACCGTGTCCTGAGCCAGGGTGCTGTACAACTGCGAGGCCTGGGTGACGCCGGCTGTGGAGCTCTTGCTTTTGACATAATAGTTTAGCAGCGTCATTGAGCCAAGGTTGTTGTTAATCGTCGACATGGCTGTTCCTTTCTCCCACCGTGGTTTTCACGTCGGCAATAACTGCCGGATGGTGTCGAAAATCGTTCTTGAAGACGAAGGAAGCAAATAGATTGCCATGTCGCATTGCATTTGGACGGGAATGGCGAGCTGCGGTGGGAGCTCTGGGTAAAAACCAAAAAGCGACATACGTAAAAATGGGGCCGGCGCGCCCGCGCCAGCCCCTCGATCTCGCCCAGATTTTCGGACACAGTCCTTGGAAGCGTTCAACTACCAAGTCAACACGTACCGCAATCGACTTGTACCAGTATCTGCGCTACAAACAACCACGTTCACTTGCGAACTCACGCGACGGGGAGTCATCTGATGGAGACCACGTCCCGCCACGGTACCGCATACCGGCGCAACCACAACTGCACCACTGCGTACTTCACACGCAAACCACTACCTCATACTTCACACTACACAGAACTACAGTCGATGTACCGTTACCAAACACTGCGTAACCGCAAACCACGCGCCGGCAGGCGACCACTCCGCGGTTCTGTCGTCCGTCAGCAACCGGCCCTGGATCGAGCTCGCGGCTGCTCTCGCGTCGAGCGTCGCCAACACTCCTGAACTTCAACCACCGAATGTCCGAAAACCCTTCGGGCGTTGTGCATCTGGCCTAACAGGACTGTACACCCAGGAGTGGAGAATATGAAAGAATGCGCGGGTAGCTTACGAAGAGAAAAACCGCAAGACCTATGGGTCGTGTCCGGAACAGGTGTACGTCCGCCACACGAAGCCAAACCCGCATCTCGGTGTGATGCCTTGAAGATAGCAGCGAAAAAAGACCGTCCGCCGGGAAAACCCACCAGCAGAAAACCCCGTCTGATTTACCTCCTGTCGAACGGGAGCCAACGGTCAAGAAACCTGCCGAGACAACACCGAACCTGGGTAACCAGATGCTACGTATGTTCTTTTTTTCCACTTCTGCCTTAACTACTTTACACCACAATTCGGCTTAGTCAAGCCGGCGCCGGGAGATTTCCGACGAAAACGATTCCGTGAGGAAACCACTATTTTATAACTACTTACAAATTGGCATGTAACGCCCAACAGAAAATTTTTCGTTCCACCGAATTTTTTCCTTGCAAAACATTTCCGAACCATTCACAAACTTAACGCTCGTTAGGGAGATGCGGTTCCACCGTCTTTTCCCCCGCCGGCGATCTCCCGGAGAAGCGCCTCGACGCCCTCATCCAGCGATACCGCCGGTTCCCACCCGAGATCGCGGCGCGCCTTGTCCACCGTGAACCAATGGTCGGTGGACAATTGGGTGACGAGAAAACGGGTGAGGCGCGGGTCGTTCCGGCGACGGGTCATCCTCCCGACCATTTCGCACAGCCACCCGGCGGCGTAGGCGACGCCGGCCGGAACCGATTTGGTGATCTTCGGCAAGCCGGCTCCGCTGACGATCCGGTTTATAAAATCCCAACAATTCACCGGTTCCGGTTCATTGACGAAATAGGCCTGGCCCGCCACCGGAGACCCGGCCGTGAGGCGGTCGTAGGCGTGGACGTGCGCGTCGGCGACATTATGGACATAACTGACGGAAACGCGGTTTCGGCCGTCACCGATTATCCGGAGCGTCCCGGCCCGGGCCCTGGCGAGAAGCTTGGGGATTAACTGGGTGTCGCCCGGTCCGAAAATAAGGTGCGGCCGGATGGCGGCGGTGGCGAGGTCTGTGGCGTTGGCGGCGAGGACGAGCTTTTCCGCCAGGGCCTTAGTCGCGGCGTACGGCGTGAGGTAGTGGTCCGGATACGGAAGGGATTCGTCGCCGCCGCTGATGCCGTGGCCGCCGTGCACTACGGACGGCGTCGAGGTATAAAGGAACCGCGTCAGCCCTTCGGCACGGGCGGCGTCCAGGAGGTTTTTCGTGCCAAGGTAGTTGGCGTTGTAGTAGACCGAGTACTCGCCCCAAACGCCCGGAATGGCGGCGGTGTGGATAATGCCGGCGCAGCCGTCGACGGCCTTCCGGCACGAGGCCGGGTCCGCGATATTTCCCTGCACGCAATCGACGCCGGCCGCTTCCAGCCATGGATAACGGCGCCGGCCGATGACGCGGACGCGGTCGCCCCGCGCGAGAAGTTTACCGACTATCGCTCCGCCAAGAAAACCGCCACCGCCGGTGACCAGGATCATGCCGCGCTCCTTATAAATCAAGAGTCCAGTTACCCTCCGATTATAGCCTTTTCACATACTTCCCCAAAGCAGCGTGCCCGTTTCAAAACGAATGCCGAAGGCGCGGCGCCTTCGGCATTATGTTCTGTAACGTTCGTCGTTTCGAATCGGCGGCGGCATCGTCCCCTACTGGCGCGGCTCACAGCCGCCGGGCCGTCCGGCCGCCAACCGTTTCCTACCGGTGAACCATGCTGTCCGTCGGACAGAAGTCGTCCGTAAGAACCGGAACGTCGTCCGTCTCCGGACGGGTCAGGAGCTGCCGCTGCACCACCGCGTCGAGGTCGGTGTGGGCCAGGTATTTCGGCCGGACGGCGCGGTAACGCCGTTCGAACTCGCGGCCGCTGTACTTGGGCATGCCGGCCTTCGTCGCTATCATGATGATGTTCTCGCCCTGCCCCGACCGGTTCCGGGGGAAGACGTAGAGGCTGCCGCCATCCGGTCCGACATTCCACACCCGCTCAATCGTTTTATAGACACTCCGGAACAGGCGGCTGTTGTCGATGCCGCTGGCCGGTTTTTCAAAGGCGCTGATGACGTTGATGACCATGACGCCGTCGTCGGTCATGCGGTCCCGGATGGTGGTGAAGAACTCCTCGGTGATGAGGTGCTTCGGTATCCGTCCGCCCGACGAATAGGCGTCCATGATGATGTAATCCCACTTCTTGTCCTTTTCGAGTTGCTCGACATACATGCGGCCGTCAAGGACGTGGGACTTGATGACGTCGTCGCCGGAGAAGGGATAGTTGAAATATTTCTCCGCCAGTTCGAACACCCACGGGTCGATGTCGACGACGTCGATAAGGCGGGTCTCGGTCGGGTAGTGTTCCTTGAACATCCGGGGCCCGACGCCGCCGCCGCAGCCGATGACGAGCATGTCCCGGGGCGCCTGCCCCGTCAGGACCATGCCGAGGTGGAGGAGGTCCACGTAGCCGCAGGCCGTTTCGGCCGGGGGCGGCGGCAGGTCCATCGTTTTCGCGTCAAGGATGATGCCGGATTCGATAAGGTTATTAAACATCATGAGCCGGGCCGGCTTCTGGTACGGGTAGATTTGGCTTCGGCCGTTCATGATGGTGATGTAATGGTAGGCCGATTCCTTGATTTCAAGGAGCTGTTCCATGGCGTGCACCTGCGTCAGCATTGTGTTTGAACCAAAGTAACCGCCAATCACCCCGACGACGGCAATGGCGGTTCCCGCTCCCCTAAAGCGACCGCCCCCGAGAAAAAAACAGAACACCGCCACAATCGCCAGAACCACGCCGGCCGTGTAGACAATCGCCGCCGTGCCGATATATTCCACCAGGACGAACGACACAAGGAGCGTGCCGACAATCGATCCGAGGGTGGAGACGGCATAGAGGGACCCGGCCACGGTGCCGATGCCGGACGTCTGCCGCGCCGCCAGCTTGATGGCGAACGGGCTTGTCATCCCCATGCAGATGGACGGCAGGGCGAAGAGGACGAGACAGGCGATAAGGGTTCTGTAGCGGACGTCGAGGCCGGTAAATTCGTTCATCCAGGCGGCGAAGTGCGGCGCTATCGGGGGAATAATCATGACAAGAATCGCGGCGACGAGGAGTACCGTCCCGAGGGTCTGGATCTTCGGCGACCGGTCGGCGTAGCGTCCGCCGCCCCAGTACCCGAGGGACAGGGCGAGCATGAAGACGCCGATAATCGAACCCCAGACATAAATCGTCGATCCGAAGTGCGGTTCGACCAGGCGGGCGCCGGCCATTTCCAGGCCCATGAGGGCGGCGCCGGACATGAAGACGACGAAATAGAGGGCGTTCGCGCTTAACCCGCCGCGTTCCGCTCCGGCGGGCGGTGCCGTCACCGTGGAACCGGCGCTGACGGCGGCATCCTTTTTCTTTGCCACGAGGTTGTCTCCCTTCAAGAAAAAACGGGTTCTCCTGGACGGAGAACCGTTGAGTAACGACACACAGCTTTTCCTGTCTATATGGTATGTTCCGGACCGGGGTACCGCAAGCAGGAAAACGGGTCGGAACCATCGGGGCGGCCGGGTCGCGAACGGTCCCCGTACCACCGGGCCGCCGCCATCCGACCGGAAGGGTGAACGCCTCGCGGCGCGGTGGAAAGGACGCGGACGTCCACGCGTCCTTTCCCTACGCCGGCCGAACTTTCTTCTACCTTCCTATAGTGCCGCAGGCGATGCGTCCGCCGCCGCCGCCGTTCGGTTTCGGCGAATCGGAAAAGTTGTCGCCGCCTTCGTGGATCATGAGGCTTTTTCCGGCAATTTCACTGATGGATTTGATGCGTGGGGCAAGGACCGGGGTCGTCGACGAGCCGTCCTGGGCGACATAGAGGGGCGGCAGGTCGCCCTTGTGGCCGTCATTCGTCCAAGGTGAACCGTGGCGGCCGGCCTTGGTCGGATCCCAATGGCTGCCGGCGGCGCCGGCCGGGATCATTTCGCCCGTGGACGCGTCCGGGCCCGGGCCGCATTGGCCGTTTTCATGAACATGGAAACCGTGGACGCCCGCCTCGAGGCCCCGGAGATTCGGGACAAAGAGGAGGCCGTACTCCGTTTCGTTGATGGTGACGGTGCCGATGACGTCGCCGGTATTGTCGAGCGTGGCCCGGCGTATTTCGACGGTGACGGTGGCGGCCATAACCGGGGCGGTCAGAAAAAGAACAAGGAAG
Organism: Planctomycetaceae bacterium; assembly: GCA_021201355.1. Classification (GTDB taxonomy): domain Bacteria; phylum Planctomycetota; class SZUA-567; order SZUA-567; family SZUA-567; genus JAJBSZ01. The sequence continues at coordinate 23,499 of JAJQFC010000362.1, read as the reverse complement.
AGCGGTGCCGCGAGGCGCAGTGATCCGTGTCGCATGGGTTCTCCAATTTCGGAAGCGGTGCACTTCCCCCCACCCACTACGACACAGCCATCATAGAAAAAAACCGCCGCCGTTTCAAGAACGGCGGCGACTTTGTTTGATCATTCCGGAGCGGGTTGAACAGGGAAGACCGGGACCAGGTCGGCCTTGCGTTACACGCCCCGCCGGGTATTACCACATGGGCCTACGCCGCGCGTTTCTTCTTCTGCGTCTGGAGGTCGAACCACACCGCCGCGACGAGGATGACGCCCTTGACGAAGAACTGCCAGGCCGGCATCAGGTTCATCATACTCATGCCGTTGTCGATGGTGGCCATGATCATGGCGCCGAGAATGGCCCCGGCCACCTTCCCGACGCCCCCGGTCATACTGGTGCCGCCGATGACGGCGGCGGCGATGGCGTCGAGTTCCAGGTTCATGTTGGCGGCGGCGGTCGGACCGGCGTTCAGGCGGGCCGTCAGGACGATGCCGGCGACGCCGGCCAGGAGGCCGTTCAGGGCATAGACGATGGCGAGGGACCGCTTAACGTCGATGCCGGAATAGCGGGCCGCCGCGACGTTGCCGCCGATGGCGTAAATCTTCCGGCCGAAGGTGGTCCGTTCGGCGATGAGGGAAAAGACAATCATGAGGACGAGCATAAGGAACACCGCGAACGGCAGACCCCGGTAGTTATTCAGAACCACGGTGGCGATAAGGATGACGGCGCTGTAGACGCCCCAGCGGGCGATCATGAGGCCGGCGGATTCGTCCAGGGTGTTGTAGCGGCGGCGGGCGGCGCGCTTCCGCAGTTCGCCGAGAAGGAGGATGGCAATCGCGGCGATGGCGAAAATCCAGCCCCAGGTGTTCGAGAAGTACGCATTCCCGATAGCCTTGAAGTCGTTCTGCATCGGGGCGATGGTCATGCCCTTCGTGATGAAGAGGATGCCGCCCCGGAAGATAAGTTGTCCCCCCAACGTTACAATAAATGCGGCAATTCCCACATAGGCGATTATCGTTCCCTGTATGAGCCCGGCGATGATGCCGATGGCGACACAGCAGGCGATGGTCGCCGGCGCGCCGAAGCCGCACCAGACCTGGAGCGCCGCCGCCGAACAGCCGACAAACCCGGCCATGGTGCCGACGGACAGGTCGATGCCGCCGGTGACGATGACGAGGACCATGCCGCAGCCCATGATGCCGACGATGGCCATGGCCCGGGTCAGGTTCGACAGGTTGCGGGCGGCCAGGAACGATCCGCGCATATTCTGGAAAAAGTCGCTCGTGAAGGCGGTGAACACCACCCACAGGAGAAGGAGCACCACCACCATCGTGATGGTCCTGATATCAAGGCGCTGGCGCCAGTTGGAGCCGGTGTAGCGGTCTGTCCGCCGCGTGGTTTGTTGCGTCGTCATTCTTCATCTCTCCCGATGACCGAAGCCTTCATGAGAATTTCCTGGGTGGCTTCGGCGCCGTCAAACTCGCCGGTGATTCGCCCGTTCGACATGGTGACGATACGGTCCGACATGCCTAATATCTCTTCCATTTCGGAAGAAATCATGATGATAGCCACACCCTGATCGACCAGTTGGTTCATGATTTTATAAATTTCGTACTTGGCGCCGACGTCGATGCCCCGGGTCGGTTCGTCCAGGATCATGATGCGGGGATCGCAGAACAGGGCCTTCGCCAGAACAACCTTCTGCTGGTTGCCGCCGGAGAGATTCTTCACCAGGGTGTCGATGGACGGCGCCGCTATCTGGATGTCGCGGATATAGTCCTGGGTGTATTTGACCTCGCGGTTCTGGTCGAGGATGTAGCGGCTGGACACCTTCCGGAGGGACGCCATCGTGGTGTTTTCCTTGATGGACATCATGAGGTTGAGTCCGAATTTTTTCCGGTCTTCGGAGATGATGACAAAGCCGCGTTCCAACGCCTCCCGCGGCTCCCGGATGGTGACCGGTTCGCCGTCGATAAGGACTTCGCCCCTGCCTTTCGTGCGGAAGGCGCCGAATATCGCCGTAAACAATTCCGTCCGGCCGGCGCCCATGAGGCCGCTGATACCGAGGATTTCACCGCGGTACGCCTTCAGGTTGACGTTTTCAATCAGGTTCTGACCGGGGACGTCCGGGTTCGGCACCGTGTAGTTCCGGATTTCCAGGGCGAGTTCGCCCCGGGTGTGCTGCTCTTTCGGGAACAGGTTGGTGAGTTCGCGGCCGACCATGAGGCTGATCATGGTGTCCTTGTCCATGTCCTTCCGGGCCCGGGTCTCGACGGTCTGGCCGTCCCGGAGGACGGTGATGTCGTCGGCGATGCGCATGACTTCGTCAAGCCGGTGGGAAATGTAAATCATGGCAATGCCGCTTTTCCGCAGGCCGTCCAGAATGTCCAGGAGGACGTCGACCTCGGCCTCGGTGAGGGCGGCGGTGGGTTCGTCGAGGAGGAGCAGCTTGACGTCCTTGACGAGGGCCTTGGCGATTTCCACTATCTGTTTCCGGCCGATGCCGAGCTGGCTGACCTTTTCCTCCGGGCTGATGCCGCCGGCCGTGGGATCGGTATTGATGCCGATTTTCTCCAGAACCTGCTTCGAGCGGAAGTGCATGGCGTCGAAGTCGACAAAGCCGTATTTCGTCGGTTTTTCATTGAGGAAGATGTTTTCGGCAACGCTCAATTCCGGCGCCAGGTTGAGTTCCTGGTGGATACAGGCGATGCCTTCCCGCTCGACTTCCCGGATCTGGCGGAAGCGCATTTCCCGGCCGTTAAACTGGTAACTCCCTTCATAGGTGCCATGGGGATAGACGCCGGAAATAATGTTGATAAGAGTCGACTTGCCGGCGCCGTTTTCGCCGACGAGGGCGTGGATGGTGCCGGGCCTGACGCTCAGGTTGACGTCGGAAAGAGCCTTGACGCTGGGGAAGGTCTTGGTGATGCCCTTCATTTCGAGAATGTACTTGTCCACATTGCTTCTCCCGTTTGGGCGGCCGACGAACCGTGCCGCATGCGTTCGCGAATCGCCTGATTGTCGCTGTTCACGGACCGTCCGGTTCGTGTCGTTATGGTGGACGACCGAATCGAAACCGCCCGGAGCCATACCGCCGCACCGACCAGCACGGCCCTTCCCTTTCGCACCCGGGCGGAAAGGGAAGGACCGGTCGATACATTGGATACGGTTGCTACCGACTTATAATTTCGGCCACTGGTCCCGGGGAAGATTCCGGTAGACGTCTTCGACGGTCTGGAACTTGTCCTGTTTGATGAGGATTTCGTCGATGTTATCCTTGGTGATGGGGGTGACGTCGACGGAGAACGAATCGACCATCTTGTAGTTGTTGTCGAGCTTGGCCCAGACGCCGAGTTCCGGGTTGATGGCGGTCATCGGATCCTTCCCGGTGGCGAGGGCGACGGCGAGTTCCATGGCGGCGCGGTTCAACTTGGCGAGGGGCTTGTAGACGGTGACGGTCTGGAGGCCTTCGACGATGCGCTGGCAGGCGGCGAGGTCGGCGTCCTGGCCGGAAATCGGCACGACGCCGGCGAGGCCTTGGGCGTCGAGAGCCTGGATGGCGCCGCCGGCGGTGCCGTCATTCGAGGCGATGACGGCCTGGATGTCGTTGTTGGCGACGGTGAGGCCGTTTTCGGTGTGACGGAGCGCTTCGTTCGGATCCCAGCCCTTGCACCACTGTTCGAGGACGACCTTGATGTCGCCGCGTTCGATGTACGGGCGGAGGATGCTTTCCTGGCCCTGGGCGACGAGGTGGGCGTTATTGTCTTCGGGTCCGCCCTTCAGCCAGATGTAGTTCCCCTTCGGGCACTTGTCCGTGACGAACTTGGCCTGGGTGGCGCCGACCTTGAACGAGTCGAAGGTGATGTAGTAGTCGAGGTCGCAGTTCATGGCGAAGCGGTCGTAGGCAATGACAGGGATGCCTTCGTCCTTGGCGGCGTCAATGATCGGCGAGACGGCGCTGGCGTCGAGGGACTAGATGACAAGAACGTCGATGCCCTGATTGAAGAGGTTTTCGCACTGCTTGACCTGGTTGTCCGAATTGTTTTCGGCCGACTGGACCATGAGTTCAAACCCGTGCTCGTCGGCGAACTGGCGGAACAGGTTAATTTCCCGCTGCCAGCGCTCTTCCTGCGTGTGCCCGACGGAAACGCCCACGCGGATATCCTTGATATCCTTTTCCGCGGCGAAACCGGCGACCGCCGCCACAGACAGCGCCAACCCGAGCGCCATGATTCTGATTCCCATTTTCGACATGCGTGTTCTCCTTTGAAAAATACCAACAGTAACGTCACGGACGCGGCCGGCGCCGGGACGGTATTTGCTGCTTGCGGCTGCCAAATCCCGGACGCAACCGGTTCGGCCGGTCGCGTGAACGGCGACGTAACCGAGCGATCGGAGCGCCTTCGGGACGGTTCTTCGGTTACAAGGGTACCCGGGTAAAGCGACAACGATCGGATCGCGTCGACTACGGGTGCATGGGCAAGGGATGATGGCGCAGGGCAGTAGGCAATGGGGCGATCAGGGTTTATTCGACGAACAGCCGCGTCTTCCGATACGCTTCCTTGGCGACTTCAAGGGAATCGCGGCGGTCGTAGTCGTGATTGAAAATTTCCACAGAGCACAGGCCGGCGTAGCCGATGCGCTGGAGTTCGCGGGTCACTTCCCGAACCGGCGCCACGCCGTCCCCCGGCATGACACGGTCGTAGGCTCCCGCCTCTTCGGGCGGCATGTCCCGAAGGTCATTCATGTGGAACACCGCCACCGCGTTGGCCGGTAAGGCGGCGATTTCGGACAGGCTGCCGCGGCCGGATGAAAAGTTGGCGACGTCGACGGTAAGGCCAAGATTGCCCCGATTCGCCTCCTTGACGACGGCCCAGGCGGCGGACGGCGTCTTCACGGAAATTCCCGGAAAGCCGAGAAATTCGAAGGCGACGCCGACCCGGTGGCGCCAGGCGATATCGGCGATGGCGGCGAGATCGCGGCCGGACCGGGTGACGATGTCGTCCCACGGCGTGTCGTCCGGGCAGATTCCGGGACAGATGATAAGCCACGGGCAGGACAGTTCGGCGGCATAGGCGGCGAACTTTTCCACTTCGGCGTGGATGGCCGTTGTACCGGCCTCGTCCCGGAGAGTGGCGTTCTCAATACTATTAATTGTGAACACCCGCAGGGAATGCTTTTCCAGAAGGGCGCGGAGATCGGCGAATGTGTTTTTTTTCGAGAAACGCGTCGACCTTCGGCATTCTCAGCTCCACCGCGACATACCCGGCCTCGGCGGCAATGGCCAGATCTTCCTCAAGAGTGCGGTCGCCGGTGGTGGATCCATTAATTGCCAGGTCCATATGGTATCACTCCTTGGTTTGAGTGCGATGAATCAACAGGTCGAAAAAGAACAAATTCATGAAATACGAGGGAAACTTCCCGATGTGAAGAAATGTATTTATCCATCCATCCTTATCATTACGTCGGCCATTGTCCCACGGCAGTGATTCATGGAAGCGAAAGCAGCGTAACGGATGGTTTTTTCGGTATGAATTATGAATGCAGTATACCTAACCTTTTCGCTTTTGTAAAGCAATAATTAAAACTTTCCGCGACAAATTCAATCTCAGTCCTTCTATTCTATTCCATGTAAATATCTTATACAAATATCAACTAAAACATTTCTTTACAACTATCTTATTCTTTACTTAATTTCATTAATTAAAAAATAGAACAACTGGACAAATTATTTTGACAAATACCGTCTCGACCGGTATCATACCGATTCATCAGCGCTCCCCGCAGCCGTCGCCGCATCTCGGAGAATCCGCATGGGCACGTTTAAATACCGTAAAATCGCCAACCTCCTCCAGGCCGAAATCATCGCTTCCGGCGCCCAGCCGGGCAGCCGCATTCCCACCGAGGACGACCTGGTCCGCCGCTTCGCCATGAGCCGGAACACAATACGCCAGGCCGTGAGCGAACTGGTCAAGCAGGGCTTCCTCGTCCGCGTCCAGGGATCGGGCACCTTCCTGGCCGACCGCGTCGCCGAATACCGCGAAAAGAAACGCGCCACCAACGGCACCCGCCGCATCGGCATCGTCCTCAATCAGGTCAATTCCTACATCTTTCCAAGTGTCCTCACCGGCATCAACAACACCCTTCTCGAACGCGACTGCCATATGGTCATCCGGATGACCATGAACCATGTCTCCATCGAGCGCCGCGTTCTCGAGGAGATCCTCGCCGGCGAGTTGTCCGGCGTTCTTATCGAGCCGGCCCGCTGCTCCCTGCCGCAGGCCAACGACGACCTCTACCGCCTTATCGAAAAGAAAATTCCCTGCGTCCTTATTCACGGATCGCTCCCGGGCTTCACCTTTCCCAGCGTCAACCACGACAACGCCCGCGCCTACGCCCTCCTCGTCGACCATCTGGTGGAAAAGGGCCACCGCCGCATCGCCGCCCTCATGAAGATGGACGAACAGACCGGCGTCGAACGCTATAAAGGCTATGTCCGCACCCTTATCCGCCACGGCATCACCGTGGATGAACAGCGCATCCTGTGGTATACGGACGAGGATTTCCCCGACCTCTTCTCCGAACAGAACGCCTACCGCGTCCTGAAGACCATCAAGAACTGCACCGCCGTCGCCTGCTTCAACGACGACCTGGCCGTCCACCTCCTCTCCTTCCTGGAGCAGCACGGCATGTCGGTGCCGCGGGACATCTCCGTCGTCGGCTACGACAATCTCTGGCAAAGCCAGCGCTACCGGCCGGTCACGACCATCAACCACGCCAAGGAGGAATTCGGCCGGATTTCCGCCATGGCGATACTCACGCTTCTGGACAACCCCTTCGCCGACGTGTCCTACCGCTTTACGCCGGAATTTCTCGATCACGGATCGGTGGCGGACGTCACCGGCGCCGGCGAGGAGCGGCTGTAAGAGATTTTTCCCGGCCGGGGTTTACTTGTAAAAGCACGTCGATACGGTTGTTACCAGGGCGCGGCGGTGATCGGGCGCGGGAAAAATCGACGAAAAACATTGTATTCCGCCACGACGCCGCTATACTCGTCGCAGACAAATATGCAGGGGAACTCTTCGGAGTTGAGAAGGCTAACAACCTGACCCTTTGAACCTGTTGGTTAAAACCAGCGTAGGGAGCATTTGACAAGCAACGAGTCAAGGCGTTCTCCCATCGGCGGGAGAACGCCTTTTTTTGTTGGGCGGCTGATGCATTGTTCCTGCGCGACAGACGAAAGGATTGTGTGATGACTCTTTGCGAAACGCTCCGGTCCGGAGG
>JAJQFC010000362.1:0-16190 GCA_021201355.1 Planctomycetaceae bacterium | reverse complement strand
GGGAGCATTTGACCACCTCACAGTCAAGGTGCTCTCCCGTATTGGGAAAGCACCTTTTTTTATTGCCTGGACGGTGCGATCTTCTACGCGCATTGGCTCAAGCCAATCTCAACCGCGACGCCGCGCCGGCGTCCGGCAGCGGAGGTGGTTTAGCCCGGAAAGGAAGCGTCATGACGCTTGTTGAATCGTTTCGGAACGGCACACCCGATGTCCGCCTGGGAAAAACGGCGGCGGCGGAAAACATCCCGGCCGACACCCTGAAGGACGGCGTAATCGGCGGCACCGTCGTCATCCCGTGGGCCGCCGGGCACGATTTGGCCAAGCCGATCGCCGTCGGGACCGGCTGCCGGGTAAAGGTCAACGCCAACATCGGCACCAGCCCGGACACTTCCGGCCTGGACGAGGAACTGGCCAAGCTTAGCGCCGCCGTCAGCGCCGGCGCCGACGCCGTCATGGATCTGTCCATCGGCGGCGGCATCCGGTCCATTCGCCGGAAAATCCGGGAAGCCTGTCCCGTCTCCCTCGGCAGCGTGCCGATGTACGAGGCGGCGTTCATGGCGGCGAGCCGGGGCGAACCGTTCCGCCGCATGACCGAGCACGACATGCTGGAGGCGGTCCGGCTCCATGTCGAGGACGGCGTCGATTTCGTCACCGTCCACTGCGGCATCACCCGGGAGGCGGTGGACTTCGTCCGGGCCCACGGCCGCGTTTGCGGCATCACCAGCCGGGGCGGTTCCCTCCTCGCCCGCTGGATGGTGGCTAACAATCGGGAAAACCCCCTCTACACCCACTTCGACGACGTCGTCGACATCTGTAAAAGCCGGGACGTCGCCCTTTCCCTCGGAGACGCCCTCCGTCCCGGCGCCCTCGCGGACTCGGGGGACCGCGCCCAGATTCACGAACTCTACACCCTGGGCGACCTGGCCCGGCGGGCCCGGGCGCGGGGCGTCCAGGTGTTTATTGAAGGCCCCGGGCACGTTCCGTTCAACCAGATAGCGGCGCAGATGAAACTCGAGAAAATCGCCTGCGACAACGCCCCGTTCTACGTCCTCGGTCCCCTCGTGACCGATATCGCCCCGGGCTACGACCACATCGTCGGCGCCATCGGCGGCACCCTCGCCGCCACCTGCGGCGCCGATTTCCTCTGCTACGTCACGCCGGCCGAACACCTCCGCCTGCCGAACGCCGACGACGTCCGCCAGGGCGTCATAGCCAGCCGCATCGCCGCCCACGCCGCCGACATCGCGAACGGGATACCGGGCGCCCGGGACTGGGACGACGCCATGAGCCGGGCCCGGAAGGCGCGGGACTGGGGCACTCAGTTCGCCCTCGCCATCGATCCCGAATTCGCCCGGACGAGCCGTGGCCTGGCCCAGCCGAAAAACGAGAGCGTCTGTTCCATGTGCGGTGAGTTTTGCGCGCTCCGGGATGAAGACGAATTGTTGTAGGACGGTCAAGGCCGGAAGACATTTACCTTGAGAAGGGAAATTGAAATCATGGATCAACTGAAGGAAAAGATGCGTCAGGCGGCCGTGACCGCCAGGAACACGAAACCGCTTGTCCCCTCTGTCACCAACACCATCACGAACACCTTCGTCGCCAACGCGCAACTGGCGGTGGGCGGTTCGGCCGCCATGGTGTTTGTCCCGGACGAATCGGTCAGCCTGGCCCGGGCGGGAAACGCGTTTTACATCAACGTCGGCGGCATTTTTCCCGTCTACGAAGAAACATTGCCCGCCGTCGTCCGCGCCCTTTCGGAAGCACGGAAGCCGTGGGTTCTCGACCCGGTGGCGGTGGGGATAGGAAAAATCCGGACGAGCATCCTCTCCCTCTGTAAGGAGCATAAACCGACAATAATCCGTGGCAACGCCTCGGAAATCATCGCCCTGGCCGGATTGTGGGGTCTTCACGAAAACCATACATCCACCGTTCGCGGCGTCGACGCGGTCGACCCGGTCTCAGCCGCCCGAACAGCCGCCGTCGCCCTGGCGAAATGGACCGGCGGCGCGGTGGCGGTCTCGGGCGCGACCGACCTGGTGACGGACGGCGCCGCCGTCGTCCTGTCGCACGGCGGTTCCCACTTTATGGAAAAGATCACCGGCGCCGGCTGTTCCCTCGGCGGCGTGGCGGCGGTCTATGCGGCGGTGGCGGAGCCGTTCGTCGCCGCCCTGACGGCGACGGCCCTGTACAACCACGCCGGACGCCGCGCCGGAGAAACCGCCAAGGGTCCGGGAAGTTTCAATGTGCATTTTCTCGACGAACTGTACAAGGCCTCGGCCGACGATATAGCCGACAACCCGTTTGAAATAGAGGAGGCATAACATGAATACCTTAATCGCGGTCGCCATCGCCCCGTTCGGCGTTGGGGACGAACTGGCCGAGCATGTTGCGGAAGTGGTCAAAATCATCCGGGACTCCAGCCTGCCGAACCGGACCACGGCGATGTTCACGGAAATCGAGGGTGAATGGGACGCCGTCATGAAGGTCGTCAGGGACGCGACCTTTGTCCTGGCCGAAAAAGGCATCCGGACCGAAGTGGTGCTGAAGGCCGACATCCGTCCCGGGTTTACGAATACCCTCCAGGGAAAACTGGACCGGATGGAAGCAGCCATGGGAGCGCGCAATGAATCCGCGAACTAACCTGGACATCTCCGCCTACCTCGTCGTCGGCCCGGAAAACACCGGCGGCCGCCCGGTTGCGGACATTGTCCGGGCGGTGGTCGCGGCCGGATTTACCTGTATCCAGATTCGGTCGAAAACGGCGTCCGCTTCGGAACTGATTACGCTGACCGGCCAAGCCGCCGACGTCATCGCCCGGGCCAACCGGTCCGATGCCGTCACGCTCGTCGTTGACGACCGCCTGGACGTCGTCCTGGCCGCCCGGAAGGCCGGGATAAAGGTGGACGGCATCCACGTCGGCCAATCTGACATCCCCGTCTCCGTCTGCCGGGAATACCTGGGCGACGAGTCCGTCATCGGCCTGTCCGCCGAGACCGCCAACCTGTTCGACTATATCCGGTCAGCCGATGTCGGCGAAATCGATTACTTCGGCGCCGGACCGCTCCACGAGACGCAGACCAAACCCGACTGCGGCACCGGACCGGACGGCAAGGTCATCACCAGAACGTTCGAGGACTTCGCCCGCCTGGCCGAATGCAGTCCGCGTCCCGTCGTGGTCGGCGGCGGCGTCAAGCTCGACGACATTCCGCCGCTGGCGACCACCGGCATCGACGGCTTTTTCGTCGTGTCCGCCATCGCCGGGGCGGACGATCCGGAAGCGGAAGCGAAAAAAATGATTCAGGCCTGGAAAGCCAACATTCCGGCCGACCGGACAAAACTGTAGTTCCGCCTCACCCCTCACCATTCCCTTTTGAGCACTCCCGTACCGCCGTCCGCTTCCGGCCGGCGAGTACCGGGGGTATTACGCCACAAAAACAATAATGGCGGCCGAATCCCGGGCCGGATAAAAAAACACGCCTTTACAACGGTAGCGGTTGAATGATATGATATACTGAAGGTGGCAATCACTTTTCCCGGCCTGCCCGGCCGGGTTCGCGGTTCGTTCCAAATTCATTCAAATTGTACGGTGGGGGGATGCCGACGGCGAACGCCTGCATCGCGCACCCGTTATTTTGACACGGACACCTATGGACCCGAACGATCAGCGCACGGCCATATTAAAGGCGGCCAACCGCGTTATGCGAAAAAACGGCCTCCACGGCACCACCATCAGCGCGGTGGCGGCCGAGGCCGGTATGACCAAGGGCGGCGTCCTCTATTATTTCCGGAACAAGCAGGAACTTTTGGAAACGGTCATCACCCGCTACGAGGCGCTGGCGGCGGACCGTAACCGGGAGATCATGGCGACCCTCCCGGACGAACCGGGACGGCCCATCCGCGCCACCGTCCTGACCATGCTTGACCTCCTGGACACGCCGGGCGAGGACATGCACGCCGGCGTCGGCTTTCTCGGAGACGAAACCTACCGGCGCATCATCGGCGACATGCGCACCCGGATGTTTTCGGAGCTTGGCAAGCTGGTCGAGGACCAATCGCTCCTGGCCGCCGTCATCTTCATCATTGACGGAATTTGGGCGACGAAAATGTTCTCCTTTTTTGACGAACTCCCAGTCCGGAAAGACGAAATCACCACAATCCTCATGGACATGATCGATAGGAGCGTCGGCTTGTCGGATACGAACAATGTCTAAAAAAGATGCCCGGCGGGAAATTCTCCAGGCGGTGGACCGCGTCCTCGCCCGCCACGGCCTGAACGCCCTGACGATAGACAAGGTCGCGGCCGAGGCCGGCATGAGCAAGGGCGGCGTCATCCATTACTTCGCCACGAAACAGGATCTCGTCATGGCGAACCTGGTGTCCTACCACAATCGTTTTTTCGAACGTCGCGAGGCATACCTGGCCACCCTGCCGGACACACCGGAACGCCTGGCCCGCGCCACCATCCACACCATGATCGACACCTGGAAAGCCGAACCCGGCGCGGCCTGGTACCGTATCGACATGCTGGAGGACCCGCAGTACCGGGAGCAGATCGGTACGACAAAGCGGCGGATTTTCCAGGATGTCCTGAAGGGTGCGCGCGATCCGTCCATGATCTTGACCGCCATGTTCTATATAGACGGCCTCTGGCTGAACAGTATGTACCGCCCAAGCCCGGCGCCGCCCCAAAGCGTCGAGGAATCCTATCAAAAACTCCTCCTGGTCATCGAGTCGTTATGGGCGCATTACCGCTGACGCGACGCGTCGTTTAGCCGTTGACGTAACGCGTCGCCCAGCCGACCGGATAGGCGCCCGGCCGCCGACAACCGCGAACTTCCCGGATTTATCCGTTCTCCATTCCCGGACAGCACCGTCGCCGCCGACGCCCGGACCGAAGAGCCGGCGGTCCCGGCACGACAGTAATGTCCGTCAGCCGCCTGGGGGCGCGGCCGGCGGAGGTGACGCTGTCATGCTTACATGGTCCGACTTCCGGCTGCCGTTCGTCCTCGCGCTGTTACTTTCCCTGGCAGGTCCTGCTTCCCCCGGTGAAGACTCCGTTCCGGACCGGGACATTCTTCGCGACCGCGCCCTCCTTGAGAAAACCGGCCGCGAGACCTTCCTCTATTTCTGGGAAGGCGGCTGCCCCCATTCCGGCATGGCCTACGAGGCGAATTTCGACTGGGCGGTCAAACCGGTCACCACCGGCGGCACCGGCTTCGGCATCGCCGCCATCCCCGCCGCTGTCGAACGGGGCTGGATATCCCGAGAAGCGGCGGTCCGGCGCCTCGACCGGATAACCCTGTTCCTCCGCGACAAGACCGACCGGACGCGGCTCCGCGGCGCCTTCCCCCACTGGCTCGACGGCGCCACCGGCGCCACCCTGCCGTTCGGCCCGCGGGATGCCGGCGCCGATCTGGTCGAGACGTCCTTCCTGATGCAAGGCCTCCTTATCGCCCGGAGCTACTTCGACAAACCGTCCGAAGCCGATCTCCGCGACCGCATCACCGCCTTGTGGGAGGCGGTGGAATGGGATCATTTCGCCGATCCGGCCGACGGCGGCCTGTACTGGCACTGGGACCCGGACGACGGGTTCCACCACGGCCTGAAGATACAGGGCTATAACGAATGCCTCGTCGCCTACGTTCTCGCCGCCGGATCGCCGACCCACCCGGTCGACCGCCGCTCGTACCGGTTTTGGGCGTCGAGCCCGGAGTACTTTTCCCGGGTGATCGGGCCGTATGTCGTTGAAGCGGCGCCGCCGTGCGGCGGACCGTTGTTCCTGTCGCATTATTCCTTTGTCGGGCTGGACCCGCGCCGGCTGTCGGACGACAAGGTCAGTCTCGGCTTTTTCATCCGGAACACCAAACAAACCCTGTCGAACCGCGACTACTGCCTCTATGACGCACCGGCGCGAAACAGGTATACGGACGATTTCTGGGGCCTCACCGCCAGCCAGACCATGACCGGCTACAGCGCGGGCGATCCCTGCAACGACGGCGGCGCCATCGCGCCGACGGCGGCGGTGTCGTCGTTCCCGTACACGCCGGCCTTTTCGTATGACGTTCTTGAAAACCTGGCCGGACCGCTCGCGTCCCTGGCCTGGGGCCGGTACGGCCCGTTCGACGCCCTGAGCCGCCGGGACAATTGGGTAAGCGATCACTACCTCGCCATCGATCAGTTGCCGATAGCCTGCATGATAGAAAATTACCGGTCCGGCCTCCTGTGGCGCCTCTTCATGGCCGACGCCGACGTCAGGCGCGGTCTTGAAATATGCGGCCTTCGGGAGCCCGACCTGCCGCCCGGATTCCCGGAGGCGGTCGTCCCGTTCCGCCGCGACAGGGGCACGCCGGTCCGGGACGCCTACACCATCCGCCGCCACCCGGACAGCGGCCTGTACGAAATACCGTTCCGGACCATCGCCGCCGGTCCCGTCCGCTTCACCCTGCGCCGGGACGACGGCGAAACGGTCCTCGACCAGACCGTCGCCGCCACTGGCCGGAGCGGCATGTTCCGCTTTTCCCGTCCGCCCCGCGCCGCTGCCGCGACCGATGGGATAGTCACCCTCGAAATGAACGGACCGGAAGGAGCGTTCTCCTTGCCGGTCCGGTTGCGGTAAAGATGGTTCCCTTTGATTGCGGCCGGTTCCTACGTCCGCCGCGACGAATAGTTGCAGTCGATAATGACGGCTACCAGGATAATGGCGCCTTTCATGACGAGCTGCCAGTACGGCGAAATGTCAAGGAGGTTCATGCCGTTGTTGATGAGGCCGATGAGGATGGCGCCGAGTAGCGTCCCGACAATCGTCCCGTAGCCGCCGTTCATGTTGGTGCCGCCGATGACGCAGGCGGTGATGGCGTCCAGTTCGTAGCCTTCGCCGGCGATGGGTTGGCCCGATCCGAGGCGGCTCGCATGGACCATGCCGCTGACGGCGGCGCCGAGGCCGCAGAGCGCGAAGACAAGGAGTTTTGTCCTGAACACGTTGACGCCGGCCAGGGCGGCGGCTTCCTCGTTACCGCCAAGGGCGTAAATGCGGCGGCCCCAGATGCTCTTTTTCGTCATGTAGAAAAACGGAATCGCCACCACCACCATTATCGCCACCGGCATCGGCACCAGGCCGAACAGCATGCCGTTCCCGATATAAAGGAAGGCGTCGTCAGGGTTGAAAATGGGCTTGCCGTCGACGAGGAGGAGGGCGATACCGCGGATGACGATCATCGATCCGAGCGTCGCGACAAAGGCCGGGATGCGGAACCAGGCGACGATATAGCCGTTCACCAAACCAATCGCCAACCCGATAGCCAACACGACGAGTATGGCCGGCGCCAGGCCGATTCCGGCATTGACCATGAGCATGCAAAGGACGACGCCGGCCAGGCCGACGACGGAGCCGACCGACAGGTCGATGCCGGTGATGACGATGGCCAGGGTCATCCCGAAGGCGATGATGGCGTTTGTCGAAACCTGGTTCAGGATGTTCAGGACATTCCCCGGTTGCAGGAATATCCAGCCGCTCGTGTAGTTTTCGTAGCGGAGCACGTCGCAGACGACGAACAGGGCGAGAACGATGGCGGCGATAAGGCCGTAGAGGACCGGTTTCCCCGCCTTCCGGCGGACGCCGGCCACGGGTGATTTCACAAGAATATCAGGCACTTTTACTCCCTCCCGCCGCATGGGTCATAATGGATTCCTGGCTCGCCTGGCCCCTGTCGAGTATCGCCACGAGTTCGCGTTCCCGCATCACCGCCACCCGGTCGGACATGCCGAGAACTTCCGGCAAGTCGGACGAAATCATGATAACCGCCACCCCCCTGGCCGCCAGTTCCCGCATGATGGCGTAGATTTCCGATTTGGCGCCGACGTCGATGCCCCGGGTCGGTTCGTCGAGAATAATCACCTTCGGTTCCCGCCCGAGCCAGCGGGCGAGGATGACCTTCTGCTGGTTGCCGCCGGACAGGGCCCGGGCCGAGGTGTGGCCGCCGGGCGTCTTGATGCGGAGTTTGCCGATGCCGTCCTCGACCAGTTGCCGCACGCTCTTCCCCCGGATAACGCCGCGCCGGGAAATGCTCCCGTAGTTCGAGGCGGCGATATTGTCGGCGATGGAATGATCGAGGGACAGCCCTTCCAGTTTCCGGTCTTCCGGAACGAAGGCGATGCCGGCGGCGATGGCGCTGCCGCAAGAGTCGACCGCGATTTTTTCACCGTTCAGGTACAGTTCGCCGTCTGTGAGGGGCAAGGCGCCGAAAATGGTTTTCGCCAGTTCCGTCCGCCCCGACCCGACCAGCCCGGCAAAACCGAGTATTTCCCCTTTTCGCACGGTAAAGCTGCTCGGCTTCACGACGCCCCGCGACGCAACGCCCCGGGCTTCGAACACCACCGGCGCGTCGGCCGGCACGCCGGGCGCGGGCGGATAAATGTTGTCGAACGATCGCCCGACCATCATTTCGATCAGCCGGTCTTCCGACACGTCGGTGACGGAGGCGTCGCCGATATACTGGCCGTCCCGAAGGACGGTGACCCGGTTCGCCACCCGGAAAATTTCCTGCATCTTATGCGAGATGTAAATGATGCTGACGCCCTACTCCTGCAGCTTTTCAATAATGCCGTAGAGGACTTCCTCCTCCGCCGTCGTCAGGGACGACGTCGGCTCGTCCATGACGATAATCCGGGCGTTCTGGCTCACCGCCTTGGCGATCTCGACCATCTGTTTCTGGGCGGGGGACAGGTACGACATCTCAATCCCCGGATCGATATCGAGGCCGAGGGCGAGGAGGATGCGTCGCGTCTCCTCTTCCGCTTTCGCGTCGTCGAGGGAGCCGAAGCCGCCGACCTCTTCCCGGCCGAGGAACATGTTGGCGGCGACGGAGAGGTTTTCGCAGAGGTTCAGTTCCTGATGGATAATGCTTATCCCGGCGTCGCGGGCGGCGTTCGTATCCGGGAAAGTCACCTCCCGGCCGTCCATGACGATGGCGCCGCTGTCCGGGCTGTAGATGCCGGACAGGATTTTCATCAGCGTCGACTTGCCGGCGCCGTTTTCGCCCATGAGGGCGAGAACTTCCCCCTTGTACAATTTGAAATTGACATTGTCCAGGGCGCGGACGCCGGGAAACGATTTCCCGATGCCGCGCATCTCCAGGATGGTTTGTTCCGTGGTGGCGGTCATATTCCCTCGCCTCCTTCCATGTGGTGCCATGAGTATTTCAAGAAGTGCCGGCTGGCGTTTTTCTTCGTCAACCAGACATCGTCAAGCAATCGAACCAAAGCGCCGTGCCTATTTCCGTTTGCCGCCGAATCCGGCATAGTCGGAACTGAGGATCACGGCGAAAAGAATAATCAGGCCTTTCGCGACGAACTGAAAATACGGCGAAATCCCCATCAGGTTCATGCCGTTCGTGATGATGCCGATGGTGAGGGCGCCGAGAAGCGTCCCGACGATGATGCCCCGGCCGCCAAGAAAACTGGTGCCGCCAACAACGACGGCGGCGATTGCGTCCATTTCGTAGCCGGTGCCGATGTTCGGCGAACCGGAGCCGAGCCGCGACGCGACCATGATGCCGCCGAGGCCGGTCATCAGGCCCATAATGGAGAAAATCGCCAGTCGCATCCACTTCGCATGGATGCCGACAAGCTTCGCCGCCCGTTCGTTGCCGCCGAGGAAATAGACCTTTTTCCCGAACGGCGTATAACTCATGACGAACCAGAACACGACGAAACAGAACAGCATGACAAGAACGGCGATGGGGATGCCCATAAAGAAGTCCTGCCCGACGGCGCGAAAACTGCGGTCGCTTATGAACTTCGCCCGGCCGTCGACCATGAGGAAGCCGATGCCCCGGAAGATGGTCAGGCTGCCGAGGGTGGCGATGAACGGCGGCAGCCGGAAAAACGCCACCAGCGATCCGTTGAAGAAACCGGTGAGCGCCCCGGCCAGAAGCGTCAGGGCGTAGCATTGCCAGAGCGGCAGTTTCGCGTCGACGAAGAGAACGGACAGGAACACCCCCGTCGCCGCCACCACCGAACCGACAGACAGGTCTATCCCCTTCGTCAGAATGACGAGGGTCATGCCGAAGGCGATGACGGCGTTGATGCTGACCTGGTTCAAGACGTTCAAAATGTTCCGCCGGGTGAGGAACACCGCCTTGCCGCCGATGTTGCCGACGCCGAAGACGTCGGTCAGGGCCCATACCAGGAGGCAGAGAAAAACCAGTACGAAAAACAGCTTGTTCATCCGGCCGAGGACAGACCCCGGGCCCCGCGCGCTATCGGCCATGTTCTTCCTTTGCGTCATTCAATTCCAGTACATATTTGGCGAAATGCACCGCCCCGACGGCCTGGGCAAATTGGGCGATAGTGTATTCCCGGCTGGCGCCGAGATCGCGCATGAGTGGCGTCAGGGCGATGGAGTCGTCGGCGACGGCGAGATCCGCCGCCGGGTCGTAGGACAACGCTCCCCGCCGCATCAGGTCGAAGCAGCAGGGCCGCTTCACCAACCGGCCGAAAAGGATACGCTTCCGCGCCGCCGGCCGGAGAATCCGGTCCACTTCGCGGCCGGTGACGGCAAGGGCGACGCCGATTTCCTCGAAAATCCGGCCGAGGAGCGGGTCGCCAGACTGTTCCGCCAATTCCATAATGTATTCGAGAAACGGCTTCCGCATGTCGCGGGGCGATGTCGGGATAAACAGGCCGTCGTCCCGGCGGACGACAAAACCCTTCTCCATAAACGCGTCGACGAGATCCGGTCGCGCGTCCTGGAGAAACTTGAAGGCGAGGCGGAACACGCCGGACTGGCTGGTGTATTTCTGGAGTGTGCCCGGAAGCCGGGTGTTGAAGTTGTTGACGCTCCGGACGTCGTCCGGGTGGTGGGCCCGCTCCGGCCAGGAGCCGAGGTCGATGATGAAGTTGTACACCTCGAGCGGAATGTCCGGAAAGGCGCCCGTCTCCGTCATCCAGCCGGAGCCGAGTTCGGTGCCGAGGGTGTGGGCGAAAACGCCGTCCGCCACCGATTCCGGCGCAGTGACGGCCGCCTCGACCCCGGCGGTAAAGGCGGCCATGGGGCCGTCGTTTATGATACCGACGGCGCCGCCCGCCGCCACGAACCGGCGGATCACGTCGTCGAGATGGGTGAGCTTGTTGAATTCGCGGTCGTAGTCGTCGCCCCAGCGTTCACGCATGTCGCGCGTCTTCAGGGTCTCGCCGCCGACAATCTTGTTGCCGACGACGACGTCCGGAAAACTGAGGCCGACCGCGTCGTAACGGAAGCCGCAGGCGCCCCGGGCGTCGCGGGCGCGGAACAGGGCGACCTTCATTTCCTCGACGCCGGCCTCGCGGCCGAGGGCGGCGGCGATGATGCCGGCCAGTTCGTCGTCCCGGTCCCGGACCGCCCTGCCCTTCCAGGCGAGCAGGTCGAGGAGGAGAAACAGCGGTTCGACAAATTCCTCCACCGTCTCCATGCCGGCCGGATACCAGTCGAACTCCTTGCAACAGGCGATGCGACCGTCCATGGCGAGGACAAGCTTGATGTCGGTGCCGCCGATATCGATACCGAGAAGCGCCTTTCCGTCAAGCCCGCCGGCGGCCCGGCGAAACACTCCGGCAACGCCGCCGTCCGGGACCGGCGCGGCGGTTTCGGATTCGGCCGGCGCCGGTGCGTCGGACACGGTACAGGTGAAGCGGCGCGCCTCGCCGCCCGGCAGCGCGGCAATCATCCGTTCAAGCACATTGAGGCATTTACCATAGCCCTGGCGACGGCTCGTCGGCAGGGACAGGCCGAACGCCTCGGCAAAAAGGGCGCGGTAGGCCTTTCCCTCGTCGAGGTGGCCCGGGCAGTGGAAGGTCATGGACGCCCCGCCGAGGCTCGACAGGATGTTGTAGACTTCGGCCAGAAAATACTCCCGCACCATATCCCTGGCCGGACCGGCGATGGACGCGTCCCGGGGGAGACGGACGGGATAATTCCGGACGCCGCCGTCCAGCCGGGCGACGGATATCGTCAGGTCGAAGGCGACGTCGTCCGGCAATGCCGCGAGAAGGGCGCGAAAGTCCGTAATATACACCGGATCGCCGGCCCGGGCCCGGGCGATGCATTGGTCAAGTGATTGCATTGCGTGGTAACCCCATTGGTAAGACACGTGAAAATGAACCGTAAAAAGCGTTATGAAACCTCTATGATCGTCCGGATGCAGTCGCATCATTTCCCGTTCGCAAGATTCGCCGGCGGGAATTTAGCCGCGATCGACTCGAGCCTACATCCATCACGCACAGTTTTTTAATAAGCCTTACAGCACCCGAATCCGCCCGGCGGCGGCGTTCCGGAAAGCGGCCATTTCCTCATCCGTAAAGGCCCGCAGGCCCGACGGAAAATCGTTCGGGAGTGCCATTCGCCGGTACTTCGCCTCGGCGAGCGGATTAAAATTGAGAAGTTCGAGCGGCACGTCCGCATTCGCCTCCCGGACGATGTCGGCGACGGCGGCGATGTTGTCCGCGTGCGCGGTAAAGCCGGGAATCAGCGGCAGACGCGCCCGCAACCGGTCGGCCGGAAGCGCGGCGGTGAGGCGACGGAAGTTGTCGAGGATGCGTTCGTTCCCGACCCCGGTGACGGACCGGTGCCGTTCCGGGTCGGCGAACTTTATGTCGACAAGAAAATGGTCGATGACGCCCAGGACCGATTCCACCGCCGCCCACGGCACTTCCAAACACGTCTCGATTGCGGTGTCGATACCGGAGGCGCGGCAGCGTTCCGCCACGTCCCGGACGAATTCGGCCTGGCAGAGCGGTTCCCCGCCGGAAAAACTGACCCCGCCGCCGGACGCCGTAAAAAATACCGTGTCGGCAAGAAGGGTCTTCGCCAGATCCGCCGCGGACACCTCCCAACCGTCCACCGCCAAGGCGTTTCTGACGCATTCCCGAATGCAAGTGTCGCAGCCGGTGCAGAGATGATGATCGATGACCGGCCGCCCGTCCGAACCCATGCGGATGGCGCCGGCCGGACAGACGTTGGTGCACTTCCCGCAGCCGACGCACAGGTTGTCGAAATTCCACACCCGCGCCGCCCGGACCAGCCCTTCCGGGTTCTGGCACCACGGACAGCGCAGGGGACAACCTTTTAGAAAAACGGTCGTGCGGATGCCTGGTCCGTCATGGACGGAAAACCGCTGCAGAGAAAAAACCATGCCCTTCGTCACTCGTTAGACTCCGTCGTAGGCGGTGCGGGCGATGATCTCGTCCTGCAGTTCCCGGGACAATTCGGTGAAATAGGCGGTGTACCCGGCGACGCGGATGGTCAGGTTCGGGAACAGTTCCGGCTGTTTCTGGGCCGCCAGGAGGTCTTCCCGGTTGACCACGTTGAACTGGACATGATTTATCCGAAGCGCGACAAAGGCGCGAAGGAGAGAGGAGAACTTCCCGATTCCTTCTTCCGACTTGAAGAACTGCGGCAAAAACTTCATGTTGAGAAGCGTCCCGTTGGAGCCGAGTTTGCCGTCGATCCGGGCCACCGACTTCAGGAGCGCCGTCGGCCCGTTGACGTCCCTGCCGTAGACGGCCGACATGCCGCCGTCGGCCAGGGGCGCCCCGGCCTTACGGCCGTCCGGGCTGGCCCCGACGTTCGCGCCCATCGGCACGTGGGCGCTGACCGTGTACATGCCGGTCTGGTACGGCCCGCCCCGATAGTTCCGAAGCCCCTTGAATTTCCCGGCAAAGTAGGCGACCCACTTCGCGCCGATGGCGTCGACCCATTCGATATCGTTTCCGTATTTCGGCGCCTTGTTGAGGAGGCGCTGGCGGAGATCCTCCGAACCGGCGAAGTCGTCCCGGAGCGCTTCGAGAAGATTAGTCCGCTCGACAACGCCGTCGTCGTAGACAAGCTTCCGGAGTGCCGCCAGACTGTCCGCGACGTTGGCGACCTGGATGGCCTGGATACCCGAGTAATTATAGTGGGCGCCGCCCCGGGTGACGTCCAGGCCCTTCTCGAGGCAGTCCCGGATGACGCCGGACAGGAAGGCGGTCGGAAGAAGGCGCTAATGGATCTCCTCCACCTTCTCGCAGGCCTTGATCATTTCATCGAAGAAATAATCAATCTGCCCGGTGAACGCCGCCTCCACTTCTTCGAAGGTCGAGAAATCCGTAAGGTTGCCGGTCCGGGGGCCGATCTGCTGTCCCGTCAGGAGGCAGCGGCCATCGTTCAGCGCCAGTTCGAGCGCCTTCGGCAGATTGAACATGGCGGCGTCGGACCAGCCGAGGTTATTCCCCTGCGTCGTCAGTTCGACGCAGCCGACGATGGCGTAGTCCCTGGCGTCCCGCTGATCGATTCCTTGGGCGACAAGGGCCGGAACGATGCTTTCGTCGTTAAAGACCTGCGGCATGCCGCTTCCCATGCCTATGACCCGCGAGCACTCGTCCAGAAGCGCCTGTGGCGTGCCGGCGTGGAGCCGGGCGGACAGGTTCGGCTGGGGAAGAAGGATGTGCGCCTGGGCCTTCAGGAACAGGAATGACAGTTCGTTCGTGGCGTCGTTGCCGTCCCGGTCGATGCCGCCGAGGGCGACGTTGAAGCCAATCGGAAAACCGGCGAAGAAGCTGGCGCTGTGGGAATTCCGGAGATAGACAATTTGATTGAACTTGAGCCAGAGCCCCTCGATGATTTCCAGGGCGCCCGCCAGATCGAGGCGGCCGGCATCCAGATCCCGGCGGAAATACGGATAGAGATATTGATCAGCCCGTCCGGGCGAAAAGGACGAGGCGTTGCTTTCAAGGTGAAGAAGGGTGTAGAGAAACCACAATGACTGCACCGCTTCCCGGAACGTGTCGGCGCCGGACGACGCCAGTTTGTCCGCGATGCGGGCGACTTCCACTAGGCTTTCCCGGTTCTCCGCGTCGGTCCGGGCGAGGTCGCGGGCCAGGTTGGCATACCGGCGCATAAAGTCGGCCGCCGCTTCCATGACCAGGACGACGCATTCGTAAAACTCCGCCGCGTCCGCCGGGGCATCGGCCAGTTTGGCCCTGGCCTCGGCGGCGATGCCGGACGGGCCTTTCCGAATCCACGCCTCGGTGTCCGGGCAGATATGGCCCTGGGCATGGTCTTTCTGGTTAATCTTGACGACCTTGCCGATGGCGTCGACGCGGTCGCCGGCTTCGGCCCGGATGGCGTCTTCGAGGCTTTTCCCTTTCCAGAAGGGCAGGATGACCTGACGGAAGGTGACGATGTCTTCCGGGCGGACGTTGAATTTGTCCTGTGGCCGGGTGTGGAGGTGTTCGATTTCCCGGTCTATCCAGGAAATTCCGGCTTCCGGGAAGACGACCCCGGCGCGGACGCCGGCGGTGCGGTTCCCGACGATCAGCTCTTCCGGATCGATGGCTATGGCGATGCGGCGCATCGCTTCCGCGAGGGAGACGGCCCGCTTCCGGGCCGGCGAGGCGTCCGGATTTTTCGTATAAACGTCTGTGATGATGAGGGCCTGCTCGAGGGAGAGGTAACGCGGTTCCGCCAGCATGCGTTCCTTCAACCGTTCGATCCGGGGCGAACATTCGAGGCTGGCGATATTTTCCAACACGTCCGAATATGTCGTCGTCATGATAAAGCCCCCAAGTGGCAACGCGGCCAAAAAAAGCGACCAAACATTTTGAAAATTCGGGAGCTGGCCGGGATGATATCCATTTGGAGATAGTCCCGACCAACTTCCCGTTTACGCGACACGTGTTTCAAATCAACTTTGCGATGCCGATCTGTTGCACTAATTCCTACTTTGAACCACAGAACTTAGTTGACCAACGCGCCGGACTGGTCCCGGAAGCCGTCCTTGGTGAAGGTGCCGACCTCGACCGGGTTGTCCTTCGGCGGGTTGGTGTTGGCGCCGGTAAGGAAATCGTAGGCGGTCATGATGCCGGTCCGGCCGATCTTCGACGGGAACTGGACGGTGTCGCCGACCATGCGGCCTTCCTGGATGGCGGCGCGGGATTCGTCGCCGAGGTCGTAGCCGACGACGGAAATGTTCTCGAGCATGTCGGCCCGTTCGATGGCGGAGAGGGCGCCGAGGGCGCAGTCGTCGTTGATGCCGAAGGCGCCGACGAGGCTGTCGCCGAAGCGCTGGAGGGCATCTTCGGTGACGGCCATGGCGCGGTCGCGCTGGCCGATGGCGTTGAGCGTTTCCATGCTGATATTCGGATGTTCCCGGGAAAAGAGTTCCTTGAAGGGTTTGAAG
>JAJQFC010000356.1 GCA_021201355.1 Planctomycetaceae bacterium | reverse complement strand
CCGGAGACCCATATTCGCTCCGCGAGCCTCCTCGGGCTTGATTCTGTGTACCTGTTCATCCAGACGGCGGTGGGCTACTTTTTCGGGGCCCGACGACTGACCGCCATGAACAACACCCGGGATTATCTCGCCACCGTCGCCATCATGGTCGGAGCGGCGTCCGTGTTGTACGCCGTCATGTTCAGGGGGAGGCGGGGGAATATCCACTTCCTTGTTCTGGTCGGGCTGGTGGCGGGGCAGTTGTTCCGCGCCCTGGCCTCGTTTATGCAACTCCGTATCGACCCGAACGAGTTCGCCGTCGCCCAGGGCAAAATGTTCGCCTCGTTCAACAACCTGAACCTCTCCCTGACCGGGGTGACCGCCCTGTGCGGCGGAATCGCTTTCGTCGTCTCCTTCCTCGATTGCCGCCGCCTGGACGTCCTCACCCTCGGCCGCGATCAGGCGGTCAGCCTCGGCATCGCCTATCCCCGGCTGGTCCGCCGCCAGTTGTTCATGGTGGCGGTCATGGTGTCGACGGCGACGGTGCTGGGCGGTCCGGTGACGTTCCTAAGCGTCCTCGCGGTCAATGCCGCCCGCCACTACTTCCACACCTACCGGCACGTGTGGGTGGCGGTCGGGGCGGGGCGATAAGCCTTATCTGCCTCCTCGCCGGGCAACTGGCGGTGGAACGCCTCCTCAATTTTAACGTGCCGTCCAACGTGATAATCAACATGGTCGGCGGCCTCTATCTCCTCGTTCTCCTGTTGCGCCAGGGGCGCATTGGATAGCCAATGATTGAAATACGGAACATCGGCAAATCGTACGGCACCAAGGAAGTGCTCCGGAACATTTCCCTGACCCTTCCCGAGAAGAGCATTTCGGCGTTCATCGGTTCCAACGGGGCGGGGAAGTCGACCCTGTTGTCATTGGTCAGCCGCCTCCTCCACAAGTCCGGCGGCGACATCTTCATCGACGACGTGCGGGTGGAGGACTGGGACAACCGCGAATTGGCCAAGCGCCTCGCCGTTCTCCGCCAGAGCAATTTCATGAACATCCGCCTCACCGTGGAGGAGCTGGTTTCCTTCGGCCGCTTCCCCTATTCCCAGGGACGCCTCACGGACGAGGACGACGCCATGGTCGAGAAGGCGCTGTCCTACATGAAAATCGGCGACATCCGCCACCGCTTCCTCGACGAACTGAGCGGCGGCCAGCGGCAGATGGCATTTATCGCCATGGTCATCGCCCAGGACACCCACTATATCCTTCTCGACGAGCCGCTCAACAACCTGGACATCCGCCACTCGGTGGACATGATGTGGGTGTTTCGCGGCCTGGTGGATGAAATGGGAAAAACCGTGGTCATCGTCATCCACGACATCAATTTTGTCTCCTGCTACGCGGATCACATCGTCGCCCTCCGTGACGGCACTCTGGTGGCGGAAGGCGGCCGCGAGGAAATTATCACCCCGCCGGTTTTGGAGCGCATCTACGGGGTGGATATTGACATTCGCGAAATCGAGGGCAACCGCATTTGCGTCTACTACACCTAGCGTTTTTTTGCATCGAGGTTCTTGAACGACTTCTCATGATTGGCTTCTTGCCGCGTTTTACGGTTCGTGCCGGAATACACTGAAAAGGGCGGAAGAAGGTTCGCATTTCACTGTAAAACGCCATAGCGTCACACACGAAAGGAATACCATGAAAGTTCATGCCGTTGTTCGTTCCGAGACGGGAACGCCCCGTTTCATCGCCGCTGTTCTCCTCTGTCTCGGGCTGCTGCTGCCGACGGCTTGGGCGGCGGATACGGATACTCTCGAAATCAAACACGAACTCGGCGTCGCCCGAATCGCCCCCGGCCCGAAACGGATAGTCGCCTTCGACTTCAGCATACTCGACAGTATCGACGCCCTGGACATTCCCGGCCTCGAATTCGCCGTGCCGAAACAGGCGATGCCGACCTACCTTCACCGCTACCTGGAGAACGACGTGGTCGACGCGGGCGGCATGAAGGAACCGAACCTGGAACGGATTTATGAATTCCGGCCGGACGTCATCTTCATTTCCGCCCGCCAGACCGATTACTACGACAAGTTCGCGGAAATCGCCCCCACCGTGTGCGCCACCGTCGACTACGCCGACTTCCTCGGCAGCTTCAAACGGAACATGCTCATGCTCGGGGACATTTTCGCCGTCCGGGACTCGGCGGAAGCGAAGGCCGACGCGGTCATCAGGGAGGCCGAAGCCATCGCCCGCACCGCCGGGCGGAAGGAACTGACCGGGTTGGTGATTATGGTCAACGACGGCAACATCAGCGTCTACGGTCCGGGGTCCCGGTTCGGCCTCATCCACGACGTCCTCAAGGTGAAACCGGCCGACGACAGTGTCAAGGTGTCTATTCACGGCCAATCCGTCGACTTCGAATACCTCGCCAAAACCAACCCGGACATCCTCTTCGTCATCAACCGGAACGTCGCCATCGGCACCAATACCGCCAGCTCCTCGGCGGTGCTGGACAACGAACTGGTGCGGAACACCGCGGCGGGGAAGAACGGCAAAATCGTCAACCTCGACGCGGCGGTGTGGTACCTGTCCGGATCGGGCCTGGAATCGCTGCCGATCATGCTGGATGAAGTCGGGAAGGCCGTTGAATAGCGTGCAAAACCGGCACTGCGTGCATGACGTGTGCCGAGACGGGGAGACGCACCCGGTTGACGAGGGGAAGGGGGGCGACCACGATGGTCGCCCCTTTTTTTCCCGGGATTTTCAAGGTGGTGGAACCGGAAGTTCCAAAAACTAAAGGTCTCTGGTACCCAGCCGATTATAAATAGGTGGTTACGGAATAAACCTTATGGATGAGGCAAACACTCAAAACTGCGCCGCCTAAGGAGCATCGCCATGACGATGACGATACACAACCAAGCACACGCGAACCACGTGGACAGGTACTCGTACAATTTCAAAAAGAAGAATACGGCTTCCGTCGCCACCTCCTCTCAAGTAACGCTCTCCGATCAACACATCCGTACCTCTCGTAGTCAGAATCCTGAAACGTACACTTCTCACATCGCAGCCAATCGAAAAGTGCTGGATATCGCCTCCCTTGAAGGACGACAGAACGCGGCGAAAGACTATGATTCGATTCTCGCTTCCTTACGGGCACAGTATTCCGAATCCCGGGCAATGAGTATGTTTGATGAAATAATGCGTGCCGATGGGTTTGAACGGATTGAATACAGTGACGCCCACATCGCAATGCAGGGGGGATACTCGGACACGCTGACCGGCCTGACGCAAAAGCCTTCCGGCGTTGTTCATGAAGATCAGGCTGCACTGGTTGACAAACTTTCGCCCGATACTTCGAGTGAGAATATGGTTCTTCACTCTTCACTCGCAGCGGCCATCCAGGGCGACAAGGCGGTGGTATCGGCCGAGTCGTGGGCAG
Organism: Planctomycetaceae bacterium; assembly: GCA_021201355.1. GTDB lineage: Bacteria > Planctomycetota > SZUA-567 > SZUA-567 > SZUA-567 > JAJBSZ01. The sequence continues at coordinate 7,580 of JAJQFC010000356.1, read as the reverse complement.
TTTACGGTGCATCCCGTCCATACTCCTCCGAACTGCAAGCGTATTGGCAGGGCAGGTATAAAGAGGCTGTACAAGATGACGCGGATTTTGATGTGGACTCCTACATGGCCGTTCTTCCCGAATCGTCTCAACGTTCCGTTGTTTCAGTCAACGACGACCTGGGGACAATGGTGTCCCGGATTCTTGCCGAGAACGGGATTGAACTTGGGAGCGGCGAATATCTGGAGTTCAAAATCGACGCGCAGGACGGCATCATGGTCGGGGGTAACTGGGAGTGCGGTGATTATGCGTTTTCCGATATATTCAATGCGTCGGAAGAATTTGTCGCCGCGTTCAAGGCGCAAATGGTCAATCCGCCGCTGGAGGACGTAACAGGACTCCAGGGAAGTTTTGACCAGGGCGACCGGTCGATTGCCTACTCCGTATCCAGGAGCGTCATTTTTAGTGCGGATACGCCGTCGACGGCAGTGGTAAACGACAGGCTCGGCGTAACGGGGAAGGGCTATACGTACGTCAAGAAAGCAGGGGATTATTTCGACCCCAACGCCGGCAGTTACTCAATTACCGCGAAGCCGCAACTCTATGATCACTTCACGTTGGGGCAGGAAAAGTTCGCCGAGAATATCGAGAAATGCAAGAATGCCGCGAACGCCGTCCTAACCCGGGCCATTCAATCCGGTACGCCGGTTCACGGTGACGTCTCCCGTGAGGAAGTGGAAAAAATCCGGGCTCAAAGCTATACGAATTGGCAAAATTACAATGCCAACCTGACCATGTACGACAGTTCCGGGAATATTGTTCAGGGAGGGGAGGCGTCCCACGCGGAACATGCGTCCGGTGATCAGGTGGATGACGTCCCCGACTACACCCCGTCCACCGAAAAGAAAGATGGCAAAACCGAAGATTCCCGAAAAGTTGCTTTTGAACAACTCGCCCGGCAAATTCGGTCCAGGTATTCTTCTGTCCTCACTTCAAAGACAACGGCCTCCCTGAAGAAATGGTCGTGATTCTCCACGTGTTCATTCCTATGAAAATCCCCATGTGACCGACAAGGCCGACCGCCGCAGGCTCCACCACAACAGCCTGCCTTCTCACCAGGCCAAGGAAAGGCCGAGGGTCAGTTCGTGGGTGTCGGTGTGGCGGCCGGTTTCGTAGTCGTACCGAGCGCCCAGGGTGAAGCGGTCGCGGATGGTCGCATCGACCCCGAACCCGAATCGCCCGCTGTGCCGCCCGACGTCCCCCGACGCGGCGGCGAAGGAACGGGACGGCGCGTACTGGAACCGCGTGTCCACGCCGGCGGAGGTGTCGGCCATTTCGAGCTGGTAGTACAGGCCCGTTTCCGCCCGGACGGAATAGCCGTCACCGGCATGCTCCCAGCCGAACCGGAATCCGACCGGCATGACAAGCGAATTGAACCGGCTCGACGCAATGTCGAGGTTGCCTTCACCGGCGCCGTGTTCCCGCACCGACGGGCTCCGGACATGGGTGTAGTCGAGACCGATACTCGGCGTCAGGCTGAACGGGCAGAACGCGAACGTGCGGCTCACCAGAACTCCGGCACTGAGGATGTCGTCGTCCGAGGAAGACCGGGCGGTCGCGGCAAAGCGGTCCGGTTCGATGCCGAAATCGATGTGGCGTCTCGTGTCCTGCCAGGTTTTCGAATACCCGGCATAGCCGTCGACCGACCAATCGCCAAAGCGGGAGCCGCCGTAGAGGAGGGAATGGAAGGCGTCGTACTCGGCGTCGCTGCGGAGACTGTCGAAATCCTGTTCCGCATGGTCGTACGCGAGGGCAAGGCCAAGGAAGAACCGGTCGGCGAATGTTCTGTCCACTCCGGCCGTCACGCCGTGGCCTTCACGTCGTAGCCGCTGTAGCGGCCGATTTCATTCCGGTCGAGCCAGGACGAGGTGAACGACGCCCAGACCGTGTACAGCGACTCGGCCAGGGTCGGGACGCAGGAGCGGGCGCGGGCATTCCAGTCGCGGGCGCTCCGGCTCTGGCGGGTAAAACTCTGCTGCAACCGGGCGCTGGCGGCTTGCCCCGACGCAAACACTTCGCCGTGCAGCTGCCCGAGCGCATTCGCCACAACCGCCGGGTCGGCGGAGAGGTTGAGGAGGGAGTCGTACAACCCGCCGAGGTCGGCGGCGGCGCCGAAGGCGATAAGGCCGTCGAGGGCATCGCCCGCGCGGATGGCGTTCGGCGTGCCGACGCCGGAGACAAGGTTCCGGAGGTCGGGGGTTTTGAAGTCGGCGGCGAGGTACAGGGAATTCCCGGCAATCTCCTGACGCAAATCATACCCGACCCGGCTGGCCGGACCCATGTCGAACAGGGTGTCGTCCGTGAGGCCGGTACCGGTGGTGATGAGTTCATACCGGCGCTGGCCGGTCGTCGGGCTAATCCCGCCCGGCCGCAGCGACAGGCTGGCACCCGATTCGATGGTGACGGACCCGCCCGCCCAGAGGTTGTTACTGATGTCGTCGTCGTCATCGAGAATGACCAGGTAGGTGGAACCGGATTCGAAGGTGGCGTCGTCGGCGACCCGGAGCTGTTCGAAGTTGTCGCCAGGCGCGAGCGTGCCGCCGCTCCGGACGAGGAGCGACCGGATGTCGCCGTCGCCCGCGAGGGTGGCGTCCGGTCCGACGTCGAAGAGGGCAGTGGAGGCGAACCCGGCGCCGAGGCGGGTGGTGCCGCCGGTGACGCGCGTGGTGCCTGTATGGCCGGTGTGGTCGCCCGTCAACACAATGTCGCGGGTGGTCAGTATCTGTCCGGCGCCGGTGACGGTGTTCCTGAAATCCCCGTCGTAGCCAAGTTCCAGCGTGTCGACGAGGGCGACGGCGCCGGTGCCGAGGGCGTTTTCACGGAGCGCCGCCAGGGTGCCGCCGTCGACCGAGACATTTCCGGAAAAGGCCGAATTGTCGGCGGTCATCGCTACCCGGCCGTCGCCGTGCTTGACCAGCGTGCCGTCGCCGGAAAGGGTTTTCGCATACGTCCCGGAAGCGGCCGCGTTGATGTTCAGGAACAGGCTGCCCGGCGCGTCGACGTAGACCGTCTTGTCCGCTGAGTTGACGCCGGTGCCGCCAAGGTCGTCGATGGCGAGAATGCCGTTCAGGATGCGGGTGTCTCCCGTGTAGGTGTTGGCCGCAGTCAGGGTGAGGGTGCCGAGGCCGTCCTTGGTGAGGGACCGGCCGTCCCAGTTGTTGGTCGGGAAAACTCCCGTCCTGTCTTCGAGAACCGTCCCGACCCGGAACGCGGACCGGTCGGTGGCGAGGGTAAAGGTGCCGTGGGCGTCGGCCGGTTGCGCATACCAGGTCAGGGCCACATCCGCCACCACCCGCTTTTGGTCGGCTGTTTTCGTCACCTGGGCGGAGAGGTAGTCGACCCCGCCGGTAACGCCGCCGACCTCGTAGGACGACACGTCGCCGTATATATCGTCCACCGACTGAATGAGGGTGACGGACTGGCCCTGTTGCGTGCCGTTGAAACCGCTGACACTGACAACCGTGCCGGGATGGATATAGACCTTGTTGGCATAGAGGTTGACCGCCGCGTCGTCGTCCCCGACCACGAAGCCGATGCCGCCCCGCGCCACATTCAGCTCTTCGATGCTGCTCCCGGTCTGGGTCAGGAGGATTTGTCCGGTGCCGGACTTTTGTATGAGGCCGGTGCCGCCGGTGAACCGGCCGTTCAGGACGAGCGTCTGGTTGGCGTTGGCCACGTTGATTACGGCCTCTCCTTCCAGCACAGCCGGGGAAAAGTTCAGTTTGGTGCTGTTGTTCGGGCCGTTGCCGCCGTAGATAGTGGCACGTTGCCTGAAGACAAGCCCTCCCTCCGCGCTCAAGGTATTGTCGCCGCCGATCCTGAGGATGGTGTTCGATGCGAAGTTGATGGTCGAGCCGGCTCCGGCCAGGGTCAGGCCGCCGGAACCGGTCGACCGTCCGCCTTCGTTCAGGCCGTACAGGTGGAGCGTGCCTGCGTTGATGTTAACCGTGGTTGTTCCGCCAGCGGCGGAGGTGAAGACGCCGTTGCCGCCAAGATTCCAGGCGCCGAGGCTGGTTTTTTCGATGATTATCGAACCGGCGCGACCGGACGATCCCGCTTCACCGGACAGGGCGTTCTGCATGTCGAGCGTTCCGCTCGTGGCGACATCGATGTTCAGCTCCGCCGTGTTGCCCTGGGCGGACATGAAAATGCCGCTGGAGCCGGAGCGGTCGCTGTTGCCGGAAAAGGTGCTGGTGACCCCGGTGGTGACGGACAGGTTGGTGGTGCCGTTCTGCTGGAAAATCGCGCCGCCGTCCCGGCCCGAGCGGTTGTCCGTGAAGTTGGTGTTGATGAGGTTCAGGGAGGTCGCCTTATAATAGATGGCTCCGCCCCGGCCGTTCGTGGCCGTGTTGCCGATAAAATCGGTGCGGGTGGCGTCTACCCGGACGGTGGTGGCGTTGTCGTTGTAATAGCTGTACATGGCCCCGCCGTCCTGACCGGCGGTGTTTCCGGAAACGATGGAATCAGAAAGCTCAACGATATTGTCGTTGGCTATGGCTCCGCCGTGGTTCAGCGCCCGGTTGCCGGTGAGTGCGCTGTTCATGAGAGTGACGGCACTCAAGGTGTTCCGAAGAGCGCCGCCGCTCCTGTCCGACGTGTTGTTGGTGAACTGCAGACGGTTGCCCATGAGTCTGCTTTGGGTGGTCAGGCTGCTGCCGGCGACGGTGACCGCGCCGCCGTCGTAGCCGGCATGGTTGCCGGTGAAGCTGACGTCGCTTAGTGTCACAGTGGCGCCCATCGTTCCGGCAGACTGCGCGTACAGTGCGCCGCCGGAGCGGTTGGTGGCGGAGTTGTTTTCGAAGTCAGCCTGTTGCACGGCTAGAGTGCTGCCCGAGACATAGACCGCGCCGCCGTCGTTACTGGCGGAATTGCCGACGAACCGGTAACGGGCGCCGGTTTCGGCAGTGAGAACGAATTCCGAACCGTCCGCCACATGGATGGCGCCGCCGCTCTCGGATTTGGAGTTTTGCCAGGTCAGACCGGCATCATTCAGGAGTTGGATGGTTCCGGCGCGCCCGGCCAGCGAAAGCCGCTGGTTGCCTGTGCTGCCGCCGTCGATGACGATGTCCGCGCCGGAATCAACCTGCAAGGTCGGTTTGTACGACGCCAGGATGTGTCCGTCAAAGGTGAATCCGGCCATCCGTCCGAAGAGCTGGCTGCTGTCGTTGATATTGAGAATCCCGGATTCGAAAACCACCGTTCCGTCGAAGCCGGTATTGTCGCCGCGCAGGAACAGGGTGCCGTTCTGGTTTCCCGAGATGGTGAGGACATCGCCGGTACCGCCGGAAATATCGCCGCTCTGGGTCGCCGAGAGGGGGGAGGGGTAGGCAATTCCCAGGTTTGCCGAACCGGATATTTCATCCGTCCTGTCCTGACCGGCAGTGTAGACAATATCCTGCCCGTGGCACACGGCCGCAGAGAACAGGGTTAGGATGAATGTCAGAGCGCCGCACAGCATACCGTATCGCATCATAACGTGTCCTCGCATCACGGCTCGTTCGAGAGTATCGGATTACAGATACTTTCGGATTTTGCCGGATTCGATTCGTAAAATATGGTTTTTTTTCACCCTTCGTCATGTCGGGAGAGGTTATGTCCCCGCATAACGCCCCGGACCTGTCCGTCGCGACGTCCATGGGAAGGCGGAACGGCGGGGAGTTTTCACCATACCGCGCCTCGGACCCGCCGCGCGCCGGGGGCGCGGCGGGTCACGTCGTCACGACGTTTTGACAATCCTTCATGAACTTCACGCCGCCGCGCTTCCGGCGGGCGGGAGGCGTCACTATTGAAGGACGCCGTATTCGGTAAAGCACGGGCCGCCCGGCGCCAGGTCGAAGGCGTAGCGGGTGCCCGAAAAGCCGTTCCGGCACTTCGGGAGGCCGAGGGTCAGGCGGTGACGGGCTGTCCCGCCGTTCATCAGCAAACCGTCCTGTTCGTTGTGGCGGGAAAGGACAAGGACGTTGTGGGCGAGGCGGGTCAGCATCGCGCTCCCCTGGATGCCTTCCAACGTGTCCGCGACCCCGAGGTGACGCGCCTGCTTCACCGTGTGCGCCACCAGGAGCACATGCACGCCGAAGCCCGCCGCCGCCGCCACCAGCCGGGAGACGAACTGTTCCTGGTTCCGGTACTCCTGGCCGCCGCCGCCGAAATTGATCTGGCTCATCGGGTCGATGCAGATCATCCGGACGCCGGCCTCGCCTTCGCGTTGGACATAGTCGAGGACGTCCGTCCAACTGACGTCCGGGACAACCATGCCCATCGCCGTGCGGATCGGGTTCCGGGGGTTTTCGGCAATGCGCCTTTCGAACAGATCCCGGATGATGATGAGGTGTTTTTCGACCGCGTCCTTCTTGATGTCCGCGTTCAGGATGCGTTCGTCGTCGTTGTCCATGTCGGGCTGGGCGACGATGCGCCAGTTCTCTTCGATGACGGCAAGCATCTTCATGACCCAGGTTTGGGCGTCGTCCTCAAGGGGGAGAAGGCGCCAGGGTATGCCCGTACCGGATATGTTGTCGAGGATGTTGAGGGCGAAATAACTCTTGGACACCCCTGGAGGACCGGCGAGGACGGTGACGTGCCCGGGCATGAAGCCGCCCGCCATTCCGGCGCGAAGGCCGGGCCAGGGCGGAGCCATGAGGGCGATGTTGGCTTCGTATTCGTCGCCGATGCGGTCGTAGATTCGAGCCAGGCCGTTCATGGCCCGGCGGCCGACCAGGTGCTCGGGCGAATCCCATTCCGCGCCGACCGGCTCACGGGGGAGGTCGCGGTCCGGGTCGGGGAACGGTTCAGGTTCGACCGGCCTGCGGGGGAGGGGGCTGTCCGGGTCCGGGAACGGCTCCGGCCTGGCCGGTTCGCTGGGAAGGAAGCTGTCCGGGTTCGGGAACGGCTCCGCCTTGGCCGGTTCGCTGGGGAGGACGCTGTCCGGATTCGGGAACGACTCCGCCTTGAATGGCTCCGCCTGGACCGGCTCGCGGGTGAGGCGGCTGTCAGGGTTCGGGAATGGTTCTGCCTCGACCGGTTCGCGGGGGAGGAGGCTTTCCGGTTCGGACAACAGCGTCCGGGCTGCATCGTCGTCCGGATCGGGCAGACGCATCCAGGACGGGTCGTCCTCTTCCATCGCGGGGGCGAAGTCGTCGTCGTCCGGGTCGAGGAAATCGGTCCAGTCCGGAACATGTTCCGCCACCGGGTAGAACGAATCCGGTTCCGGGTTCGGGAACGTCCCCTCGGCCGCGACCGCGACCGTCGCCGGAGCAGGGACAGTGGCCGTAGCCGTGACCGTAGCCGTTGCCGGGACCGTGACCGGGACCGTTGCCGTGACCGGGACCGTGGCTGAAGCGGGGGCGGGCGAATCAGTGTACTGCATTGGCTTAGTTCCTTTCGTGATCTTGTTTGGCATACCGTTCCATGAGGGCGAGCATCTCCGGCGGCGGGCTGCGCCAGCCATCACCCGGAGCGGTCTGCCCCTTCCCCTCTCGGGGAGAAAAAGAAAAACGCGGTTGCGTTTCTGTTTCCTTTGTTTCTTTTCTATAATGTATTATGGG
>JAJQFC010000116.1 GCA_021201355.1 Planctomycetaceae bacterium | reverse complement strand
CCTCGAGGAAGCGCCCGACTCCATCTTCGACGCCGCCGCCGCCGAGGAGGAACTTCTCGAGAAACAGGGCGAGATGGAGGCGGCGGCCAAGGAGGAACCGGTCAGGCCGATTTACGCACTGCTCCCCGCCGTCCGGACCGCCCTCGACAAACTCATGTCCCGGAGGATGGCGACGGAAATTTACCGGGGAATGCTGGAAAGTTACGCTGCCGAACTGTCCGCCCGGATGACGGCGATGGACAACGCCACCAATAACGCCGAGGAGATGGTCGACGGGCTGACCCTCGACCTCAACCGCGCCCGCCAGGCCGGCATCACCATGGAACTCCTTGACATCATCGGCGGGTCGAACGCGATGTGACGCGGGTCGGTCGGACGGGCTCCGTCCCCGGTGACGGATACACCACATACGGCTACGGTCAAGAGTCGTGAGGTACATGTGCGGCGAAGGCGAACGGCTACGGTCAAGAGTCATGAGGGAAGTGTGCGGCGAGCGCGATAGGTTGGAACGTTGCCGGTACCGGACCGGGACCGGGACGTCTTTCCTTGACATCCGCGTCAATCATGGATACCTTGGAGTACTTCACCCATACGCCGATTTGCGGCGTATTTTTTTTCTACGCTGTCTGATAACTGTCATATCGTCGTCGTAGACGAGGAAAAATCTCTGTAAGCGTGTTTTTGGCCGGTGGTATGGCCGAAAACACGCCGAGTAGAATTTTTGACGAAGTATCCGGCGACGCGACGACAGTTACGCGGACAGCTTCTGTACGGAACGAAGGGAAATCTTTCATGAACGCTTTGGAAATCCTTACCAAGCGCGGAATCGTCAACACTGTCTCCGACCCCGCCCTCGGCGACCTGTTCGCCAAGGAAATGGTATCGTTCTATTGCGGCTATGACCCGTCATTCCGCAGCCTGCAAATCGGCAACCTGTTCGCCATCGTCACCATGCGCCGTTTGCAGGAACTCGGCCACCGGCCGGTCGTCCTGGTCGGCGGCGCCACCGGCTGCATCGGCGACCCGTCCGGCCGTTCGACCGAGCGGAACCTGCTCGAGATGGACACGGTCCGCTCGAACGTCGAATCAATCCGGAAACAACTTGAGAGCCTTATCGATTTCGGCGACAAAAAGAACGGCGCCATCCTTGTCAACAACTACGACTGGCTGTCCAAGTTCAACTTCCTCGACTTCCTCCGGGACGTCGGCCGCCGCTTCCGCGTCAGTGACATGATGGCGCGGGAATCGGTGAAGCGCCGGATGGAGTCGGAGGACGGGGTCAGTTACACCGAATTCTCCTACCAGATTCTTCAGGCTTACGACTACCTCCACCTCTACGAAAACCACGGCGTCCGCCTCCAGATGGGCGGCGGCGACCAGTGGGGCAACATCACCGCCGGCATCGACCTGGTGCGGCGGGTCCGGGCGGCGCAGGTGTTCGGGATGGTCGTTCCCCTCGTCACCGATTCGAAGGGGCAGAAGTTCGGGAAATCCCTCGGCGGCACCGTCTACCTGGACCCGGAAATCAGCAGTCCCTACCAGATGTACCAGTTCCTCATGAACGCGGAGGACGTTTGCGTCGTCGATTACCTGAAGTACTATACCTTCCTCAGCCTTGAAGAAATCGACGAACTGGCCCGTGAAGTTTCGGAACGGCCGGAGGGACGGGTCGCCCAGCGCCGCCTGGCCGGCGAAGTGGTCAAGTTCGTCCACGGCGAAAAGGGCCTGGCCCAGGCCGAAAAGGCGACCGGCATCTTCTTCGGTGACGCCATAGAAAACGTCTCGGACGACGACCTCCAGTCCATCTTTGCCGAAGTGCCCCGGGTCGAACTGGAAAAGGACAAGCTCGCCGCCGGCATCAACATCGTCGACCTTCTCGCCCTCACCCCGATCTGGAAAGGGAAGAACGACGTTCGCCGCTCCATCGAGCAGCGCGGCGCGTACCTGAACAACATCCCGGTGGAAGCGGCCGACGTCACCGTCACCACCGCCAACCTGGCGAGCGCCGGCGCCCTCGTCGTCCGGAAGGGCAAGAAGAACTACGCCCTCGTCAAGGTGGTGTGATCGCGACTTCGGAAGCGATTGTCAAAAACGCCGCCGACGCCGGGTCCGGATCGTACTTGCCACGACGACAGCGCCACGGTTCAATCGGCTTCCGGGGAAGGATGCGAAAACTGTTGCCATAGTAATGTACGGGGCGCCATTCGCCTGGCGCCCCGGTTTTACAGTCGTGGGGGCACGGCGCGGAAGGAACAGGAAATGGCTGGAAAACACAAGGCCGACGCGGAAAAACGCGTCAGTGAACTGCGGGAGGCGATCCGCCGGCATAACGACCTCTATTACAATCAGGCCGCACCGGTCATCGCGGACAGCGACTACGACGCCCTCATGGCCGAGCTGACCCGGCTTGAACAGGAGCATCCGGAACTGGATTCGCCGGACAGCCCGTCGCATCAGGTCGGCGCCGGGGAAAAACGGACCAAGAAAAACGCCTTTCCGCCGCACCGCCACGCCGTCCCCATGCTGTCCATTTCGAACACCTATTCCGCCGACGAAATCAGGAAGTTTATCGGCCGCGTCGTCGGCGCCCTCCGGGACGACGGCGACCGGGAGCCGCCCCGGTTTGTCGTCGAACTGAAAATCGACGGTGTCGCCTTCACCGCCTTCTACCGGAACGGCGTCTTCCTTCGCGGCGCGACCCGGGGGGACGGCACTGTCGGCGAAGACATTACCACCAATCTAAAGGCCGTCGCCGGACTGCCGAAAAAGCTGAAACCGCCCTTCCCCGACGGCGAGGTCGAGGTCCGGGGGGAAATCTACATGTCGTCCGGTGTCTTCCTCGGCCTTGTCGAGGCGCAGGAGGAGGAAGGCGCAGCCCGGGTGTTTGCGAATCCCCGGAACGCGACGGCGGGCACCCTGAAACTCTTGGACAGCGAAGTGGTCAAGAGCCGCCACCTTGAATGTTTTCTCTACCAGATCGTCGGGGCCGAGGATTACGGCATCCACGGCCAGGCCGACGCCCTCGACGCCCTCGCCCGCTGGGGCCTGCCGGTCAATCCCCGCCGGGGCGTGTTCGCCACGGCGGACGAAGTCATCGCCTTTCGTGACGCCCTCGACACCGAACGCCACCACCTCGACTACGGAACGGACGGGCTTGTCATCAAACTGGATTCGTTCCGCCAGCAGGACGTTCTCGGTCTTGGCTCCCGGTCGCCGAACTGGGCCGTCGCCTACAAGTTCGCGCCGGAACGGGCGGAGACGGTGGTCGAAAACATCCGGGTGCAGGGCGGCAAGCTCGGCCGCCTGACGCCGGTCGCCGACTTCGTCCCCGTCACCCTGGCCGGGTCCACCATCACCCACGCCAGCCTGCACAATGAAAGTTATATTGCCGAACGGGACATCCGCGTCGGCGACCACGTCCTCATTGAAAAAGCGGGCGAGATCATTCCGCAGGTCAGTTCGGTCAACCTGAAAAAGCGGCCGGACGACGCGGAAGAATTTCACATGCCCGAGGACTGTCCGTCCTGCGGGCACGAATCCACCACCACCAACACCAAAACGGACGGCCGGGAAATCGTCCTCCGCTTTTGCGTCAATCCGAACTGTCCGGCCCAGCAGTACGGCCGCATCGTCCACTTCGCCAGCCGGGACGCCATGGACATCGACGGCATGGGCCCGGCGGCGGTGGACTGGCTCCTCACCCACAATGTCATCCGGGACGTCGCGGACATTTATTCCCTGACCCGCGACCAGCTCATGCCGATGACCAAGGAAGGCCGCGATCTTATCGCCAAGGGGAGCGCCGACAAGCCGACCCTTGTCGTCGACAATCTCCTTTCCGCCATCGAGGCGTCGAAGGGGCGCGGCCTGGCGAAAGTGCTGTTCGCCCTCGCCATTCCGGACGTCGGCGAAACCGCCGCGCAGGTGCTGGCGAAACGGTTCAAGGACATTCGGACCCTCATGGCCACAAGTGAACGGGACATCGCCGCCGCCTCGGTCGGCGAGTCGACGTCGTACCGCACGCTTGGCGACAAGACGGCGGCGCAGCTCCGGATCGCTCTCGGTGCCCTTCCGGCCAATGCGTCCGTGCTCGGGAACGACCCGGGGGCGGTGGTCATTTTTCTGGAAAGTTTGAAGATTCCCGGTTTCGGCGCAAAGAAGATCGAAGCCGTTGCCCGTCATTTCGGCAGTATCGACCGGCTCCTTGCCACCGACCAGGCGGAAATCGCCATGGTAGAAATGGGGGCGTCGCAGGTCAAACGCACCCTCGGGCCGGTGGCGGCGCGGTCGCTCCGGAGCTTCCTGGACGACCCTGATTCGCGGGCGCTCTTGGAACGGCTCGAACAAGCCGGCGTCGTCCTCTCGGACACGGCGGCGGCGGACGGGACGGTGGCCGGGAAAACGTTTGTCCTCACCGGCACCCTGCCGAACCTTGGCCGGGCCGAAGCGAAACGGCTTATCGAAGCGGCGGGGGGATTGGTGGCGGGAAGCGTCAGCCGGAAGGTCGATTATGTCGTGGCCGGGGACGAGGCCGGGAGCAAGCTTCAGAAGGCCACGGATCTCGGCATCGCGGTAATCGACGAGGCGGCGATGCTCGACCTTCTGAAGGGTGACGCCTAATCCGGGATGCGGCATCCAAGAGGAAAGTGCGACGCTCCCGAACCGGTCGCGGTGCTCCGTCATTCGTGTCCCCGCCGTTCCGTGGACCAATCAAACTCAGCAGCCGTTGTTTGCCAGCTTCGGCATTCCGGAGTAGCGCCGGAGCGTCCGCACGGCGTAGATCTGGAGCGTCGCCACGTCGAACTCCTCGATGACCTTGCCCGTCACCCACAAGGGCTGGAGCGTGCCGAGGACGCGGTGGTAGCGTTTGAATTCTTCCGGAAAGATCACCGTCTCGCAGAGGGAAACGGGATCCTCGAAAGTTTGAAACATCATGGCGTCGCCGTGTTTCGTTTCCACTATCTTCGCCGCCACCGGCCACACCATCACAATCACCACCTCACCCACGTGTTTCTTCAGGTCGCCCGCCCGGATAAGCCTTGGCTTGTCGTGACGGGCCAGTTCCCGCGCTTCTTCCAGAATGTCCTCCCGGAACAGCTCCATCGGATGGTGGCCGGGGATGAAATCGAGGGACGCGTATTCGGCCTCGAGCCGCTCCTGGCGGGAATAGTCGGGGAGGTTCGGGACGGACAGTTCCTCGAGGACCGGCCGGGCGTCGTCGTTTTTGGCCGAACCGATTGTCGCCGCCGCGAAGAGGGAACCGGTGGCCGAGGCCGGGACATCCCGTTTGACGCTCCGGTCCTGCCCTGCCACCCAAAGGATCTGCGGGCGGTTCAGGCCGCCAGCGATACTGTCGAAGGCGCCGGTGACGGCGAGGCGGCGGATGTCGTCGTCGTCCAGACTGACGCGGTCGAGGAAGTCGGCGAGGTCGGTGTACGGGCCGTTTCGTTCGCGTTCGCCGATGATGGCGTCCGTCCCCTCCCGGGTGAACCCGAGAATAGCCATGAAGCCGGTGCGGATGGCCGTATCGCCTTCGGCCCGCCAGTCCCGGAACGACCGGTTGACGTCGGGGCCGAGCACCTGAAGGCCGAGGCGCATCGCTTCGGACACGTAGGAACGGGCGGCGTAATAGCCGCCTTCGTTCGACAGGACGCCGGAGATGAAATAGGCCGGATAATGCGCCCGGATATAGGCGGATTCGAACGACACTTGGGCGAAGCTGGCCGAATGCGGTTTGCAGAACGAATAGCCGGTCATGGACATGAGGGAGCGCCAGAACGTCGCCAGAACCGTGTCGTCGACGTTATTGGCCCGGGCCGCTTCCACCATCTCCGGCCACATCTCGGTGAGGCGGGCCTTGGCGTCGCGTTTTCCAAGGCATTTCCTGACGCGATCGGCCTTGACGTAATCGTAGTTACAGAGGGCCATCGTGAACTTGACAATGTCCTCCTGGTAGACCGGAATGCCGTAGGTCTCGTCGAAGACGTGTTCGAGGCACGGGTGGTCCGGCTGCCATTCACCGCCGTGAAGGCGGCGGAGGTATTCGTTAATAAAGGCGTTGGCGGCCGGGCGGATGATGGAGGAATGGATAACGGCGTGTTCGAAATCGCCCTTGCGCGCCTTCGCCATGAGGAGGCGCATGGACGGGCTTTCGATATAGAACACGCCGAAGGTGTTCCCGGTCGACACAAGCCGCCTGACCTCCGGGTCGGTGGACGGATCGGGGGGGGGGATAATCTTGTCCTCCGGAATGCCCTTGTCCCGCGAGATATACCTGACGGCGTCCCGGATGACGGCGATGGATCGGTTGCCGAGGAGGTCGATTTTCACGAGCCCCATGTCCTCGGTGCCTTCCTTTTCCCACTGGATGGTCGGGTGACCCTTCCGCGACGTGAAGACGGGGACGGTCCGGGACAGTTCTCCCGGCGTCATCACGACGCCGCCGGAATGCATGGACATGGTGTGCGGAATGTCTATGAGCCGGGTCGATTCGGCGGCAATCCGCTGCCAGTCGCCTTTCGTGCGGCCGAGGGTGCCGAGGTGACGTTTCACCCGGTGGGTCAGGGGGAAAACGCCCTTCCCTTCGAGAAGGGATATCTTCTCCGGCGCCTCGATTTCCGGGCCCGGGTCTTCCGCGAACACGGACGGCGCCTCCCGCATATGGCGGGTGATTTCCGAATCGGCGTAGCCGTAGGCGCGGGCGGTGGCGCGGAAGGCGCCGCGGGCGTCGTAGCGGTTATGGTTCGCCACCCGGGCGACCCGGCCGTCGCCGTAACTCGACAAGACCTTGTCGAACACGCCGTCCCGTTCGTCCCAGGCGAAGTCGACGTCGATGTCCGGCGGATCGTCCCGGGCCTCGTTCAGGAAACGTTCGAGCATGAGGTGGTGGCGCATGACGTCGACGTTGGTGACGCCGAGGCAATAATTGACGAGGCTGGCGGCGCCGGACCCGCGTCCGCAGGTGATGGATCGGCCGGGCCGGACCCGGCCGTCGCCGCCGGCGAGGCGGGCGACAATGTCGTAGACGACGAGGAAGTATTCGGCGAAGCTCTTCAGGGCGATGAGATCGAGTTCCCGTTCAAGCCTGGCTTCGATGTCCTCGTCGATTTTTCCGTAGCGGATTACCGCTCCTTCGTACGCGAGGCGGCGGAGGCGGGCCATGGCCGATTCGCCGCTTGGATTGGCGCTGTCCGTCAGCGTCGGCGGGCAGATGATGTCCTAGTTCGGCTTGAACCGGGCGCATTCGTCCGCGATGGCGTCGGCCAGTTCGATGGCGTCCCGGAACGGCGCGAACAGGTCGTCGTACTCGGCCGGCGACAGCACCCGCCAGGACGGCGCGGCGGTGATGAAGCGGTGACTCGCGCCGGCTTCGTCGTAGCGGTCCGCTTCCGGTATCTGGTCGATGGCGGTGGCGGCGCCGACGGCGCGGAGAAGGCGGTGGGTCTGGTAGTCCTCCCGGGACACGAGAACAGGCCCCGGGACGAAGACGGCGGCGTCCGGGCCGACCTCCCGGGGCGGACGGGCCAGGGACGGGCCGACGCGCCAGTATAGGCGGAGGCCGCCGGCGCCGCCACCGAGTTCCCGCCAGAGGCGGAGGTCGTTCGTAATGAGAACAAGCCCCTTGTGGCGGGCTTTCAGGATGACGTCCCGGCCGCAGTCCTCCTGGAGAATGGGGACGCTGCCGGCGCCGGGATGGAGAAGATCGGGACGCTGTTCGGTCCGGCGAATCCAGTCGGTGATGAGTTGGGACATGTTGCCGTAGCCGAGGGCGTTCACCGGAAAGGCGACGAGGTCAAGATCGCCGTAGCGGAGGGTGACGCCGGAGAAGGCGGACATTTTCGTGGTGGCGGCGGCCCGGATCGTTTCCGGAAGGCCAAGGAGGGAGGCGTGATCGGCGATGCCGACGTGGCTGTAGCCGAGACGGCGGCAGAGGCCGAGCCAGTCGGCCGGGGACGTGGAGCCCCAGTGAAACGTGAAATAGGTCTGGACGCCAAGGAGTGCGCGCATGCGTTGTCTGGTCCCGGGGAGCGGCGGAATTGGTCAGGCCTGGAAGCGGCCGGACTTTCCCGAATAGGCGAATGAATTTTTTCCCCGGCTCTTCACATGGTACATCACCTCGTCGGCGGCGCGGATAAGCTCGTTTTCACTGGCGCCGTTTTCCGGATAGACGGCGATGTCGACGCTGGCGCCGATGGTCGACGACACGTCCCCGACCACCACCGGCTGGGACAGGCATTCGATAATCTTCAAGGCGACGACGCCGGCGTCCTCGGAATGCCTGACCTGCGGCAGGACGGCGAGGAATTCGTCGCCGCCGATGCGTCCGACAAAGTCGGAAACGCGGATGCAGCCGGTGAGCCGTTCGGCGACGGCCCGGAGCACCATGTCGCCGATCGCGTGGCCATGCTTATCGTTCACCGTCTTGAAGCCGTCAAGGTCGATAAAGAGGACGGCGAGGAGATTGCCGTTTTTCCTGGCCAGTTCAAGCTGCTGGTTCAGGAGTTCGCCGGTGCCGAGGCGGTTCGGCAGTTGCGTCAGGGCGTCGTGCTTGGCGAGAATTTCCGCGTGGCGGAGCCGGTGTTCGGCGAGCATCGCCGACAGGTAGGCGGCGACGGTCTGGACCGTCTCCATGTCGTTCGGCCCGAGGCGGGACAGGTACGGCCGCTCCTCGACCATGCGGCCGGTGACGATAATGGCCTCGACTTCGCCGTACAGCGGCACCGGCGAGGCGATGAAATACGGGAGGCGCAGTTTTTCCCGGATGTCGTCGTAGGCACCGCTGTCGTCGGCGCCGGTGACGAGAATCGACCGGAACGGGTTTATCTGGTCCGGGCCAAGGGTGATCCGTTCCTTGAAAATGCCGCTCCGTTCCGCCGCCGGATAGCCCTGGAGGATGGCCGGCTTGTAAACGTTGTGGCCGTCATGGAGGAGGACCGCGGTCCGCTGCATGTTCAGGGTGGCGTTGACGCGGCGACTGACCGAAAGGAAGAGCGCCTCGAAATCGCTGTCCCGGCCGAGGGCCACGGCCAGTTCGGCCATGAGCTTGAAGCCCCGGCGCTTTTGTTCGAGTTCATGGCGGATGGCGATGGAATGGATGTCGACGGACAGCATCCGGGCCGCCGTCTCCTCGACGAGGCGACGGAGGTAGGCGTTCTCGCGGCGGAGTTCCTCGAGTTCGCGGCCGGCCGATTCGTCTGTCCCCACCGTGTCACCGTTCATGGCTTCGGCTTTTCTCTTTTTAATCGTCCTGGTGCTGTTTTTCTCGTTACGCATTATGAGGCTGGTCATCTCCCCATTACCCTTTTTATAGTGCCGGGGCGGCATTCGCCGTTTACCCGGAAAAGCGTGTCGACGGCCGGTCGGTCCGGCGCAGCGCTCCGGTTTAGTCCTTTTCTTTTTCCACGCTGAACAGGGAAAACACCCCTGTCCAGTCGAGGGCCTGCGGCCGGTTTTTCACCGGGGCGATTTCGACGCCGGAATAGATGCCGAGAAGCGGCACGCGTTTGCCGACCGTTTCCTGGATCATAACGGCGTCGTCCTGATCGAAACCGGCATAGCCGGCGGCGCGGCCGGCGCAGTTGATGTACATGGCGAAAACCGGCGTGCGGTCGCCGAGGCGGGCAAAGGCCTTTTCCACCCGCGGCTGAATGTATTCGAGGTCCATACTCCGGTGCATAATCTGAAACGTCGTTCCCGGCACCATGTCCGGCTCGAACATGACAATGCCGCGCCGGTCCTGGTCGATGGCGAGGCAGAGGCGGTTGGCGTAGTCCTTTTCGCCGAATTCGCCCCAGCGGTCGCCTCGGTTGATGCCGAGAATAAGGAAGAACGGCAAATCCTCGGCCTGGAGCGTCGGGCCGAGAAGGTTGCAAATAAAGTCCAGGGCCGGCTGATGGTCGATTTCAAGAATGACGTTCGGTCCGCCCGGGTGACGGTGTAGTAACCGGTGGCGGGGCGGCAGCCGTGCATGATAATTGAATCAATGCGGACGCCCGGAGAAAACGCCAGGCAGAACAGGTGATTCCGGAGGACGTCGTTCCCGAGCCATTGCCGGGTCGGTGTCGAGGCGTAGTCGCCCTGGAGACCGGCGCCGGTGAGGTTCGGGAGAAAGCCGAGGCTCTGTTCCAGCCCTTCCAGCATGGGCGTCGCCATGACGAGACGGACGCGGTCGCCAATCCGGTCGATGGCGTCGTAGAACAGCATGACGCTTGTGTCCGGCGTGGCGCCGAGGGCGGCCAGGCGGCGGCCGAGGGTCTGGCCGACTTCGTTTTCGTCCCGGAGATCCAGTTCGCCTTCGGCGAGGACGTCTATCCGTTCGTTGTCGAGCCAGATGGCGGCGAGGCCGATTTGGTCGCCGGCATAACCGAAGGCGTCGTTCGTGATGGCGCCGACGGCGCCGCCGCCAAGGATGCGCGGCTTCGGACCGACTACGCCGCGGACGGCGTCGTACAAGACCCACGGGTCGTGGCGGGCGGTGGCGAAGAGGAGGACGATGTCGCACGGCCTGGTGTCCCGTGAGCCCTGAAGGGCCAGGAACGCCGCGTGGGCGCCGGCGGCGGAGGTGTCCGGGTTTTCACTGAATCCAACGCCTACTCGCATCCTGTTCGCTCCATCCCTACCGGCGGCCGGCCGAAAAACACCGGTCGCGTCGACAACAGCACACTGTTTCTTAAAAATACAACAATAAGCCTGCCGGACACATGGACCACTTCCACGACTACCCGGCGATACTCCATCGTTTGTCCACAGCGTCGAATAAACTGTCCGACAGAACCCGTCAGTCTTCAAAAAAAATTGACTCCACGAATCAAGGACAGTCTCGTCTGTGACTTCGGGCGTCCTCCCTGGTCTCCTGCCGCCTCGCCGCGTGCCATGGCAACCTCGACCGGATGCCATACTTCACGATACGACGGAAGGGTGCGAATTGCAATACCGTACCACGTATCGTGTCACGGCATAGCGATACCGCTCCCATTTTAGTTTTCAGTAAAAGTTGACTACTCCGCATTCATTGTGT
>JAJQFC010000154.1 GCA_021201355.1 Planctomycetaceae bacterium | reverse complement strand
TCGTTCTCGTAGAGTTCCCAGCGGTTTTCCTACTGATGGCAGAAGGTGACTTCGTGGTGATCGCGCATCTTCCAGCGCGCTTCCGCTTCGGCGACGGACAGGTCGTTTTCCGGAACCTTGTAATCGGGTTCGATGCCCTTTTCATGGATGCAGTCGCCGTTCGGCAGGTAGTACTTCGCCACGGTCAGCTTGATCCGGGAGCGGTCGCGGGCGGCGTCGACGCCGATAAGGGACTGGACCGAGCCCTTGCCGTAGGTCTTCCGGCCGATGAGGGGCGCCCGATCGTGATCCCGCATGGCGCCGGCGACGATCTCGGCGGCGGACGCGGTGCCCGGGTTCACCACCACCACCACCGGCTTCTGGTAGAACGGCCGGCCGGGGTTGGCGTAGTAGAAGGTCGGGCGGGAGAAGTTCCGCTTGCCTTTCGACGAGACGATGGTTTTCCGTTCGCCGATAAAGAGCTTGGCGACGTCGACGCCGGAAACCATGACGCCGCCCGGGTTGTTCGAAAGGTCGAGAATGATGCCCTTGGCGCCTTCCCTGTTCAGTTTGGCGAGGGCGTCCTTGACAAGGCCGGCGGTGCCCTTGACCCGGCGGTACGGGTCGCCGTCGTTGAAGGAATTGATCCGGATGTAGCCGATGCTGCCCGGCAGCATCTGGTACTTGACGGACTGGATTTCAATAATGTCCCGGCGGACCGCGACCTCACGGGGTTCTTTCCACGTCCGGCGGTAGACGCGGAGGCGGACGGTGGTGTTGGCCGGGCCTTTCAGCAGCTTGATAATCTCGTTCTGCTTCATGTCCTTGATTTCGGTGTCGTCAATCTTGTCGATGACGTCCATCGGCTGGAGGCCGGCGCGGAAGGCCGGTTTGTCGTACATGGGGGTGAGGATGGTGAAGCGGCCGTCCCGCATGCCGACCCAGGCGCCGATGCCGCCGTAGTTGGCCTTGAGTTGCGACTCGAATTCCTGGTAGTCTTCCTCGTTCATGTAGTCGTTGAATTGGTCGAGGGAGTACAGGAGGGCCTGGGCGCTCGATTCGGCCAGTTGCCGGGGCTGAAGGCGCTTGGCCTGGTCCTTGTCCTCTTCGTCGGCGGCGTAGAAGTTCCTGATTTTCTGGATAACTTCCGAAATGAGGAGAACGGTGAAATCGTCGCGGCGGACCTCTTCGGCAACGCGGTTGTTGATGAGGAGGATGTTCTGGGCCCGTTCCCCGATGATGCCGGGGGAATCGGCGAGCTTCCGGACTTCGTCGCGGAGCGAGTGGAAGCGGTCGGTTTGGGCCAGGGCCAGGGTGGCTTCGGCCCGGGCCAGGCTGCTCTGGCCGTTGACCCGGATGTCCTCGAGGGCCTGGTAGGCCTGGGGCCGGGAGGACAGTTTCCACAGGCTGTACGCCAGTTCGACCCGGAGCCATTCCGGCACGTTCGAGGCGCCGAGCATGATGCCGAGGCGGGCGGTGGCGTATTCCCCGCCCCATTTCCCGAGGATCTGGGCGGCTTCGAGGCGGCGGTCCATGGAGACGGCCTGGTTCATGGCGATTTTTTCAAGGCCGATGGTGCCTTCGCGCTGTTCGCCGAGAAGGAGAAGCGCGCCGGCGGCGGCCATCCGTTCCGGGACGGACCGGGCGTCGTCGTTGGCCGCCTGGACCACGGCCGGATCGATCTGGGCGTAGCCGTTCGAGTCGTGGCCGGTGGTGCCGACCTCGGAGAGCCGCTGGGCGGTCAGCCACACCGGTTCGGCCTGATTGGCGGCGAGGCCTTCCAGGAGGCGGCCGGCTTCGGAGGCGCCGGCGGTATAGGCGGAAACGGCCAGAACGCAGGCCAGGAGCGCCGTGGTGAAAACATTTCGTTTCATAATAACGGTATCCTTCGGAAAAACAGGACGCAATCCGGCAATGACAACCCGCCGCGCATCCGGCCGGCGCCGCCCCCGGTGGGAGTAAAAACACACACCGGTCCGCCACTGCTCGAGAGGACCGGCACCTCGGTTTGATCGTAAATCAACTTTTATCAGGTCAATTATTGACATCCGGAAGGCAAAGGCAAGCCGCTTCGCGGATTCTACGTCATTTTATCTCGGACGGACGGATGATCGGTTTTACGCCTACGCTCGGATAAAACATATATATATCCGACGCCTTGTCAGTCGCGACCGTTCCTCTCTCCCCTGCCGTCACCTTCAGAACCAATCAAGGCTGCCGAATTTGGGTTTAGCGTCCGAAGCGCCTTGACAGTTCGTCCCAGCCGATACGAATGGCGGTCGGCCGGCCGTGGGGGCAGGTCGGCATCTGGCCCCGGGAGAAAAACATGTCGAGAAGCCTGACCATTTCCTCGTCCGGCAGGGTTCGGCCGAGAAGCACGGACGACCGGCAGGCGAGGGAGGCGAGGAGCCGGTCCCGCGCCGCCTGGAGCGTCTCGCCCGCGTCGCCGACATCGGCCAGCACCTGCCGGAGGAGAACCTCCAGTTTGGCCGGCGGCACAAAGGCCGGCGCCGCCGTCACCCGCATCCGGTTCGGCGGGCGGATGGTAAATTCGAAACCAAATTCGGCCAACGCCGGCACCGCTTCCTCCGCCGCCGACGCTTCCGACGGCGACAGGATCATCTCGAGCGGAATGAGGAGCGTCCTGGCGCTGCCGCCCCGGCGGCGTTCCTCGGCCAGCCGGTCGAAATTCCACCGCTCGTGAAGCGCGTGCGGATCGACAAGGAGGAGCCCGTCCGGACCGTCGACGAGGATATACTTGCCGCCGGCCTGCCCGAGTATCCGATGCAGTCCGGTCGGACCGACCCGCAGGGCCGCTCCGGAATCGGCGCCGGGGCCGGAAACAGGCGTATCCGTCCCGCCACTTTTGGCTGCGGCCGGAAACCGCGTTCCGCCGCCCGTTTGGTTGGTAATCTCTACTTTGCTGTCAGCCGGAGCCGGGCCATCCCCCTTGCCGGCGCCGCGTATTTTTTCCCGGGCAGCGGCCAAATCGACGTCGGCCCATGTCCCGGACCGGCCGCCGGAAAGATGCGACGGCAACGGAAGTGCTTTTTGCGGAACCGGTTCGCCATAACCGGGGCCCGCCGGGGACGGACCGCCGGGCCGAATGGACGTCGCGTTCCCCGAAGCGGCCGGAGCGGCGGAATTTCCCGAGACATTCATCACGGTCGGCAGCGACGCGACCTCGGAGAGGGCGTCCCGGACGGCACGGCGGACGCCGCTGATAAGGACCGCCTCCTGCTCGAACCTGACCTCCTCCTTGGCCGGATGGGCGTTAATGTCGACCTGGGCCGGATCGACCATGAGGTTGATGACGGCAAAGGGAAAGGATCGCGGCGGCAGAACGCCCTGGAAGGCGTCGGCGATGGCCCGGGCCAGGCCGTAGTAGCGGATCCAGCGGTTGTTGACGAGGATGTAGATGTCTTTCGAGTTCCGCCGGCTTTCCGGCGGCCGGGCGAACCAGCCGCTGACGCTGAGGCCGGGCGCGATGTCCCGGTCGAACCGGACGAGACGGTCGGCGGTACGGTCGCCGAACAGGTCGCGGACCCGTTCGAACTGGCTGGCGGCGGGCTGGAGCGCCATCGTCATCCGATCGCCGGCCTGGAGGCGGAAACCGACGGCGTGGTTGCCGAGGGCGAGGCGGGTGAGGACTTCGGCGGTCCGGGTGTTTTCGGACGACGGGATTTTCAAAAACTTCCGCCGGGCCGGGGTGTTGAAAAAGATGTCCCTGACCTCGATACGCGTCCCCTTCCGGGGCGCCGCCGGGGAAACCCGGACCGCCCGGCCGCCTTCGACAAGAAGCTCGTGCCCGGTCGCGGCGCCCGGCAGGCAGGTGGCGATGGCCATCCGGCTCACCGATCCGATGCTTGGCAGCGCCTCTCCCCGGAAGCCGAAAGTGCGGATGCGGAAGATGTCGTCGACATCGCGGATTTTCGAAGTGGCGTGACGTTGCATCGAGGCGATGAGGTCGTCCTCGTCCATGCCGTGGCCGTCGTCCGAGACGCGGATGAGGCGGTGGCCGCCGTCCTCCAGTTCGACAGCCACGTGGGTGGCGCCGGCGTCGACCGAGTTCTCGGCCAGTTCCTTCACCACCGACGCCGGGCGCTCGATGACCTCGCCGGCGGCAATTTTGTTCTGCACGGTGACGGGGAGTATGTGTATCTTTGCCATGACTGGGTTTGTTCCAATCCTGCCTGACTGTGGTTGATGCCGGCTGGTTACGTAACGCCGCCGGACAGGTTCGCGGGCGATAGAAGCGGTCAATCGGCGACGGTCACCGGGTCGACGGAAATTTCAGGCGTCGCCGTAACGGTCGAACCATTTCCGGGCCGCCTGGAGATCATGCTCGACCTGGACCACCAGTTCGTCGAGGCCGGAAAAGTGCATCACGTCCCGGGTCTTGTGATAGAAGAAGATTTCCACCGATTTCCCGTAGACATCCTGGTCGAAGTCGAGGAGGTGGGTCTCGATAAGAAAATCGCGAAGTCCCGCGGCGATTTCCTGTTCCGTTGGCGGCCGGCCGATGTTGGTGATGGACCGGTAGGCGACGCCGTCCATGACGGTTTTCGTCAAATATACCGCCGGCGGCGGCCGCAGTTCGTGGAACGGATCCAGGTTGATGGTGGGAAAACCGAGTTTGTGGCCGTGACCCTGGCCATGGACCACCATGCCCTGCACCGACACCCGGCGGCCGAGGTAGTCCGAGGCCAAACCGAGGTTGCCGGCCTGGACGGCGAGGCGGACGGCGGTGGAACTGACAACCGATCCGTCCACGGTCAGCGGCGGCACGCCGACGACCCGCGTGCCCCACGGCTCCGCCCATTTCCGGAGGGCCGGGACGGTGCCGTCGCGGCCGTTCCCGAACGACGCCGCTTCCCCCAGGACGACCGCACCGGCGTTGAGGCGGCGGTGGAAAAATTCCTCGGCGAAATCCTTGCCGCTCTTTTCGGCGAACTCCGGAGTGAACGTCAGGAGCCACACCGCGTCGAGGCCGGCGGCGGCGAGGAGTTCGAGGCGCTTTTCAACGCTGCATATGCCCGAAGGGGCGGCCCGGCCGAGGGCCTGCCGGGGGTGCGGGGAGTAGGTTATGGCCAGGGACGGGCCGCCGATTTCCGTGGCGACGGCGCCCAGTTCCGCCAGGATTTTCTGGTGGCCCCGGTGGACGCCGTCAAAAACGCCCATCGTCACCGCCGGGCGGCGGTCGGCCAGGGGACATTCGTTCCGTTGATCATATACGAGCATGCGCTTCCTTTTGGCAAAAAAGACAGAAGGTGGAGGACGGCGTATCGGGTCCGGCCGCGCCTCCACCTGTATATTGCTGTTTCCCCGCCGCCGGCATAGCCGTATACTTCGACAAAATCGGCGCCCGGAGGACGCCGGCCGGCGATACATTTACCTGAACGGCAAACCGGGTTGTCATGACACCAGAATCTGTTCCATAACCGGTATCGTCAGTCGGAGACGAGGGAAGCTGGCGGCAGGCGTATTTTTCGCCCGGTGTTTTGGGGCGGAAAATACGCCGAGAGCCGGATTCGACGAAGTATACGGCGACGATATCGGTTATGAAACAGATTCTGGTATAGAGGATTCCTTCCGGGCGGCAAGAAAAGCGCCGCCGGGAGGCGTCATCCGCCGCGAGGACCGACGCCCCGCCCGGCAAGGCCGGGAGGCGTTACGGAGAACTGAATGTCGAATCTGACGCCAACGGACTTTATTGTCTGGTATGCGGTTTTTCTCTTTTCCACCACCTTTCACGAGGCGATGCACTCCTTCGTCTCCCACTACGGCGGCGACAGCACCGCCCACGCCGGAGGCCAGGTAACCCTGAACCCGGTGCCCCACATCAGGCGGTCGCCGTTCGGGATGGTGGTGGTGCCGATTATCACCTTTCTCCTCGCCCGGGGCGCATACATGATCGGTTGGGCGTCGGCTCCGTTCAACCCATACTGGGCGGCCCGGTATCCGAAGCGGTCGTTCTGGATGTCCCTCGCCGGCCCGCTGTCCCACCTTCCGCTTATCGTCGTTTCGTTCGTGGCGATGTATATCGGCCTGAGAAACGGTTTTTTCCACCCCATTGGCTACGACGACTTCCTCACCGGCATGTACCCGGTGGCCATGGGCGACAGCAACATCTCCTGGGCCCTCGCAAAGCTCGTCAACACCGCCTTTAAACTGAACCTCCTTCTCCTCATTTTCAACCTCCTGCCCCTGCCGCCGCTGGACGGCTCCGAGGTCTGGTACCTCTTTGTGAAACGGGAAGAGGACCGCCTCCGCTACCGAATAATGTCGGCCCAATACTCACTCGCCGGACTGATGCTTGCGTGGTGGCTGTTCCCGAAGATTTATTACCCCGCCTTCGGCTACGCCGTGAACGCTCTGTACGGGCTGACGTCGTATTAAATTTAAGGAGTCGACTCGGACAACATTCGGGTCCAGCCTGGACCGACCCGATCATTCCTTCCTGTTTCCCCAATAAACCCCGCCGGAGCGCGTGAACGCCGTTACCCTCTCCAAGCGGCCTTCCCGGACCCGTCGTCCCGGAGGTGACCGCGACGGCATGGCACGGCGCCGTCCAGCCCGCGCCCGGGACCGTCCCCACCCGGTCCCGGACGCGGAACGACGCCGACCGAGAAGGGGGTTTTCATGAGTATAGAAAGTTCGCAATCAAGCGTCACCTATGTCGGCACCGGGACCGGCACCGTTTTCCCGATTCCCATGCGGGTCGACGCCAAAGCCGACCTGGCGGTGACGCACCAGGACGCGGCGGGCGAAATCACCCGCCTCGAAGAGGGCCGGGACTACCGCGTCGAAACGGTGGCGACGGACTACAGCGAGCCGGAACCGCGGGAAATCGTCCTCACGACCCCGCTCCCGAAAGACTGGCACCTCACCATCCGCCGGGTCGTGCCGCTGACCCAGGAGCACACCCTTGGGAACCAGGGCGCGGTTTTTCCGAAAACGATGGAGCGGTCCCTCGACAAACTCACCATGATCGCCCAGCAAATCGACCGTGACAACCAGGAGACCCGGCAACGCGTCACCCTGGCCGAGGAAGACCTTGACACCCTCCTCGACCGCACCGCCGCCCTGGACAGCCGCGTCGCCACAACCGAAGGCGATATCGCCGTCCTGAAGGGCGAGGCCGCCGAGCTGAAAACCGGCGTCGGCGGCCTGACCGGGACCGTCGACAGCCTTGGCCGGAGAGTCTCGACCCTTTCGGACTCGCTGTCCGGCTTTGACACCCGGGTGAACGGGCTGGCAGGCACGGTCGGCGGCGTCGACAAGACCGTCGCCGACCTGTCCGGGACGGTGCGGAGCGTCGACGGCAAGGTCGCTTCACTTGACGAATCCGTCCAGTCGCTCACGACAAACCTTGCCGGTTTGGACGAACGGGTTCAGGATCTGGAAGGGCGGGAATGGGATGACGGCGGTCTTGGCGCGGAAATGGCGACGCGGGTCGGCGCTGTCGAAACGCGGATTGACGATATCGCCGGCCGGACCGGGAATCTTGAATCCGCATCGGAGTCGCTCCGCGTCCGCACCGCTGACATGGAAGGCAGGACCGCCGATCTTGAAAGCCTCGCCGGCACGGCGAAAACCGCGACAGACGATCTTGCCGCCCGAACCGCCGCTCTCGAGACCACGGCGGACAGCCTCGTCACCCTGACCGACGAACTCGGCACCGACGCTACCGGCCTGAAACTGGCGAGCGAGTCCCACGACAGTAAGATCGCCAGGCTGGAGGAACGGACCCAGGAGGTGGAGACGCGGACAAGCACCCTCACCCTCAAGGTTCTCGAACTGGAATCCGGCGGCGGCGGCGGCGGCGATCCGGACGATCCGGGCATCAGTAGCGGCGTTATCCAGGAAATCGACACCCGCTTCGGCGTCGTCGAAGGGAACATCACCAGCCTCCGATCCGACCTGGACGATCTGGACGGGCGTTATCAGGCCAGCGTCACCGCCCTCACGAACGGCAAGGCGAATGTCGGCGCCGTCACCGATCTGACGAACCGCGTCGTTACCCTGGAGACGACCGATAGCGGCCTGGCGGACCGTTTCGCCGCCAAGGCCGAGGCGGGCGTTGTCACCGCCCTGGCCTCACGGGTCGGGGACGTGGAGGCCGACGTCACCGCCCAGGATACCCGAATCGGCACGGCGGAAACCGATGTTGCCGCCCTCGCCACGCGGATCGGGCAGGCGGAGTCGGACGCCTCGGCCGTTGCCACGCGGGTCGGGCAGATGGAGACAAAGGCGGGAGCAAACGCGTCGGCCGTGGAGACCCTAACCACCACCGCCGCCACCCTCGCCACCCGGCTGGAAGACGCCGAAACCGCCGCCGCCACCCTCTCGAACCGGGTGAACGGAAAGGCCGACGCCACCGTCGTCACCGCTATCGACAGCCGCCTTGGTACTGTTGAAACGCTCACCGGCACCCTGAACACCCGGACCCAGTCCCTGGTCGAGCGGACGGGAACGCTGGAAGGTCGGGCCGATTCCCTCACAACCAGCCTTGCCGCCAAAGCCGCCGCGTCGGACCTCACCGCCCTGACCGGCCGCGTCGGCTCTCTCGAATCCGCCACCGGCGGCCTGTCAACCGCGCTCCAGGGCAAGGCCGACAGCGCCGCCGTCGCCGCCCTTGACGATCGGGTCGCGGAACTCGAGGCGGGCGGCGGCGGCAGTAGCGGCGGATCGACTGGCGGCGGTGACGCCGGCGGCCGGCTGGTGGCGACGAAGGACATGAAGTTTTATCTCCATCCGAGCGGCAACGACGCGAACAGCGGCATTTCCGTGACAAAGTTGATAAAGACCATCACCCGGCTTCAGGAGCTGCTTCACAGTTACGACTTTAACGGCTACGCCGTCACCGTTACTTTTGCCTCAGGCATCTTCGGCGATACGCTCCTTCTCTACCCCGGGAACACCCTGAACGCGAAGTCGGTGACGATAATGAACACGTCGACAGCCCTTCCGACCATCGGCGGCGGGATGGAGACGGGGATTCTGGTCAATAACGTCATCGCGCCGGGCGGAGTCATACTGGTCGGGATGATTTTCGACAATAACACGACCGGACTGCATGTCATTAACAGCCGGGTGACCGCGACCGGCATCCTGGACTTCCGCGCCGTCAGCGGACAGTGCATCCTGGTGGACCGGGGCGATGTCACCCTCACCGGTTCCCCGACCCTGAACGACGCCACCAAGTCCGGTAAAACCTACATCAAGGCGACGAACAAGAGCGTGGTGGTGGATTCGACCACGACAACCCTGACCGGAACGCCGGCCGTGGCCAAATTCTACGAAGCGGTGAACGGATCGTTTATCGATGCCAGCGGGTTTACTTATACCGGCAGCGGGACCATCGGCACCCAGTTCACCGTCGGTCCCGGGTCGACCATCTGGACGAACGGTCGGCGTTCGACCCACTTCCCCGCGAGTTCCAGTTCTGTTTCGACAAACGGCGGCGGGGTTCTTTATTAACCGAACGCCATCGCCATGGTATGGAACGAGGCAGGCTTGAACGGCCTGCCTCGATCTTTACATGGAGCGGCGTGGCGCACCGACGGGATCAGTTCACCAGCCCCAACGTCTGCGCCATCCCGATGTGGGCGGACCAGCGGTTCACCCGATCGGAATGCTCGGCCGTGGCCTGGGCGTTCCCTGCCTCCTGCCGGAGAAGGGCGGCGTCGTAGCGGAGGCCCCAACTCTCGTATTCGGCTTCATAGGCGATTTTCTGTCGATCGTATTCGGACCAGGCGGCGCGGTCCGCCACCACCTCCACGGCCGAACCGGAATCGACCCTGACGCCGGACGCCGCGTAGTCGCTGACGAGCCCGGCCCGCTCCCGGCGGCCGGCAAGGACAGATTCGCCCTGAAGCAGGTCGCCCCTGGCCAGCGCCTCGTCTGCCTCGAGTTCCTTCCTGGCCGCCTGGGCAATCAGGGTGTCTGTCGACACGCTGTAGCCGTTTGAATCCGATCTGGTGCTATAGTAATAATTCGCCAAATCCACGCCGGTCTGTAACGCTCCCATACCTTTCTCCTTTCAGTGCGATGCCGTTCCGGCACTCGTTCCTATCCGCCGCCCGGGCCCGGCTCACGCCCGGGAATACGCCGAGCCGGGACGCGACGGTCCGAGAACACTGTAGCCGTGTTCACGCGCTCTCGACGGGTATTTTCATGGGAATCGGCCGAAACGACGCACCGGTGGAAACGGCGATAAAAACCCGTCCGCTCGAGCGGACGGGCCGGAAGGAATTATCAGTGAACCGCCGCGTCAGACCTGGATTTCCTTCAGCATCGCGTCGAAATCGGGCACTTCCGGGATCTCGTTCCGTTTGGTCCAGAGGACCGATCCGTCGGTGTCGATGATGTAGTGCTGGCGGCCGGAGATGCCGGCTTTCTGGATAAAGCAGCCGAGTTCCTGCGCCAGGGCGCCGTGGGGCCAGAAGTCGGCGAGCATCACCATTTTCTTCAGGCCCATGGACTCGGCCCACGGTTTTTTCGAATGCTGGTTGTCGACGCTGACGCCGATGGGAAGCAGGCCCTTCGCCATGAAGGCGTCGTGGCGGGCGTCCAGATCCTTCATCTGCGTCGTGCAAATGCTGGTCCAGGCCAGGGGGTGGAAGAAGAGAAAAAGTTTCTCCCGACGGGCGGCGCCAAGGTGAAAATCGTTGTCGTTCTGGTCTTTCAGGATGAAATCGGTGATAGCCATGGACTGGTCCTTTCAAAAAGGAAAAGGGGTGGCAGTGCCCCCACCTTACCATATTATTCATGTCCGCGCCACCGGTCCCCTCCCCCTCGCTCCTCTTCGGGCGGCTTCCGCCGCGTGTCCGCCGAAAACCGTGGCGGCCTATTCAAGGAACATTATAGCCTCCGGCGGCACCCGGAGGTGACCGGGAACGCCATCGGCGGCGTATTTACTGTATTTGTACCAGAGGCGGTGCCGGTCCGGGTCGGGCGAGGCGGCTGGAGCGAAGATGACGTTCCACTCAAACACGTCCTCGGCCTGTTCCGTCACCCTGATGGCGATGACGTTGTCCACGCCGGCTTCGCCCGGCGGCACCGGCTGGAGGTCGTGGGCGCGGATGCCGGCGTGGATGGCATTGTCCGGCACCGGCCGCGACGCGGTGAGGTCGACGCCCCAGTCCAGGGCCGTGAAGGAGGCGGCGCCGGTCTTTTCGATGCGGCTGATGTTTTTGCAGCCGGTGAGGGCGGCGACGGCGATGCGGCCGGGATTGCGGAACAGTTCCCGGGTCGGGCCGAAGGCGAGGACGCGGCCGCCGTCTATGGC
>JAJQFC010000046.1 GCA_021201355.1 Planctomycetaceae bacterium | reverse complement strand
ATGAATGCGGAGTAGTCAACTTTTACTGAAAACTAAAATGGGAGCGGTATAAAAAGAACGGCGTCCCGAAGCGGGGCGCCATTTTTTATGTGTGATAAATCGGTACACCCGGTTCCGCAACAAATACATCTAAAACGTCAAAAGCGGCGGCCATTAGACCGCGCTATATCTGCACATACTTTCCTTCCCGGGCGAAGAACACTCCCTTCTCCTTAACCGGTTCGCCACGGCTCCGCTCCCAGGCGGCGGCGTAGGCGTCGAGCTGGGCCTGGTGGCGCCGGGCGGCGGCGAGGGGGGTGACGCTCCGGAGCCGGTCTGACTTGTATTCCACCACCACCCAGCCGTCCTCCTCCCGGAACACGAGATCGATGATCCCGTGCAGGACGGTCGGGACGCCGTCCCGGTCTTCCCGGACGGCGAACGGCGCTTCCCGGAACACCTGGTCCGCCGCCGCCGCCCGCTGCCAGAGGTCCGACGCGACCACGGAGCGGACCAGGACAAGGGCCTCGTCCAGCCGTTCCTCGGGGAGATCGTGTTCCCGGAGAAGTTCCGCCGCCATGGCCTGAAGATCCCCGTCGTCGCCGCTTCCGGCCGCTTCAAGGAGCCGGTGGAGCACGTCACCGAAGCCAAGCGCCTCCTCGACCGCGTCGACGGCGCTGTCCGCCGGCGGGGCCGTGGGTGGTGCGGGGACGGTACCGGTTTCGCCGGATCGACTGCCTGCCGCGCCGGTTGCGCGGGATGCGGCGCCAGCGTTGTCGGCTGGCAACGCCCGGGCCGACACCAGCATTTCCGGAGTAAACAGGAGTCCCTGGCCTTCACCGGCGCCGGATTTTTTCGGACGGGATTTTTTTGCAGCCGCTTTCGGCTTCGATGCCGTCGCGGACACCGACGCGTCCGTGTCCGTCGCCGCCGCCCGGGTGACGCGGACCGAGGCGTAACTCCCGTCCGTGAGCCGGGGGAGCGACCGCTTCCGGTACGCCGCCGCCGCGTCGAGGGCGTCGGCATCAATTTCCGTAAGGAGGTCCGCATCCTGGGCCGCCGTGAACGGCGGTTCGGGCAGGGTCTCGGCGATGACGGTTCCCGGCGGGAGGAATTCGCTTTTCCACGCCTTGTTCTTGTCCTTATGGACCGAAACGACAAGGGCGGCGCCGGCCCGGGTGGCGGCGACGTAGTTGAGGCGGGTCTTTTCGGCGGCGAGGAACAGTTCCTCCTCCCGGGCCAGGTCGGGCCAGGCCCGGGGTTCGGCGAGGTGGATATTGTCGTGCTCCCCGGCGGTCAGGCGCATGCCGCCGATGGCTTTTCCGTCCCGGCGGCGGACGGAAAAGTCGGCCGGATGGTTTTTCACCCGGCGGGTCGAGGTCAGGAACACCACCGGCGCTTCCAGCCCCTTGGTCTTGTGGAGGTTCATCACCCGCACGGCGGACGCCGGCGGTTCCCTGGCCGCGAGGGGTTCATCCTCGGCGTTTTCCCGGTGCCAGGCCAGTCGTTCGGCCAGGGCGCCAAGGGTCGGAATGGCCGGGCTCTCTTTTTCAAGCAGTTGCAGGGCGCTTTCGAGAACGCCGGCGCCGACGGCCGGATCGTTCCCGAGGAGCGACAACGGCCACAGGCCGAGATCGTCCGCCACCCGCCGGAGCGCCCAGACCGGCGGCTCGTCCTGGAAAAGCCGTCCATGCCGCCGCATCGTCAGGATGGCGGCGGAGATATCCGGGTCTTCGATGGCGGCCGGTTCGCGCATGAGATCGAAGACGCCGCCGGCGGTTTTCCAGTTGAAGAGGTCGACGTCGGAATAGCCGAACAATCCTCCCCGCAGGACGGCGAGGAGAAGGATGGCGTTGTCCGGATTCGCCAGGGCGTCGAGGTACGACTGGAGCAGTTCGAGAACCGGCGAATTCGCCAGGATGCCGCCGCTCGACACGATGCAGGCAAGGCCCCGGTTCCGGACGGCTTGGCCGTAGGCGGCGGCGGAGGCGGTCCGGTAGGTGACGATGAGGAAGTCGCCGGCCGTGGCCGGGCGGCTGCCGTTCCGGTCCGGTATCGGCAGGCCGGTGTCGACGGCATGGCGGATAAAGTTGGCGATGCGGGCCGCTTCGTCACGGACGATGTCCTTTTCGCCCCGGCCGGTTTTCTTGTCGACGGCGAGCGTTTCAAGGCGGTACACGCCGTGGAAACAGGCATCCGGCGCGGCCGGGCGGGCGGCGACCAGGGGGACGTAGGCCGGACTGTACTCCGATTCGCCCGGGGCGAAGCGGCCGCACGCGGCCATCGCCTCCGGGGCCGGGTTGTCGTCCGGGCGGGCGGAGAAGGTCGCGTTGACCCAATCGATGACGGACGGAGCGCTCCGGAAGTTGTTTGTTAGGTGAAGCACCCGGCCGCCGTTCCGGGCGATGCGGGTCTTCAGTTCCTGATAGACGACAATGTCGGCGCGGCGGAACCGGTAGATGGACTGCTTCGGATCGCCGACGATGAACAGGGCGCCGGGCCGGGGCGGACAGTGGCGCCAGTCCCGCGCTGTCGCGTCCCGGGACGCGAGGAGGAACATGATTTCCGCCTGGACCGGATCGGTGTCCTGGACCTCGTCGACGAGGAGCTTGGCGTAGCGGTCGGCGAGGTCGGCCCGGACTTCAGGGAATTCCCGGAGGAGGCGGGCGGTGCCGAGGAGGAGATCGTTGAAGTTGAGGACGCCGTCTGTCCGGCGCAGGCGGTCGTAAATAAGGACGGTCTCGGCATAGGCCTCGAGGGCGGCGGCGTAGACGGCGGCAAGGCAGTCGGCCCGGAACGGTTTGACGCATTCCTGCCAGAAGCGGTCGTAGGCGAGTTTTTCCGCTTCGGCGTCGTCGGGGTCGAGACCGATGGCGTTCCACTGGGTTTTTCTGAAAAGCGGTTTTTCCGGGAACAGCCGGGCCAGGCGATGGGCCGACGACAGGTCGAGGGGGAGAGACATCCGGAGAAACCGCCGGTCCAGAACCTGCATGAGGGGGATGAGCCGGTCGCTTTCGCATTCGGCCTCGTCCAGAAGCGGACGGAAACGCGTTATCGACCGGTGGTAGTCGGCGACGCCGTCCAGGAAACGGGCGGTGTCGATGTGGTCCGGGTGGGCGTCGCGGCCGGGCCAATGACTGACGTCGGGGAAGTCGGCGTATTTCAGGAATCCGGCGCCGAGCGTTTCGTTGTCGAGGCCGAAGGTGCGGAAAATGGCGTACAGCCGCCGGTGGTCCCCGGCCGCCATGTCCCGGGTAAACCGGTCCCAGGCCCGGCGGCGGTAGAGGCTGTCCTGTTCATCGTCGAGTTCGGTGAAGTTCGGCGTTACGCCGGCTTCGACCGGCCGTTCACGGAGAATCCGGGCGCAGAACGAATGGATGGTGCCGATGTGGCATTCCGGGAGATTGGCGCGGGCGTCCTCGAGATTGCGGCGTTCGTCCGGCGAGACGTCTCCGTGGGCGATTTCCCGGTCGAGGGCGGCTTCGAGGCGGGTGCGGAGTTCACTGGCCGCCTTTGTCGTGAAGGTGACGGCGGCGAGGCGGCGGTGGCCTGACAGGCAGCCCCGGCGCATGTCGTTGAGAAGCCGGGCGACGAGGGCGGTGGTTTTTCCGGTGCCGGCGGCGGCTTCGACGACGAGGTTCGTGTCGAGATCGCGGGCGATGGCGTCCCGGGCGTCGGCGTCGGAAAGGATGGGTTCCGTCATGGCGAATTCTGGCGCTTTCATGGGTTGAATCGCGAAGCCCGGATACGGACGTCGCGGTAAATAACAAGTATAACCGGTGCACACTGACTATTAATATGTATATAAGGGACGAATCCCTGGGTGGGAATTCTCCGGACACATCCGTTATACGGAAAACAGCGCGGCATTGCTTGGGTAAATATCCCGGTGAGTGCGTCCGGTCCTTAAAACTCGCGGCAGATAGTCATGCCGAGGATGGCGCCGTCCAGGCGGCCCGGGGCTTCCGGACGGATGAGGATGGGTTGTTTGATCTGGTTTTCCGGTTTCCCTTGGGCGGCGAGGCGCTGGCGGAGGCTGTCGTAACTGCCGGTTTGGAGGAGGACGGCGCGCGGTTTGGCGATGCGGCCGTCGTCGCGTTTTCCCTGGTATTCGATGTTCCGGTGCATCAGTTCGTCGTCGAAGACGGCGAGGAGTTGGCGCACGCGTTCACTGAGGCGTTTTTCCTGGTGGCGGTCGAGGTCGGAACCGCCCGTCACCTCGAGAAGAAGGATATAACGGGCCACATCCTCCTCGACCTCGAAGGTGACGCTGAAGCCGTTCAGGAGCGGACCGCCCTCCGCCGCCAGATCCATGGCGGCGACGACCTGATCCTCGGTGATTTTCTCGCCGGTGGCGGACAGCACCGCCCCGGCCCGGCGCTCGAACGCCACCTCGGGCGTCCGTCCGACAAACCCGGTGACGCGGACGAGGTCAGCGAGGTCGTACCGGTAAAAGCCGCCGCTCGTCGTGATGACAAGCCGGTACAGCCCGCCTTCCTCGAGTTGCCCGGGGAGGAGCGTTTCCTCGTACTCGCGGGGGTTCTCGACGTCGGCCGGGATAAATTCCATGACATGCCCGCCGATGGCGAGGACGCCGGACGGGTCGTTGTCCCGCGTCGGCAGGGTGAACGTCCCTTCCGAAGCGCGAAGGCCGAGGCAGCGCATGGCGGTGTTGCCCCACAGGGTTTTGACGTGGGGAAGGTAAAAGCTGGATGCGCCGCCCTGCCAGGTGAGGAGAAGTTCAAGGTGCGGCCAGACCGCCGCCGGGGTCAGCTGGCCGTCTGACCGGAGGATTTCCCCGAGGGCGCGGGCCCGGGCCGGGTTCGGCTTGAATGAGGACGCGAGGGCGCGGAGTCCGGGCGACGCGTCCGGGTCGTTCAGGCCGGGGTGGCCGTGGGCCAGGTAGTCAAGGAGGCGCGGGGCATCCCGGTTCAGGCGGCCGGCCATCGCCACCAGGGTGGACGGGTTCACGGAGGTGACGACGCGGATGTTTTCCTCGGCCAGGGCGAAAAGGAGAAGGTTGAGCCAGCGGTCCTCCGCGTCCGGCAGGTGCTGGAGGCGGGACGGCGCCGCCATCCGCCGGCGGACCGGGATGGACTGGACGTCAAGCTGTTTGCCGCTCATGGCGCCGTAGGGGATGTCGCCGGCGGTCCGGCCCATTTCCGCCGGGCTGGCGACGACGAGGTATTTCCCGGCGTTGACGGCGGGATGATCGGTATAAACCCGGTACATCCAGAGGAGGTGCTGGCGATGGTGCTCCCGGATGAAGTTTTTGTTGATTGGGCAGAATTTCGGTTCCGACGTGGTGCCGGAGGTGAGGGAAAACATGTCGGGCCGCCCGGGGATGAGGACGTTTTCCTCGCCCTGTTTCATCCGGTCGATAAACGGGCCGAAGCCGGTATAGGACCGGATAGGGACGGTTTTCCGGTATTTTTTCCAGATGTCCGGACCGTTCAGTTCGGCGATGGCGGCGAAGTCGTGGTCGCGGCCGAATTCGGTGTTCGCGTTCGAGAGGAGAATGCGCCTGAGGCCTTCTTCCTGGGTGGCGAAGGGACGGGTCACGGCGCGCTGGAAGCGGCCGACCGGGCCGGACATGACGGTGTCGAACACCCAGCCGAGAACTTTTTCCATCAATGACACTTTCACCCGCTACCCCCTCGCACAAGGCTCGAATGCTCCACGGGCTGGCGCCCGGGTGAACGGTTATCATACGCCCAGGCGGGAAGGATAACAACCTGTAGTTGTCCATGTTTCCGCTTGGTGTTGACTTTGGCGGGTGGTATCCGGATTATGTGGTATGGGGAATGAACCACACGACGATGCGGTGCAATCGACCGAACGGCACGGGGTTTTAACGGGTATTACAGTGCCGATTCATGGGATTCTACGGGCGGAAATGGGGTAACTCGATGCCACAACACTTCGACTTTCTTGCCAAGGCGAAACCGGCGGCCCTGTACAAACTGGTCGAAAAACTGCCTCTCGAAGAGGCGGCGATAGTTTTGACCGGCGTGCCGCACATGCTGGCGCTGCAGACCCTGGCCTATTTCCCCGAAGAAAAACAGGCGCCATTCGTTCCCGCCATGCGTGAGGCCCGGAACCGCCCCGCCGCCGACCGCGACGCCGTGGCCGGAAAAATCCGGAAAGTCCTCGCGGCCGCCCGGCAGGCCCGGGACGGCCAGCCATCTCGGGAACAGCCCGCCGCCACTCCCCGCAGTGGCGATCCTGTCGCCGCGACGCCTGGCGGAGCCGTACCTTCATCCTTGAACGAACCGACTGCGTCCCGCCCGGCGACCTCGTCCGGATCGCCTGCGCATATCGACGCGACCACCTCGTCCACTCCGCCCGGCGCGGCCGACAGCCTGTCCGCCGCCCGGCCGAATAACGCCGATCGCCTGCCGCCGTCGGCGATGCCGACGCCGCGCACGCCGGACGCGGCTGATCCGGTTCGCCCGGCTCGCGGCGGCCCGCCCGGCCGTCCGCCCGGCACAAACCCGTATGCCCCGGCCGGAGACGGAACCGCCCTCGGCCGGCCCGGCGGCGTGGCGGGAGGCGGGTCAGCCCTGTCCGGCGGGAAACGTCCGTCGGCCCGGCTCCGGGACGACGATCTTCTCGAGAAGAACGACTCGCGGCTGTTCCGCGACCCCCTGGCGAGCGTCCTCAGTGAAGACGCACCGGCCAAACCGGCGTCGCCCCTGAAGGGCCTTGGCAACAAGCTGAAGGAAATTCTCAAAACCACCCACGATGAAATCAGCAAGGGCCTTATCGCCAATTCGTCGGTGGCGGACAAGCTGCCGTCCCGGAAACCGTCCGACGCCCGGTCGGCGCCCCGTCCGGCGGCGAAGCGGGAGCCGCGCCCGGCCAACTTCGGAAAGCCTCAGCCCTGGGTGCCCCGTGACGCCACCGAATCGCCTATTAACGGTCCGTCCCTTCCCGGTCGTCCCGATTCAAAGACCGGCAACCCGATGGCGTCGCCGCTGGCGCAAGCGGGGTTGTTGGACCTGATCGGCCGGGCGCAGGAAAAACTTCTCCCGAAAGGTTCGGCCGGAAAAAAAGGCCGTTCCGGGAACGTCATCCATCAATCCGACGCGCGCCAGGCCGAGCCCCGGCGCCCGGCCGGTCAGGCCGGACGGAAGGGCCGTCCCGAACCGGCGGAGGGCGTGGTGTCGTCCGGCGTTGTTGTCGGGAATACGCCCCGGGTGATCGGCCCGCGTCCGCCGGAGAAAACGGCCGGTCGCGGCAAGCCGGACGGCGGCGGCGCCCGGTCCATGGACGGCAAGGCCATCCTCGCCGCCATTCTCCGGGAAGCCGGGCCGAAGGTCCGCCATACGGTTCAGGACGACGACCCGGCGCTTTTCAAAGAACTGCGGCGGAGGATGTTTTACTTTGACGACCTGATGCTGTCCGAGGACAAGGCGCTGGCGCAGGTGTTCACCGCCGCCAACGCGGACGATTCGGCGCTCGCCCTTCGCTTCGCCGCCCCGAAGCTCCGGGACCGGGTTTTACGGGTGGTCAGTCCGGGCCGGGCGCGGATGCTTCGGGAAGCCGGCGCCGGCCGGGCCGGGGTCGACGCGATTGAAGCGGCGCAGAAGCGCGTCCTCGGCGTCGCCTTGCAGCTTCAGGCGGCGGGGCGGATACTTATCGATCCGCGCGATCCCGACCTGGCCCGGGAATAGGGCGGAAGGAACGGAAGCGCGCGGCGACATAATCTGGTTATTGCCGTCAAAACGGTTTTGGTCGATAATGGGCTGTTCCCGTCGTGCCGTTCGGGAGCGTGGCGGAACGCCGCGTCCGGGGCGGATCGCCCGTTTCGGACGTGATGACCGCGACCGCCGCGTGGACATCGATACGCGTGGATTTTGACAACAGCATCAGGGTGAAGGGTGCCGCATGCCATTACTGGAAATCAAGGGCCTGGTAAAAACCTATTCGAACCGCCGCGTCGTCGACGGCGTCGACTTCCATGTCGGGTCCGGCGAGATTGTCGGCCTCCTTGGGCCGAACGGCGCCGGGAAGACGACGACGTTCCGCATCGTCATGGGCATCATCAAGGCCGAGGCCGGCACGGTGAAGCTCATGGACGAGGACGTCACCCGCCTGCCCATGTACAAACGCGCCCGCCACGGCATGGGCTACCTGTCGCAGGAACCGTCGATTTTCCGGAACATGTCGGTCGAGGACAACATCATGTCGATCCTCGAGACGCAGAATCTTTCCCGTTCCGCCCGCCGCGAGCGGCTCGCCGAACTCCTCACCGACATGAACCTGGCCAGGCTGTCCCGGTCCATCGCCCATACGCTGTCCGGCGGCGAACGGCGGCGCCTGGAGATTTGCCGCGCCCTCCTCGCCAGCCCGAGCATTCTCCTTCTTGACGAGCCGTTTTCCGGCGTCGACCCGAAGGCCTGCGAGGATATCCAGAAGATTATTTACAGCCTGCAGGAGCGGGGCATTTCCATCCTTATCACCGATCACAACGTTTTCGAGACCTTCACCATTGTCGACCGGGCCTACATTATCCGGAACGGCAAGGTGCTGAAGCACGGCACGCCGCAGGAACTGGTCGAGGACAAGGAGGCGCGCCGCCTCTACCTTGGCGACAAGTTCCTCGAATACGGCGACGCCTTCCGCCATCTTCGCGAGGAGGTGCGGCGTAAAGGGCAGGAGGCGCCGGTCATCAAAATAGGGTCGGCGACGAAGATTCTCCGCCAGGAGGAAGAGGCCGCCATCAGTTCCCGGATGAAGGCGGCGCCGGAGGCGGAAGAGGCGCCGAAGAAATAGTGCCGGACGCCGGCGCGGTTTTTCCCTGAAAAATCGCTATGAAAACCGCCGGGAAAACGCCGTTTCCCATAAATAGTGCTTGACAAAATTCTCCGCCGCATGCAAATCATGGGGCGGAGTTTTTTTTTGCGGAATTTCTTGGATTTTCCCCGGATTTTTCGGCGTTTTACCGGCCTGACGGCCCGTGTCCGCACAGTCCGCGGCGCGGCGGAGCAGACCGGTGCCGCCGGCCCGGGATGTATTTATTTTTCGAGACGTTTTTTGCCGGTTTACCGGCTGTTTTCACCGAAATGATGAGGGGTGGGCCGCCAGAGGACGAAGGTATTGGACGCTGATTATATCCGGTACACCAAGCGCCACGAATGGGCGATGCTGGAAGACGACGTGGTGACGGTGGGCATTACCGATTATGTCCAGAAGGAGCTGGAGACGGTCAGTTACGTCGACATGCCGGCCGAGGACATCGAGGTCATTTCCGGCGACGAGGCGGCGACGGTGGAGTCGCAGAACGATTCCCTGTCGGTGATTGCGCCCCTTGACGGCACGATTGTCGAGGTGAACCGCCTTCTCGAGGACAATCCGGAGCTTATCAACAGCGATCCCTATGGCGACGGCTGGCTGTTCCGGCTGGAAGTGACCGATATTTCGCCGTGGCACGACATGCTGTCGGCCGAGGAATATGAGGAATATCTTGGCGAATAGGCGGTTTAGGTAATTCTTGGGCTACAGGGACGATGTAGTCGGCAGTTCATCGGCGAGTTTTCCCGGGGAAAATCGCTTCATCCCGACCGGATAACCCGTTTTTTCCGATAATTCGGCTACGCGTACAAGGTGGTTAAAGAGGGAACGGGATACGCGTGCAAGAACACACTCGGCCGAAACCGCCGGAAAATTCATCGAAAACTGGAAAAAAAGCGAAGGATTGTGAAAGGATTTATCGGTTTTGTTAGCAAGGAGTTATGAGAAAATTTACCGGGTAAACCTCGGAAAAATTGCCTTATTTAGCCAAGAATTTCATTGACAGTAGAGAAATGACTGGCTATAGCTACTACTCTGAGGCTGTAATTTCGTAGTCTCTTATTGCGTTTGTCATTGCTGTCCGCGTGTGTTATGGGTCTTCGGGCGGCGCTGTGGTGTGAAGTATCTGGGGAATCATAGGCACTATATAAGTATTCGTTCAACATTCGTTTTGGATGAGTGCCCTTGAGGTTGAGGTATCCACGAGGAGAAGGAGGAACCTTATGAAGCTCATGCGTCTGGCCATGTGTGTGGCCGTTTTCGCTCTGGGGAGCGGAAGTGTTTTGTCTGAAGATATGGACGTTCGCGCCCTGCAGGCCAAACTGGCCGCCCAGGAAGCCCGTCTCAATGATCTTCAGGCCAAGATGTACGGTACCGGTTGTGAAACTCAGAATGTGGCCGAAGGCCTCACCAGTCTCCGCAAGAACGCGGTTGTGACCATCGGCGGCACGCTCAATACCCGGTACTTCTCGCGGAATGGCAAGCTTGATACGCGACTGAATGGTTCTATGTGCGACGACGGTGACGGCATTATGACTGTCGTGCCAAATGCGAAGGCCAATGGCAGTGGTATGCGTATCGCCGATGCCAAGCTCGAATTCAAGATTGACGTCAATGATTACTTCGACGCCTATGTGAAGGTCGATCTGCAGGATGATGATCCGCGCGCCCACGCTGCTGAAAACTACTGGGTTCGTTGGAAAAACATCTGCAATAGTGGCTTTGGTATTCTTGTTGGCCGTGACGGCATTAAGTACGGTTCGGGCATGCACGCCGCTGTGGTCGATGACTGGAATCTGAACTACTCCACTGGTGGCGATATTCCGTGGAATGAAGGACTTTATGGTGCATTTGAAGGTCTCAATGGAGCTGAATTGGCGTCTTTTGGTGGTGGTTTGACCCCGCGTCACACCCACTACGACTATTCCCGTACCGTTCAGATTAACCCCTACTGGGAAACTCAGGATGGTTCGTTCAAGGCGGAAGTTTCGGTGTTCTCCGCTCTCGATACCAATAACGCCGACACCAACGTTCGCTCCTACGGCAACGTCAAAGAAGTCCTTTACAGCAAGTCGATGAATGTTGGTTTTGAATCCTACACCGCCCGTCTGACTTGGAAGCCGGTTGAAGGCCTTACCATGACCGGTAGTGTCATGAGCCTCTATGCCAAGCATGGTAATGGTTATTGGGGCTTCCATGAGGGTGGCAATATCTCATGGGAAGATTCCTACGACGGCTTCGAAACTGCCGCTCGTAACACAGCCGTCAACGTTGGCGTTGAGTACATCCCCTGCTTCTTTGACAAGCTCCGCGTCTGGGCGCAGTACAGTCACGGCTGGAACGATTTCTGGGTCAAGGGCCACGACTCCAATGAAGTCAACGCTGGTCTCGAATTTGCCTTCACCGACCAGTTCTCCGTCTACGCTCAGGGTGACTACCTCAGCACCAAGAATGACCAGGCCATGTACTTCTACAAATCCTCGGGTTTGGCTGGTAACATCGGAGTCAAGTATGTTCTGCCATAAGGCTTGAATTTAGAATCTGTCTGGCGAAACGAACAGGTTAAGTATAAGAACCG
>JAJQFC010000239.1 GCA_021201355.1 Planctomycetaceae bacterium | reverse complement strand
ACCAGACCGCGAACCCGGTCGGCCCGCTCGGTCAGCCAGGTGAAGTCGGGGATGCCGCCCGGATCCATCGGGAGGAGATGGCGACCGGCAAGTTCGAGGAACCGCGCCGCCGGGTCACGTCCGGCGGCGGCATCGGCCAGCCGCGTTGTCGCCGCGTCCGCGCCGGTTTCGCGCCGGAGTGCCGCCGCCAGCGCCTCCGCCGCCGCCTGCCACTGCCGGAGGGCGGACAGGCGGTAGGCGTCGAGCCAGGCCCGGCGCTGGTGGATGTCCGAGTCGTCGCCAAGATAGGAGACGAACTCTTCAATAACATGATACGCGTCCCGCGTCCACACGGCCGACACGACGATGTCGCCGTCGCCGTCCGTGTCGACCGGGTTTCCGTCCGTTACGGCCCGAACGACGGAGACGTCGGTCAATCCCGGCGCCGCGTCGAGCCATTCGACAAGCCAGGACAGCCCGCCCCCCGGCGCCGACGCGAGCAGGTACCGTTCGAACTCCTTCAGGGTATCGCGCGTTTCCGGCATCCAGTCCTGATCCCCGGCCCATTCGAAATACGTGTCCAGCAGGTCGATGTCCCGCCCGGACGCCACGCCGGTGACCCGCGCCAGGGCATGGAGCAGCCGCGTCTCCCCGGTCGGCGACCGGTCGCGGCGGAGGCTCCGGTCGATCCCTTCCCGCACCACCGCCAGCCTGAGGAAGGCATTGCCGAGCGCCTTCGCCTCGCCGGAGGCGGCGGCCCGGAGCGCGTCGTCCTGGATGCGGTCGACCGTCGGCACCGCCACGAGATCGTGATAGGCGACGGCGTAGCGCTGTTCCAGGGCGTCGGCCAGGGCGGCGGTTTCCCGGTCGCCGAAAAGCGGCACGTTCCAGCCCCGCGCCGCCAGCCGGGCCTGGACCGCCAGTTCCCGGTACTCGTCGAGGCTTTCGGGCCGCGATGGCGTCGCCGTCCGCCCGGCCGCGCCGAGAAGGACGTTCCGCGCCTCCACATACGACCAGGTCAGCATCGCGCAGAGGCCGAGACAAACGGCAACCAACGCCGCCATGCCGGCGGCGTACCCACTCCGCAATTGAGGGAAAACCAGGCGGCGGACAGTTCCGGGCGCCTGTTTTATATCCATCGGTATGGTCTTCCGAAGAAGAGTCCGGAGGAACCAGGATGGCGCCGTCGGCACCGTTTCCCGAAGCGGCCTGAACGTCTCGAGGACGGACAGCGCCGCGTCGGCGGTGACGCCGCCCGGATCGCTTGCGACCAGGAACGCCCCCCGGAGCCGTACCGCCTTTCCGGCCGATCCGAAGACGCGTTCCGCAAACACCCCAAGCGGTCCGGCCAGCCGGTCCAGTTCGTCCGGCGCCTGGAACGCCGCCGCCCGCTGCCTGGCGTTACGAAATGCGTAGTCCACCCCGTCCGGCACCAGCCGGTCGCGGCAGAGCGACAGCATCCGGGTGACGAACCGGTTCGGCGTCTCCCCGTCGTCAAGACGGAAAGCCCCGAGCGGCTTGTCCAATTCGTCGACCGGGAGCGCTCCGACCACGCTCCGGAGACCGTACAGGCGGTCGATATTATTGACGACAAGGTAGGTGGGAAGCGTGGCGAATTGTTCGCCGAGTACGGCCAGCCGGTTTTTGAGGACCATGGCCTCGTCCCGAAGGACAGACGGTGAAATCGTCCCGAGCCGCACGGCCTCCAGGACGACGACAACGCCCTTGAGGGCGTCCCCGACCGGGCTTCCGGCCAGCTCTCCCGTGAATTCGCGCCAGAGCGTTTCCGTTCCGTCCTCGCGGGCGAAGGGCGCCACCAGCCAGGTCGTTTTGCCCCGGTGGCAGGAAAACACGTCTTCCCGATCTCCCGGATACGGCAACCCGCCGGCGTCAATGAAGCCGTTGGCGTCGGTCCCCGGTTCGCCGAGAAGAAGAACCGCCGGTCGAGTCCGACCAAACAAACCGAAGGTTCCCGTCGTCCGCCGGAGGCTGGGCCAGCGCCCGTCCGCCGAAGCGGAATTCCGGAGGTGGAGCGCCGTCACGGCGCCGCCGGCGAGGAGGCCAATCGCCCCGGCCTCGTCCGTTCCGACGCCGCCATAGAGGAGGGCGCCGCCGCACGCCGCCGTCACGCCGGCCCAACAGGCGGCGGTCTGGAGACTGGAGCGGGTGGCACGGCAGGTCGTCACGGCGTTACCTCACGATATTATGGTAAAGGGTGTCAAGATTGTTCCGATATGCGAAGTACAGGAGTCCGGTCAGGAGCGGCGGCGTCAGCCAGATCGCGACGCGGCCGATCGCCGGCAGGTAGTCCCGGAGCCCGCGCTTCCGGTACACCGTGACGTCCTCCACCGGTTCGTCCGGGAGAAGAAGGGCCTCGTGGGCGGTGCGGATATATTCGTCCCGTTCGGCCGAGTTCCCGAATTCATCCAGCCGATAGTAGCCGACGAAACCAAGGTCGAGGCAGACGAGGTACACCCGGATAAGTTCCTTTTCCGGAACCGCGCCGTTGCCGGGTTGCAGTAGCAGGTTCAAACGCTGGTAAAACTCCACCGGATACGCGGATGAAAGGTCCGGCGTCACCGGCAGGTCGCGGGTCGCCGCCATGGCGTCGAGCCGTTCCCGGAGCCAGCAGGCGACGGCGAACCAGGCGTATTCGTCGGCCTGGCCGCGCCGTTGGCGCCCGGCCTGGTCGATGAGTTCTCCGAGATCCCACGTTACCGCATCCCGGGACAGGGGAACGCCGCGCCGGATCGACTCCTCGAGGTGGAGGACATACGAGAATATCGGACGGAATGCGTCCCGGTACTTCATCCTGATTTCCCCCTAAAATCCCCGGAAAAATGCCGAACGACCCGATCAGGACGATACAATCGCCCCGCGAAATTTTGGAACCGTAAAAATATTATCGGATGAATCCATCAATTTCTGCTGGAAAAATGCCATCGCCGGTGATCGGCTTGAGGGGCAGGGCCGGAAAATGACTGATAACGAAATGTGCGAATGGGCCTGCCCCAAGGCAATTGTACGCGCCCGCGTCGTGATTTATTGAAAGATTGGCCGTCGCGGAAGGCAATTCACTCAAGGACATGAAGTGTCTGGCTGACAACTCTCATTTTTTTCCGATACATCATCGATGATTATAAGGAACCGCCTCCATGGCCGCAGTCCGATCCATCCTTGTCACTATCCCGCTCGTCCTGACGCTGTCGTGTCTGGTGGGTTGCGTACAGTATGATCAATCCTACGCCACCCCGTGCCCGGATGAAGGCGGCACGGAAAGGGCGACCGCGCTTCGCATCGACCAAAGCGACCCGGCCCGCCGGCACCGCATCGTCAATATGGCCGGAGACCCGAGGGAGACCCCGACG
This sequence comes from Planctomycetaceae bacterium, assembly GCA_021201355.1. Lineage (GTDB taxonomy): Bacteria > Planctomycetota > SZUA-567 > SZUA-567 > SZUA-567 > JAJBSZ01. The sequence goes on along the minus strand of JAJQFC010000239.1, from coordinate 8,053 downwards.
CCCCGCGATATCCGGGAAGCCAGAGGTTTCGTGAACGCCCACCTCGACCTCCTCAGTGTCGAAGGCCTGCTCGCCTACCGGTCCGACGGTTCCGCCTCCGATCCGAAGTCGGCCCAGTTTGTCGCGGCCAAACGCGCCCTGACGATCGACTACGCCGCTTCCGACGCCCTTAACGTCATCGACGGCACCCCGCATCCGCTTCTACTAAGCGTCTACCACCTGAAAAACCGCCGGGAGCTGGACAAGACGCTCGAGGCCGTCGGCGGTGTCCGGACCCTTCTGAACGGCGAGGAATTTTCCGACGAAGTCATGGGGATGGAACGCTTCACCATTCAGCCCGGCGAATCCGGCCAACTGGTCATCGACCGTCCCCACGACGGCAAATACGTCGCCATCGCCGCCGGCTACGGCGACGGTCGCATTTTCGTCGGCGAGTACCCGCTGGCCGAATATTCCGCCGGCGGAACGACGACGTTCAGCCGGTCCCGCCGCATGTTCCGTCCGCTCCCCCTCAAGTTGTACGCGGAATTCCGTCCCGACCGCATGGCGGTCTACCACGACGACCACATCTTCGACGGCCTCCGCGGCGCCACCCGCATCCAGGCCCGGCAGGTCCGGGATATCCGTACTCAAGAATTGGGGCGTGATATAGGGGTTTTCAATGGGGAGATTCGGTAAAACAGGACGTGATAATACTACTGGAATGCCTGTCGGAAACACGATGGCGGTTATATTCATCGTCCCGCTGGTGACACGGACGAAACAACGATGGTCTCGTGGACATTATCAGATATGATAATATAATGCCATCTTGGATGGGGCGGTGATTCAGTCATTTGGAGATAAGCGGACCCACTCCATTTATGATGGCAAGCAGCCAAGTGGTTTTCCTCTCGAATTGCTACGTAAAGCCGTTATCCGGCTTGAACAGCTAAATTATGTTGACCGGGTGGAATCATTACGCATTCCGCCGTCAAATCGCCTTGAGAAGTTACGTGGCAAGGGGAAGGACTTTTGGAGTATTCGCTTAAATCAGCAGTGGCGGATTATCTTCAAATGGACGGATGTGGGACCGACAGAAGTTCAGGTTATCGATTATCACTGAGGGAGGACGCTATGCTTCCGAATAATAGAATCGTCGTTCATCCTGGCCAAATGCTTCTCGAAGGCTACCTTGAACCGATGGGTTTAAGTCAGGCGGAGTTTGCGCGCCAGACCGGCATTCCCGCCCCTGCGGTAAGTGAAATTATAATGGGGAAGCGGCGGGTATCGTCTAGGCTGGCGATCATCCTCGGCGACGCATTAGGTACCGGCCCGGAGTTTTGGATCCGACTCCAGGCTGATCACGACTTCACTCGCGACCGGGAAAAAATGCGCAGGTTAAAGAAATTGCCAAAGCCAGTCAAGTCGGTTCAGTCGGTAGTCGTGGAGTAGAATTCGCAAGACGAAGAGTTTATCACTAAACCGCTCGGAATGAACGCCCCGGCTTTGGCTGGGGCTTCCTATATGTAATGCCAGGCATACTCTGCCTGCAGCGCCAAAACATAACAAAAAACCCGCACCTCAAAGAGATGCGGGGCACTGAATTATGGCGATCACGACGGGACTCGAACCCGCAACCTCCAGATCGACAGTCTGGTGCTCTAACCAATTACGCTACGTGATCTTCTGCGCTGTTGAGAAAGAGAAGTATATGGACCGGCCAAAAAATGTCAAGGGGAAGATTCGGAAAATTTTGAAATTCGGCGCATTTCTTCGTTCAGGCGTCGGGATCGATAAACTTGACGGAAGCCCGCTGGATGGCATCCAGCCCCATTTTACTGCGTATTTTGTCTGTCGCCGCTTCCAGCCGCTCCAGTTTATCCCTGGCCGGCTGGGCCGGTTTTTCTTCGGAAAAAAGACTGCCCTGAACCTCTCCCGCCGGGGAAAAGTTCGCCAGTCCGACGCCGATCAGCCGCGCCGGCCGCCGACCGGCCTCGGTTTTGTCCCGGAGGAGTTGCCGGGCCGTTGAGTAAATCGTCTCGGACAGGTGGGTCGGATCGTCGATGGTTTGCCGCCGGGTGACGGTGGTGAAGTCGCCGTACCGGAGCTTCAGGAAAACCACCCGCCCGACCAGGCCGTGTTTCCGCACCCGCCGGGACACCTTGTCCGAAAGCTTCAGGAGAATCGCCTCCAGTTCGTCCCGGTCGAGAATGTCCCGGGGGAATGTCGTTTCATTGGAGATGGATTTTTCCTCTTCGTCCGGCACCACCTCGGACGCGTCGATGCCGTTCGCCAGATCGTGGAGTTCGCCGCCGGTTTTTCCGAGGGCGTCGATAAGGGCCTTTTTTGGCCATTCCCTGACCTGGCCGATGGTGAGGATGCCCATTTTTTCCAGCTTCTTGTTCGTTACCGGACCGACGCCCCAGATTTTGTTGACGGGAAGGCCGCCCAGGCGGTCGAGAATGTCCTCCTCCGGGATGACGGTCAGTCCGTCCGGCTTGTCCAGGTCGGAGGCGATTTTCGCGACGAACCGGCACGACGACACGCCGACGGACGCGGTCAGGCCGGTCGTCTCCTTGATGTCCGCCCGAATGCGCTTCGCGATGGTCACCGGGTCGCCGTACAGGCGCTGGCTGCCGGTGACGTCGAGAAAGGCCTCGTCCAGGCTGATATTCTGGACAAGCGGCGTGATTTCATGGAATATTTCGAAAATCCGCGACGACATCTCGGCGTACCGTTCCATCCTCGGCCTGACCAGGATGGCATGCGGGCAGAGCCGGAGCGCTTTCCCCGTCGGCATCGCCGACCGCACCCCGTAGGGCCGGACTTCATACGATGCCGCCGCCACGACGCCGCGCGACCGGGCCGGTCCGCCGACAATAATCGGCTTCCCCCGGAGTTCCGGGTTGTCGAGCTGTTCCACAGACGCGTAAAAGGCGTCCATGTCGACATGAAGTATCGCGCGCCGCCACAAATCCATAGGAAAGGGCCTTGGTACCAGGGAAACAACGGGAACCGTCACCGTCGACGGACCGTCCGGAATCATCACCGCGACAGGAAAAAGTCGACCAGCCGTTCCCGCCCGATCTTGACCGGATGGTTGTTCATCCGGGCCAGGTTCATGCTGTCGACAAGCGCCTCCATCTTTTCCCGGCTGTCGACGCCGACTTCGGAGAAGGTCACGGCCAGGCCGCAGGCCTGCATCAGGTTGCGCCAGAACTGGAAGGCATCTTCAGCCGTCTTCTGTCCGAGAATGGAGAAAAGGCTCCGCATGTTTTCCCGCTGGCCTTCGGGTCCGAGGGGACTGTTCGTCTCCAGTGACTCGTCCATATTAAGGATGAAGAAGTACGGCAGGGTCAGCGCCACCGCGTGCCCGTGCGGCAGGTTGTACTTTTTGGTAAGGTGGTACCCGAGGGCGTGCGGCATGGTGGTCCGGGTCAGGTTGATGGCCTCGCCGGACAGGTACGATCCCTGGAGCATGTGGTAGCGGTTGCCCGGTTCAGGGGAATGGACGGCGTTATAGATGTTCGGCAGGATATAGCCGATGGACGTCCTGGCGATTTCCCGCGCCTTCTCGGACGTGCTGGACGCCCAGTAGGCCTCCACGGACTGGGACAGCCCGTCGAAGCCCGTGGCGGCCGTCTGGTACGGCGGAAGGGAGTAGGTCATCTCCGGGTCGGCGACAGCCATCTCCGGGCGCATATACCGGCTTGCCAGGGACACCTTGGCGGCATGCCGGTAGAACACGGCGAACATGGTCGCTTCGGCGCCGCTCCCGGCCGTTGTCGCGATGGCGACGACCGGAGGACCGTCGCCGGACGGAACCAGCGTCTCCGGTTTATCCGGGTCGTACGGTTCCTTGGTGAAAGCCACCACCTTTATCATCTTGGCGACGTCAATGGGGCTGCCGCCGCCGTAGGCGACGATGAGGTCCGGCCTGAACCGGTTGCGGACCTCGACGCCGGCCAGTATCTCGTCGAACTCCGGGTTGATGGAAAACCCGGAGAAAACGACCGTCTCCCGCTCCGTGAAGAAGCGACGCCGTTCCACCGCATTAAAACGCTCCCAGCCGCTTTCCGACGCCACCACCAGTACCCGATGATAGTCCCCACCCGCCAAATCGAGCAGCGCCTCGTTGACGGCGCCAAAACCCACGTAATCTTTCATGACCGTTTCCTCCCCATGTTCTGAAAAAAAGGTTGCATATATAATGTATTTTGGCTAGACTGGTGAGGGTAGAGAGAAGAGGACTGACAGATTACTACGGATTCGGTTGAAAATAGGCCTCGCCGTCGTGTTTTTCTGTTGGTAATTGCTTTCACTAAAACGACTTGACGGCAATGGCGACCCGTCCCGACCGGTCCTCGGCGCTCTCCCTTTCATATGACAGCATACATGAAATCTCCGCCGCGACGAAGACATTTTCCCGGACGCGGCGAAAATTCACCCGGCCGGGCTTTTTTCGGTTGTGGTTGGAAGCAATTTGAGGATACTAGTGGTTATCCATTCGGGGTGATTGGCGATCGGTTTTGGTGACATGCCGCCGGCACCGGTCAGATGAGAACCTGGATGGACGTGGCAACGGCTACCTGAAAGGAAGACATTTCGACGGAGCGAATCGTTTTCGTTCCGAAAACTCCCCGGGCACCCTGTAACCGCCGACCCATTGCCGGACGGCTGTTTTTTTTGTTGAATTTTTGGAGACGCAACCCATGGCAGACAGCGACGATATCGTCACCCCGACCGCCCCAGGCGACGGAGATTACAGCGGTAATTCCATCAAGGTTCTCGAAGGCCTCGACGCGGTCCGGAAGCGCCCCGCCATGTATATCGGCGGCACCGGCCCCGACGGCCTCCACCACCTCGTCTGGGAAGTGGTGGATAACTCCATCGACGAAGCGATGGCCGGCCACTGCGACCGCATCGTCGTCACGATTAACGACGACGGCTCCATGACCGTTCTCGACAACGGCCGCGGCATCCCGGTCGATTGGCACAAGGAACAGGGCATGTCCGCCCTCACCGTCGTTATGACCGTGCTCCATGCCGGCGGCAAGTTCGACCACGACTCCTACAAGGTGTCGGCCGGCCTTCACGGTGTTGGCGTCTCCTGCGTCAACGCCCTGTCCACCTGGCTCGAAGCCGAGGTATTCCTGAACGGGAAGATCCACTTTCAGCGGTTCGAACGCGGCGTTCCCGTCACCGAGGTGGAAGAGCGCGGTAAAACCAAGCACCGGGGCACCAAGGTGACCTTCCTCCCTGACCCGGAAATCTTCACCGAGACCACCGAATTCAAGTACGAGCAGATCGCCACCCGCCTTCGCGAACTGGCTTTCCTCAACAAGGGCCTGACCATCGAGTTCATCGACAACCGAGTCGACGACAAGCGGGACAACTACTTCTACCGTTCCGGTATTAAAGGGTATGTTGAAAGCCTGAACGAAAATAAGAATGTCATCAATCCTGACGTCATCTACTTTGAGCATCGGGATGCCGAAAAGAATTTCGAGCTCGAAATCGCCATGCAATACAACGATGGCTATACCGAAAATGTGTATTCATTTGTGAATAATATCAATACGATAAACGGCGGTACCCACCTCTCCGGTTTCCGGTCCGCCCTGACGCGAACCCTGAACCAATGGGCCCGCGCGAACAACCTCATCAAGGAAAACGAGGAAGCCATTCAGGGCGAGGACACCCGCGAGGGCCTTGCCGCCGTCATCTCCCTCCGGATTGCCGATCCGCAGTTCGAAGGCCAGACGAAGGGCAAACTCGGGAATTCCGAGGTCGAGGGCGCCGTCGCCCAGGTCGTCAACCAGAACCTCGCCATGTACCTCGAGGAAAAGCCGCGCCTGGCGAAATCCATCATTCAGCGCACCCTCGACGCCGCCGCGGCCCGCAAAGCCGCCCGCCGCGCCCGCGACCTGGCCCGGCGGAAAAACGCCCTGGCCGGCGGCGGACTTCCGGGCAAGCTGGCGGACTGCATTTCCCGCGACCGCGACTCGACCGAACTGTACCTCGTCGAAGGCGACTCCGCCGGCGGTTCGGCGAAGATGGGCCGGGACGCCCGGACCCAGGCCATACTGCCGCTCCGGGGCAAGATCCTTAATGTCGAAAAGCACCGGATCGACAAGATTCTTTCGTCCCAAGAGGTGTCGAACATCATCACCGCCCTCGGCACCGGTATCGGCAAAGAGGACTTTAACCTCGAAAAACTCCGCTACGGCAAGATCATCATCATGTCCGATGCGGACGTCGACGGCAGCCATATCCGGACGCTTATCCTGACGTTCTTCTTCCGCCACATGCCGGAGTTGATCGAACAGGGCCGCCTTTTCATCGCCTGTCCGCCCCTTTACAAGGTGCAGAAAGGCAAGTCCATCCAGTATGTCCTGACGGAAGAGGACATGCAGGGCGCGCTCCTGAAGCTTGGCGTTGAAGGCACGTCCTGCCAGGTTCGGGACAACGGCCACAGCCGCGAACTGAAGGGCGACGAGTTCGTCCGCCTTCTCGAACTTGTCAACCGGATCAACCGGTACACCCGGGCCATCCAGTACCGTGGCCTGACGCTCCGCGAATACCTGGCGGTCCGGAAGGACATCGGCGCCTTCCCGAAATACCGGGGCATCCTGAAAGGGGAGACCTACTGGTTCTCCGGCGACGACACCTTTACCGCCTTCATCAAGTCCCGGGAAACGCAGGGCGAACCGGTGGAAGTGATTGAAGAGGACATTACCGTCAGCGCCGCCGGTATTCCCGAGAACGGGATGCTCGTGTCCGAATTCCTCGTCGCCGCCGAAATCGAAAAAGCGGCCCAGGAACTGGAACAGCTCGGCTTCCGCACCGACGACATGGTCTACCAGGCCGAACCCGGCGTCGACGCCCGCTTCTACCTGATCACCCCGAAGGATGAAGTGCCGTGCGAAAGCCTGAACGGCATTCTCGAAAACACCCGGGAAATCGGCAAGCGCGGCATGGACGTCAGCCGCTACAAGGGTCTCGGCGAAATGAACCCGGAACAGCTCTGGGAGACGACGATGGACCCGGAATCCCGCCTCCTCTACAAGGTCACGGTGGAGGACGCGGTCAAGGCCGACCAGCTCTTTAACCTCCTCATGGGCGAAGTGGTCGAGCCGCGCCGGAAGTTCATCGAACGCTACGCCCTCGACGCCCAGTTGGACGTCTAGGCGGTTTTCGACCCATTTTATCCCGGTTTATTTACCGAACGAGAGAGACCGATTGGTTGGATGGCGGCGTCACCCCCATCCTTTTCTAAGAAGGTTACCCCATGAGTTCGAATTTCTTCGCACCCAAGGCCATCGGCACCAAACCGATGGCCATCGAGGACGAGTTGAAAAACTCCTACCTCACCTACTCGATGTCCGTTATTGTCTCCCGCGCCCTTCCGGACGCCCGGGACGGCCTGAAGCCGGTTCAACGGCGCATTCTCTACACCATGAACGACCTCGGCCTCACCGCCGGCGGCCGCTTCCGTAAGTCCGCCAAGGTCGTCGGCGACTGCATGGGTAACTACCACCCGCACGGCAACGCGTCCATCTACGACGCCCTCGTCCGCCTGGCCCAGGATTTTTCGGTCCGGTATATGCTGGTCGATCCGCAGGGGAACTTCGGTTCCATCCACGGCGACCCGGCCGCGGCCGAACGATACACCGAATGCCGCATGGGCAAGGTGACGTCGGAAATGCTCGCCGACATCGACAAGGACACCGTCGACTTCGCGCCGAACTACGAAGGAACGACCGTCGAACCGGTCGTCCTTCCGGCCAAGGTGCCGATGCTTCTCCTGAACGGCGCCACCGGCATCGCCGTCGGCATGGCGACGTCGATACCGCCGCATAACCTGAAGGAGGTGATGAAAGGCGTCGTCGCCCTTATTGACGACCCGGACATCCTTATTAAAGATCTGATGAAACACATCCCCGGCCCCGATTTCCCGACAGGCGCGATGATCTGCGGCCGGGACGGCATTCACAAGGCTTACCACACCGGACGTGGCCACATTACGATGCGCGCCCGCTGCCACACGGAAACCAGTAAAACCGGGAAG
>JAJQFC010000282.1 GCA_021201355.1 Planctomycetaceae bacterium | reverse complement strand
GCGAACCGACGAACTGGCTAACTGTCGAACTGGCTAACCGTCGTACCGGCATTGTATCGCATTCCAGAGGTGGTTTTATTCGTATGTTTTATCAGCCGCGGAAGCGGTTGTATCGACGTTTTTACGTCTGAATCGACGCACGAAACCGCCGCTCCAGCAGTGCGCCTCAGCTCTCCGGATCGCGGAAATTCGGTTTGTACGGCCCCATTCTCGCACTCCCTTTCATTTCCTTTTTCTTCCGGTACATGAGGACGTCGGCCTTGTGGAGGAGGGTGGCGGCGTCCTCGCCGTCGCGGGGGTAGAAAGCGGCGCCGAAGCTGGCAGAGACCCGCACCGACACCACCGTATCCGGTTTTCCCGCTACCACCATTTCCAGGCGCTTCCCCAGTATTTCCAGAATGCGCGCCAGCCTCGCCTCGGTGACGTCCTCGAGGACGAGGACGAATTCGTCGCCGCCGACCCGGCCGACATGGCCGTGATCGCGGACGCTGTCCTGGAGGATTTCCGCCGTTTTCTTGAGGACCTTATCGCCTTTTTCGTGGCCGTGGGTGTCGTTGACCAGCTTGAATCCGTTCAGGTCCATGTAGAGAAGGACGAAGGAGCCGCCGGTGCGGTTCTTCTCCGCCACTACCCGGTCGAGCGCCTTCAGGGTGGCCCGGCGGTTCGGCAGGCCGGTCAGGCCGTCCGTCATCGCCATCGTCTCCATAATGGACTTCACCTGGCGGAGGTTCAGGTAGAAGTAATACAGGGTGCAGACGAGGAGGGCGACAAGGCAGAGGCCGGTGACGTACAGCCACGATTGAATCCGGTCCATCCGATCCTGAACCCGGTGGACCACGAGATCCCAGGTGACGTTCTTGATGGTGAGCCGTTGCCGGATGGCATCCCGGTCCGAAATACGCCCCCGGGACCAGAGGACGCGCACCGTGCCGCCGCCGACGCTCGTCAGGGCGACGGCGTAGCCGTGGTTTTCAATGCCGCCGAGGAAGGTCGAATCCATCACCCGCCTGAGGGACAGCATCGCCGTCACCGCGCCCCACGTTTCACCGTTCACCGTTACCGGCTGGCAACCGTACAGGTGATGGTCCCCGTCTGCCGCGGCGAACGGCCCGGCCAGCATTGCCCGGTTTTTATTGATGGCTTCGCGCGTTTCCTGCCCGCCGTCGCCGGTGACGAGTACGTCGCCTCTCGACCGGGGAGTGGCCCCTCCGGAAGGGCGGCGGCCACGACGCCGCCCGGCGCCGCATACACCGCCAGCACGTCCGGCGCCCCGGTGAAGGTGGCGGCGGCGGGAATGAAGCGGTCAAGGCGCCCGCCGTCTTGTTCAAGTATGTCGGCCAGGTCGGCCAGGGCCTTGAAACGGCCGGCGATGACCGTGTGTATCCTCTCGGCGGCATGGCCGGCGATGGTGCGGAGCCGCTGCCGTTCCGCCTCGACCCGCTCGTTTCGCATGGCGATAATGACGACCAGGAGAATGAAGAGGAGCGTCATGACGACGATAACGACGGATATTGCTAGGCGTGACGTTTTCGATATCTCTTCCGCGCGCTTTTTCATACCCGCTCCAGGCCGTGGACCACGTGCGGCAGACAGGCGCAAATATGCCCTAGTACCGGTAGTATATCGTATAAACTATATGGATGCGACGAAAAATCGTTTTCTACGCCCACCGGGTACTACCAGCCTCCATTCCGTGAACAACCTCCCGGAAGCCGTCGTATTACCTGCCGGAGACAACCGCGTACACGCGCCGAGGCGACGATCTCCCGTTTCCTGGTGAAGGAGGACCGCCGGCGCCGGATAGAAAAAAATGGGGCAGGGGTTTTACGGGGAGTATTCTGATGACAGCCGTCATGGGGTTTTGCGGTATCTGCCTTCTACTGGTTCTCGGAAAGATTATCCGGACCTTCATACCTCTCCTTCAGCGTCTCTACCTGCCCGCCTCGGTGATTGGCGGCCTTCTCGGCCTTATTCTCATCAACACTCTCGGGAGCGGCATATCGAGCCGCTGGTATTCGTCGTGGAGCGCGCTCCCCGGATTCCTCATCAACATCGTTTTCGCCGCCCTGTTTATCGGCGTCAATACCCACGGGTCGAAACGGCTCTGGAAGCTGGTGGCGCCGCAGGTCTGTTTCGGCCAGATAACGGCCTGGGGCCAGTATGTGGTCGGGTTCGGCCTTGTCCTTCTGGTTCTCGGGCCGCTGTTCGGCGTTCCGGCCGTGTTCGGCAACCGTATGGAAATCGGCTTCGAAGGCGGGCACGGCACGGTCGGCGGCATGACGCGGGCGTTCGAGGATTTCGGTTTTCAGGAAGGCGCCGCCCTCGGCTACACCATCGCGACGGTCGGCATGATATTCGGCATCGTCATCGGCATGATATTCATAAATATCGGCGCCCGGCGCGGCTATGTCTGCAATGTCCGGACGTTCGAGGACCAGGGGGATCTGGAAAAGAAGGGCGTCTATCCGGAACACGAACAGCCGGAAGCGGGGAAGCAGACGTCCTTCCCCGACTCCATCGATTCGCTGGCGCTTCACATAGCCCTGGTCGGCATTGCCGTTCTGGCCGGGTTTTTCATGAAATACGGCCTTGTCCTCCTGGACGCCTACATGCCGGAATCAGTGCGTGACAGCCGCGTCCTCCAGAGCTTCCCGTTATTCCCGTTATGCATGATTGGCGGGCTCATTCTCCAGGCTCTCCTGAAGTGGACGAAATCCGACATCATCGCCGACCACGGCCAGATGCAGCGGATCGGCGGGGCGTCCCTCGACTTTCTCGTCGTCTCGGCCGTCGCCACGATTCGCATCGACTTCGTCGCCGAATACTGGCAGCCGCTGGTGATACTCTGCCTGGTCGGCATGGTCTGGAACATTTTCGTCACCGTCTATATCGGCCCCCGGATGTTCAAGGAGGCCTGGTTCGAACGGTCCATCGCCGAGTTCGGCCAGTCCATGGGCGTGACGGCGACGGGTTTGATGCTTCTCCGCTCGGTCGATCCGGAGAACAAGACCATCGCCACCTCCGTCTTCGGCTACAAACAGTTGTTCCACGAGCCGTTCATGGGCGGCGGATTCTGGACATCCCTGGCGGTGCCGCTGGCGATAGCCTGGGGCGCGGGCTGGATGTTCCTCATCTGTCTCGGCGTCCTCCTGATCTGGCTGGGCCTCTGGTATTTCCACTTCCGCATTCCCGCCATGACCCGCGCCCCGAGCCAATGCGCGCCACGCGGCGCCCCGGCGGCGCCGGCCGGGTGACGGGGCGGCGTCCTTCGTCCAAGACGGCTTTCGGCGTCGTTTTTCGCCCAAAAAACGCCAGGCGGGGGACGACGCCGGGAGCCGTTTTTCTTCGCTTGTATCTGACGATGCCGGGCGGGAAACGGCTTCACCAGAGGCGGATCATACCTTCGGCGCCTTCCCCTTCCCGCCGAACCAGACGCCAATCACCGGCCATACCCGGCAATGATCCTTGAATGCAGTAAAGGGCGGATAGTTATTGATGGAAACGAAATTATACTTGTCGCCCAGGTCGTAGCAGCGTTTGACAACGGTGCCGGTGATGCTCTCGCTGCGGGGATCGCCCGGCTCCGGCTCGACTATCGAGGCGACCACAATCCCCCCGCTCACTTCGAGACCCTCTCTCTCGGCGTCGATAATGGCAAACTGCCCGGACAGAATAAGCGGCGACATCGAACTCCCCGTTACCGGCACAAGCATCATCCCGTCGGGCGGATCGACCGGTTCGTCAAAGTCGTCGGTTAACGGGACGCGCGTGCCGGCCGTATCGTCGGCGGCGGCCAGGCCGCGCACCGGCCAGGCATCCCGGGGGCCCTTGTGTAATTTTTGCGGCTTCCGGACAGACCCCGACCGGCCTCCCGACAGCGCGTTTCCGGACGTATATATCGGCGTGATGCCATAGGACTCATTCGTGAGCGGATTATCCTCATAATGCAGATTAATGAGGTAGCCGGTGACAAAATAGTCGATCGACCGTCCCGTAATTTCGGATATTTTCTCCAACGCCTCATAGGACGGACGGGATATCCCCTTTTTCCACTTGCCGAGAAGATGTTTCGTCACCCCGATTTTTTCAGCAATAGCTGTGTCTGTCAACTCCCCGTATTTGAGTGTAAACTCCTTCCTAATCCTATCATATATGGTTCCACCCTCTCGCAGATTACCCATTTAACACCTCCAAGTTGAAAAAATTTCTACAAAACCAGTTGACTTTGTAGAAATATAGTCTACAATGAAAGTAGAAATAATTTCCACTTCATCAGTATATCGTCAAGGAAATGGCTTGTCCTCATAAAAATCGCAGGTAATGGAAAATTTGTCAACTCAGGCGTCTGGGTTGAAGGAGTGATGCTGAACCAATTTATCGGGAGAACCAAATGAAGCGATACTACAAACCCCGCGACGCGGCGGACATGTTGGGGATTTCGTCCGCGTTTCTGCGGAAGGCGGCGGAGGCGGGCGCGTTGCCGGAGGGCTCGGTCTTGTGCACCCCCGGGAACCACCGCAGTTACGACGTGGACGCGATCCGCGACTGGATGCAGGACAACTACAACCGGCTCGCCAGGAGGAAGCGCGGCGTTCTGGAAGGCTAGGGGTGGTTCGCAGGGTTGATATGTACACCGCGGAGAAGGTTCTATCGACATTTTCGGCATCCGAAATGATGCATAAAACCGCCTCCAGGGTGGTTCTTACGTATGGTATTTTTACCGTCTAAGGAGAATCACGAATGGCACACTTGGAAGGTTTTGACGCGAGCAAGGTCGACCCGGCCGGACCGTCCCGGCCGGTTCCGGAAGGCGCCTATGTCGCCACCATCGTCTACAGCGAACGTAAAAAGAACAAGAGCGGCAACGGCGAACACCTGGAACTCCGGTTCCACATCCAGGACGGGCCGCACCAGGGCCGGGTCGTCGTCAGCCGCCTCAATCTGTGGAACGAAAATGAGATGGCCAAACACATCGCCCAAAGCGAAATGTCCGCCATCTGCCGCGCCGTCGGCGTTATGCAGCCGAACGACTCCTCGGACCTCCACCATCTCCCGCTGGAAATCCTCGTCGGCCAGACCGCCCCGAACGCCCAGGGGCGAATATACAACGAGATCACCGGCTACCAAAAGCGCCGCCCGGCCCCGGACAACGGCGCCCGCCAGACCACGCCGCCGCCCCGGGCCGCGACGCCGGGGACCAGCGGTGCGGGGGAACGGCCGTCCGAGGAGCAGCCCGCCTGGTTCGGCAATTAGCCGCTGTTTTCCACCCCGCCGCGTCAGTCGGAGACGTGAAGTGCCGGCGGCAGGCGCATGTTTCCCCGGGTGTTTCGGGTCGGATTATACGCCGGCCGGACGTGACGAACACTACGGCGGCGAGAGCGGTTATGAAAGGCGGGACCGTTTTTGAAATAGGTTTAGTAAAGAGGCGGCCCGCCGTTTCCATTCGCGGCGGGCGCTCAGGAAGGAAACCATCACATGATTGAACTCACACTCCCCTGGCCCCCGAGCGTCAACCGCTACTGGCGGTCCGTCACCGTTCACGGCGCCCGGCGGGTGCTCCTTTCGGCGGACGGACGAAAGTTCCGGGACGCGGTCGCGGCCATTGTCCGGGACGGGGGCATCCGGAAACAGACCGGCGCCCTGTCCGTCAAATGCATCCTCCACTGCCCGGACTGGCGCGTCCGCGACATCGACAACGTCGGGAAGGCCCTCTATGACAGCCTGGTCCACGCCGGCGCTATCGACGGCGACGAATTCATCTGCCTCGCCGTCAGCGAAAAGCGCCGCAGCGCGGACAAGGCCGGGCGGGTGGTGGTGCGGATTCAGGAACTCAAGGACGGCGTGGAGGTCAAGCCCTCCGGCGCCTGGCTGAATTAAGGAGCATGCCCTATGAGCGTCACGATGTTTACCGAACCCGATTGCCCGTGGTGCGGCCGGGTGAAGCGGTTTTTCGAAAACAACCCGTCCTACGGCCCCGTCCTGGTTGAGAGCGCCGGCTGTCTGCCGACGAAGGAGCGGTTCGCGGAATTCGCCGATCTGCAATTTCAGGACGACCGGCTGCCCCTGGTGTACGTGGACGGCCAGCACCAGAACCTGGACGACCTCCTCGCCCGGGTGATCCGTTGGGAGAAGGAGGGGGCCTGACAACGGCAAAAAATCCGCCGTTGACGCTCCGGACGCGGCCACGTTCGCGGCCGGTCCGGAGCGCCCCGGCCGGTTTCTTACGAAGGATAACGACAATGACCGAAGACCGGAAAGTGATATTCGACGAAATTGATTCCCTGGAACAGTGCGGCGATTACGAAGGCCTCAGGGACATTGCCCAATACGCCCTCGACGCCATCACGAACGACGGCGAACCGCTGGACATCCGCGTTTCGGTGACGTCCTGCCAGAGCGACCGGGACGACACCGCGCTCCTTAATGAACTCCTTGACCTCTGGACGACGCCGGGAATCGGCTGGGGCCAGATTCAGGACAAGCTGGACAGCCTGGCGACGCGACGCGGCCTGTTGACGGAAAATCCCAACGCCTTCGACCCGGCCGTCATCGACCCCCGGCGCCTCATGCCGACGAACCGCCTGGAACTGGACCCGGCCGAACTCCGGGCCATGCGGTCGAAGGGGATGACGTTCCGGGAAATGGCGAAGGAGCTCGGCTGCTCGGTCGGCGCTGTTCACCGGCACTGCATGGGGTATGTGCCGCGGCGCGTTTCAAGCAGCGTGTTCCACGACTTCGCCGCCCGAATAGAACGGGGGCGGCATGAGGAGAATTGAGAAGGGATTCGGGGATGGCCGGGGAACGGTGCGTCGCGCCAGTTCTGAAAACGACGGAGGACGCGGTCCGTCTGACGACTGACCGGCGTCCCCTCCAGGTTGCTCGTTACGTACTCTATAACCTGTACGAAAGTTCATAGCCGTGTTTACGGATAGTCTCGTGCGCCAACCTATTATTCCGCTGGTATCCGTCATCATCACCCATCTCATGGCATACCTTCGCCAGGTTGCAGTAATCTTCGTAGACTCCGGAATAGTTATTTAACTCGCTGTCCAAATCCAAAGCTTGACTATGGTAATCGTACGAAGCCTTGAGTAAACCTGCTTTTCTCTTGGAGAGTTTAATATCCTGACCTGAACGATGGGCGAGAAAATATAACTCTCCAAGGCTTGAATAATCGGCGGCTAAACTTCCGCGATGTCTCTTAATAGTTTTGTTTATTTTAACCGAACGGAGCAGCACCTCTTCCGCTTCCTTAAAATTACCCATTCGATATAAAGTGTTTCCGTAATTGCCCAGCACGATGGAATTAAACCTGTCGTCCTCTTTCACAACTTGTTGTTTCATGAGATGTGTATAAACTTGCTCCGCCGAAATATAGTTTCCTTGAGACAATTGAATGTTCGCCAGTTCGAAATCGCATAATGCCTCTTCTTTCTTCAGTCCAAGTTTATTAAATAGTTTCTGTGCCTTCTTAAGGAGGATCTCTGCCGAATGTTCCTTTTTGAGCGCATGGATTTCACCTTGATACTTTAAGGAAAGAGCTTTGGTTACGCTTCCATCTTCTGACAGCCTTTCAGCCTCCTTATACGCTTCCATCGCGGATTCAAGGAAACCTTTTTGGTGATGAAAAGCCCCGTGCAGAAGATGGACCATCGGATCTAACGGCCTCAGTGCGAGAAGAAACCTTATTTCCGAGGTGGCGATGTCTGTGTTGCCTGTGAGAAGTGAATCTTTAAAGTTTTCCATCGATAGCTTTACGATTTCATCCAAGGCATTCTTGCAGGAGTCGGAACGCTCTTTACAAACGGTGCGAATCTTGGCATCACTAAGTCTATTCAGGTTTCTTGATGAGAGCCGAATTAACTTATTTATATTTTCACGCAACGATTTAAATACCCCATTAAGTTCAGGTTGTAAATTAACAGTAAGTGAAAAGAAACTAAAATTAATCATTTTTTCTCCTTTCAGGCCTCATAATCATAACAATGGATGAATATATGCAATCCGCACTGTTGCGATATGCTGAACTCACATGGAATCCCGACGACATCGTCGAAATCCGCCCCCTGAAACCGCACCAGGGCGAACGCGTCTGGACCTACGCCAGGGATCTGGGCGATCACATCCCGCGTATGATAACTGAAAATGAACGCGGCGCCAACATGTACGCGGGAATCTTGCCGCGGAATACCTTCGGCCGCTACGACGGTCGGCGCTGGATCGGCGGCCGGGCCGAGGACGTCGACGGCGGGCGCGTCCTCTGGCTGGACATGGACAACGTCGAGGCCGAACGGGCCGTGGAACTCTCCGGCCGCGTCGGATTGCCCGGCCCGACCATGACCGTCGCCACCGGGCACGGGGCGCACCTCTACTGGAAGCTCCGGGACTGGCTGCCGCGGGATGAAATCAGCCGCGTCCTGGCCGGGCTGGTGGCGTTCCTCAAGGCCGATCCGGCGCTGGCCGAATATGTGGACGCGTCGGCAAAAGATCCGGTCCGGATTCTTCGTCTGCCCGGTTTTATCAATCACAAGCCGCCGGCGGCGCTGGCCCGCATCGTCAGTGCCGACCCCGATCGCCTTCACGACCTGGACGACTTTAAACCGTTCCTCCTCGAAGCGGCGCCGGCATCAGGGACGGCCGGTACGCCGAATTCGCCGCGTCCCGCGCCCTCCGGCGACCTGGCGCTGGAACGGGCCAGGCGCTACCTCGCCATGGTCGACGGCAGCGGCAGGGGCGGACGCACAAACACCGCCTTCCGCGCCGCCTGCGTCGTCGTCAACGACATCGGCGGCGTGTCCGACCAGGACGCCGTCCTCCTCCTGACGGCGTGGGATTCGGCGGTCAACACGCCGAGCATCAGCGCGGACTACGGGCCGGACGAGATCGCCAAGATCGTCGGGAACGCCCGCCGCTACGCGAAAAAACCGGCCGGATGCCTCAACGCGATTGGGCCGAACGGACCGGGGACGGACGGTGGCGACCAGGACGTCGACCTTTCCGGAATCCTCAATAGCCGAACCGACGCCTCGCACCCGAACGCGGCCGGGGCGACCGGGCCGGGGACGGACGGTGGCGACCAGGACGTCGACCTTTCCGGAATCCTCAATAGCCGAACCGACGCCTCGCACCCGAACGCGGCCGGGGCGACCGGGCCGGGGACGGACGGCGTCGACCAGGACGTCGACCTCTCGGGAATCCTCAGTACGCGGGCCCGCGCCGAACATGCCGCCATGCCCCGCCGGTACCTGGACATGCCCGGACTGCCGGGCGAGGTTATCCGGTTCAACCTGGACACCGCGCCGAAGCCGCAGCCCGTTCTCGCCCTCGCCGGGGCGCTGGCTCTCCAGGCCCTTCTCTGTTCGCGGAAGCTGACGGACGAGTACGGCACTCGCCCGAACATGTATATCTGCAGCGTCGCCCCCGCCGGGGCCGGCAAGGACCATGCGCGGCAGTTGAACAAGCGGATTCTCAATGAAACGGGCCTGACCGACATTCACGCCGAGACGGTGAAGAGCGGCCCGGCCCTGACGACGTCGCTTCTTCTCAATCCGGCCATGCTGTTTCAGATTGACGAAATCGGCCGCTTTATCCAGGCGGCGAAGAATCCGGAAAGGGGTTCACTCGTCTACGAAGTCATCACCCGGTTTCTGGAATTGTATTCCTCCTCCGGCGGCATGTACGCGATACCGCGAATCAACGAGGATCTGAAGGACGCGAGGAAGGCCCGGATGCGGGGCGATCGCAGTGGCGACCTGGGCCGCGCCATCATCCGCCAGCCGCACCTCATTCTCTACGGGACCACGGTCCCGGAGTCCCTCTACAGCGGCCTGACCGCGGAAAGCGTGTCGGACGGTTTCCTCGCCCGGCTCCTTATTTTCGACGTCAACGGCCACAACCCGAAACGGCGGCTGATGAACCCGAACCCGCCGGTTCCGGAGGCCATCCTGGCGGCGGTGAGGTGGTGGCGGGACTACGAACCGCCGGGGGCGGGGAACCTGGACGTCCAGCCGTATGTGGCGCCGGTCACGGACGCGGCCCGGAAAATCGCCCATGACTTTATCGACCTCGAGTACGACCAGCAGAAAGCGCTCAGGGACTCGCCCCTCGCGGCCCTGTGGGGCCGGACGGGCCAGAACGCGGACAAGCTGGCCCTCCTCTACGCCGCGGCCCGGCGCCCGCACGCGCCGGTGGTGGACGACGCGGCGGCGGCGTGGGGCTACGGGCTGGCGGAATGGCTGACGCGGTCGATGGTCGATACGGTCAAGGGGAATGTGGCGGAGTCGCCGTTCCACGCCGTGGTACTCAAGGTCAAGGCCATTCTCGCCAGCGCCGGCGGGCGGATGGACCATTCAAGACTTCTCAAAAGATTGAAGGGAGTAAAGGCGCGGGAGTTGGCCGAAATAATCACGACGATGGAAGAGATGGGAGACATTGTCAAACATCACTTCCCGACAGCCACCAAGACAGGGGTTGAATACCGCCTCGTTGAATAAATCCTTCTCCCGGACGATCCTGATAGTTCCGGAGAAGGTTCGTCATCGCGGGAGAAAGAATTTATTGCCGCAAGTCGTTAGAACAAGAACTGTTGTATATATAATACTAAATACTTCTTCTTTTTTTTACTACATATGCTTTCACACATGTTTCTTTTAGAAACCCCCCTTTTACGGGGGTATCGGGAAAGATTCGAACAATCAGTCCGGGAGCGCTCATGATCTGGATTTCGCAAACAATGGACCTCTTCATTCCGCCGCGCGACAGGGCCGGGCGCTTCGCGGACGACGTCATGATAAACAACGTCCTCTACCGGAAGCTCACCCGGACCATGTTCGAGCGGCTTGCCGCCGACCGCGCTGTCCGGAGGGCGTCCCCCGGGAAGTTCGCCGATCTTGTCGGCGCCATTTTCGAGCAGGAAATTGAAAATATGTTCTACGAAAAATGTTCTAAACAGGATAACCCGCCCGTCTCATAGAAATTCTTCAAAATCCCCACGTTCGACAACGTGAACAAGGGTATGGTGACCTTCGTTCCGCGACGTCTGTTTTGGGGATTGTGCATGGCTGTCCAAAAGAAAACCGCTGCTGCGAAGAAAGTCACCGCGAAGACGTCCGCGAAGGGCGTCGTCCCGGCCGACGCCTCGTCGCCGGAATTCGGCGGCCCCGTGTCCGACCCCGGCACGCCTGAAGATATGACCGCCGCCGCGAAGACGTCCGCGAAAGGCGCCGTCCCGGCCGACCATGTCGTCCCGGTCGTCCCGGCGCCGTCGCCCCTCGGCGACTGTCCGTCCGACCCCGGCACGCCTGACGAACCGAACTCCGGCGGCTCCGTGTCCGACCCCGGCGCACCTGACGAACCGAACTCCGGCGGCTCCGTGTCCGACCCCGGCACGCCTGACGAACCGAACTCCGGCGGCTCCGTGTCCGACCCC
>JAJQFC010000326.1 GCA_021201355.1 Planctomycetaceae bacterium | reverse complement strand
CCAGGAATGTGATGCGGCGGGAACTGGCGCCGGACATTTCCTGGCGCATGATGACGCGGGCGCGGTCGAGTTCGGCGTTCAGGACCGGGCCGGTGTTGAGGGCGAGGGGACCGGTGGCGAAGGTGAAATTGCTGAGGGCCAGGGTCTGGAGAATCTCGTTCTCGGAAAATCCCCGGAAAGCAACCCCGGCGCTGCCGCCGGAGGCGGGGACCTGAAGCGTGCCTTGTTCAATTGTCATGTACTGCGCCAGTTCGGCGTTGAACTCGGACAACGGCAGGTTCTGGATTGAGACCTGGGTGTTGACGGCCGGCGCCGGGCTGTTGAAATCGATGGTGCCGGTGGCGGCCAGGGTTCCGGCCGCGCCGCCGCCCATGGAGACGCGGGCCTGGCCGAGGGTGAGAATGCCGTTTTGGAGCGCGAAGCTGGCCGAAAGGTCGTCGACGTTTTTGCCGCTGATCTGGGCGCCCTGGAGGCTGGCGACGCCGTCCCGGATGTCAATTTGCCGGAGAATATCGTACGGCGAACCGGTCGGTTGGGCGCCAAAGTGGAGTGAGAGGGTGGCGCCGAAGCTGGCCGCGCCGTTCGGAACCGCCACGACGAGGCTCGGGCTCGGAGCGAGGCTGAAGTTCTGCATCCGGACGACGCCCTGGCCAATACGGATATTGTCGGCGTTGCCGCCGGCCTGGAGGGCGCCGTCAATGCGGCCGGACAGGCCGTAGGCGGCGAGGTCAGGCATCATTCTGGCGAGATCGCCGACGTCGGCCACGGCGAACTGGACGTCCATATTGAGGCTGTTGATGCCGGACGGCGACGTCGTGTTAAAGTCGACCGTGCCGGCGGCCTGGAAGTTCTCGGTGCCGTTCCCGATAAGGACGCGGGCGCCCTGGAGGGTGAGGACGCCGTTTTCCAGGGAGAACGCGGCGGACATGTCGTCGACATTCCGGCCGAGAACCTGGGCGCCCTGGAGGGAAGCCTGGCCGTTCCGGATGTCCATCAGGTGGAACATGTCGAACGGCGTGCCGGGGGTGGGCGAATCGGTCCGGAGGGCGATGGCGGCGCCGAAGGTGGCGGCACCGTTCGGAATGGCGATCTGGAAATCGCGGTTCGGCTGGACGGCGAAATTGGCGAAGCGGACCGCGCCTTCCTGAACCTGGATGTCCGAGGCGTTTCCGCCGGCCCGGAGCGTGCCTTCAATCGCCCCGGTTACGCCCAGCTCCGGCGCGACAATGCCCGGAAAGACCCGGGAAATGCGGCTGGCGTCGGCGGCGGCGAAGCGGAAATTGGTATCAAGGTTGGCAAGGCCGTTCGGGCGGCCGTCCTCACCGCTCGACAGGGTGACAAGCGCTGTGCCGTCGGCCCGGACCTGGGCCGATTCGGAGAGGAGACCGAGACGGGTCAGGCGGATCTGGTTATCCTGAAGGGCGACTTCGCCTTCAAGGACGGCGGACAGGCTGCCGGCTTCGGCGAGGAACGGCTGGTTGCCGATCTGGAGCGCCGCGCCCTGCCAGGTGCCGCCGGTCGAGAGGCCGATGGCGCCGGAGTCGAGGGCGCGGACCTGGAGCCATAAATTGTATATGCCGTCGGCCCGGGCCTGGTGCAGGGCGTTCGCGTGTTCGGCGAGTTGCGGCACCATGCCGGAAAGGCCGACAAGTAGGGCCTGCGACTGGGCGGCGGAGCCGTTGAAGCGAAGATCGAGGAGTCCCCGGGAACCGGCGCGGGATAGGAGAAGACGGCTCGGCTGGGCCGCCATGGTGGCGACGGCGTTGCCGTCCGGGGTTCTGATGTTGCCGTCCAGTTGCCTGACGTCGATGGCGAGGGACTGCGCTTCCGTGTCCCAGGCGGCGGTGAGGTCGTGGGCCATTTCAAACGGGTTCGACCCGCCGTCGCCGCCGCTCAGGCTGCCGCTGGCGGTGCCTTTTGAAATGACCTGCGAATTTCCGTAGGTCATCGTGCCGGAGACCGTGGTGTCGGACAGGAGCGCCGGCGGCATATTAAGGTACGAAAGAAGGGCGGTCAGTCCGGACGGGGCAAGCCGCGCCGCGTACTGGGCGAGGAGGGCGCCGGACCCGATATCGAATTGACCCTGCGCTTCGGCGACGATGGGGGTCGCCGTAATGCTGGCCTGCCGCAGGTTGACGAGCTGGCGTTTTTCCGCGCCGATATAACCGTCGACGGCGATGTTGGCGCGGACATTCCCAAGGTTGGACGGTGTGTCCCGGTGCTGGAAGATCAGGTTGTCCATGCCGAACTGGAGGTTACTGACGACGAAATCCCCGGCGCTCGCCAGGGGGAGGCGGAGGTATTTGTCCCCGGAGGCGGCGATGATTTGCATCGGCCCCGAGGCGGCCTGGGCGACGGTCTGACCCTTGCTCCCGAGGGCGATCCGGGTGCCGCCGACATCGACCGTAAGGGCGGTGAACTCGGCGACGCCGAGGGCGGTGTCGACGGTGCCGACCGCTTTTACGGTGGAATTGGCGACCTGGGCGGCGGCGGACGAGGCGATGGTTCTATCGCCGTACGTAAAGGCGCCGCCGGGCGTAACCGCTTCGAGGGACGATATGATAATGCGACCCGGGTTCGTCAGGTCAACGCCGGCGAGGAACTGGACTATCGCTTGTGGCATCTGCGTCGCTACATTGACGCCTTCTCCGAGGGCGAGTCCGGCCTGGAGCGCGTCTATGTCCGTACGAACGAGAGCTTCAGCCGTATTTCCGCGAAGCTGAAGCTGGGCGCTTGCCTTGACAGAACCTTTAAGTTCTTGAACGAGGTCGGCCGGAAATACCGGTTCCGCCAGGTGACGGACGTCCGGCATGGCGGCGGCGAGGTTCACCGTTACCTGACCGGCGGGAGCGCCGGCCATGATGCCGGTAATCGTTCCGGAACCGACAGTGGCGGTGATGGCGTCGTTTATTTTGGCCTGGATTCCGGCGATCGTGATGACGTCCTGCCTGACGTCGGCGGTGATACGTGTTTCCCCGGTTATGACCTCAGCCGGATTGGAGAATGGCGTCTCCGGGAAGTATAACGTCGTGTCCTGAAGACGCAGTTCCGCCGCCGTTGTGTCGGCCGACTGCACCGCCGCGACCCCGCCATTCAGGGTGAAAGGGATGAGTGCCCAGACCAGGCTCGGGACGATGGCGCGGCCTTGGACATCGACGAGGGTCAGGTTCGCATTGATTTCCATCGGATCCTGCAATGCCGCCGCGGCTTGGAAACCGATGCGATCCAGGTCGAGGGAGACAATGATACCGCTGGCGCCGTCCGTAACCTGGACAGTACCGGTTGTGAAGTCGAGGGCGAGGGTCGGCGTGATCGGACCGCCGGTGAGATTGGCCGGGAGAACGGCCTTGCCGGTAAATTCGGCGTCGCCTTTCAGATCGGGTATGGCGTCAAGGCCGAGGTCCGAGGCGGCAAGGTAGCCGGTGGCCCGGGTAAGGTCTGTCGACCCGCCAAAATCGAGGGTGCCGGCCGGCATGGCGCCGTTGGCGGCCGCCATGACGTTCTGGACCGCGCCCTGACCGGTGAGGCTGGCGATATCGTTCGCGACGGCAAGTTGGAGAATCGATACCTGATCGGCTTCAGCGTCGTAGACGGTGTCGAGGGCGAACGAGGTGTCGGGAACGGCCAATGTCCGTTCGGCGCCGAGGCCGACCATGACGTTCCGCGTCACCAGGTCGTCAAACGCCAGGGCGATGCTGCCGCCGGAGTACCCGATACGGACGTGGCCGTCAGCGACGCCCTGCCGGAGAAGGTCAGCCATGCCGACGATTTCCGCCATGGGCGCAAAGGCGATTTCCTCCAGGGCAACCTGTATTTGGGCCTGACCGGCGGGGTCGAAGGCGTTGTCCCGGAGGAGGGCGATGTTGCCCGAAAACGGAATGCGGCCAAGTTCGGGCTGGCCGACATGGGGGACGAGAAGTCCTTCCAAGGCAAACGGGTCGTTCAGGGTCGTTCCATCGACTCGGAGGCGTTCGAGGCCGGATTCGAGGCGCATGCCGGTAACGGCGTCGTTGAAGGAAATTATCCCGTTCTGCATTTCCACCCGGTGGAGTTCGATGGGCGGCAGAGTGCTGGCGGCCGGGACCGGAACCGCCTCGGCGGCCTGGACCATGGATAAGGGCACGGTTGTGGCCGGAACCGGCGTCGGGACCGTGGCGGCCTGGGCCGGGAGGTTTTCGAGATCCGGAAGGTTCAGGCTGCCGTCGGCCCGTCTGACTACGCCGAGGGTGAAGCCGTTGACGTTGACCGAATTGACGATGACGTTGCCCCTGAGGAGTGGCGTGAGGGCGACGTTGGTGCGGACTTCGTTGACGAGGAGGAGCGGTTCATCCGGTGAGCCGTCCGGGAGAAGCGGTCTGACCGCGACATTGTCAAGAACGACGTCGCCGTTCCAGCCGAAGCGGAGGTTTTGGAAATCGACGTCCAGCCCGTAGGCCCGGGCCTGGGTATTGGCGATGCCCTTTATAGTGTCGACGGGGAGAAAATGCGGGAGAAAATAAATCACCGCGGCAACAAGGACAAGGAGCGCCGCGACGACGATAAGGGTAATTTTAAAGCCCCGGGGACGGCGGGTCGGAGCGGAGGGGTTGAACTGTTTTTTGGCGGCAGGATCGACGGGTTCCATGGATCTTCCTCCGGGAGAGATTTATATAAACGTTTGCTAAGTAATGGCATCACGTTTGGATATTGTCGGGTCATTCACAAATGAACGCAAGTGAAAACGCGGTTCACCGCCCCCTCCGCCCGACAACACGGACCATATACCGGCATGACCTTTCACCATTGCCGACATATGAGAATAACTGTACCATGTGGATTGGGAGCATTCGTGGGAGAGCGAAAACATGAACGCAATCCGGAATATCATGCCGGTCGTACTCCTGGCATTGTTAACGTGCGCCTGTCCCCGGACCGGCGCCGTCGACATGCTGGACGAGTTCGCCATGACCTACCAGGACCAGGCGGACACCCTGCCGCTGGTGACGGACCCGTACTCTATGGGTCCGGTGGCGATAGTCGGCCATGCCCGCATCGGCGCCGATCAGGTGTTTGAGTTATGGACGCCGATCTGGTCGGAAACGCAGATGCGCGTCCGGAACGGCAAGATGTCGCCGGAAGAGGGAAACGCCCGCCTTCAGGAGGAATGGGACAGGGCCATCCGCGCCCTTGTGAAGGACGAACTGTTTTTCCAGGAAGCCGAACGCGAACACGCGTCGTTTATCAACTCCATTGTCGACCGGGTGATGCGCGGCGGCGCCGACCGGCCGCGAAACCAGGTGGTGACGGAAATCCGCCGGATGATGGAACAAAGCATGCAACGGCATTTCCGGATGATCAGTCTGGACCAGGTCAAACGGTCCGGCGGCATGGTCAAGCTGCGGAAAGTGTTGGAAAGCCGGGGCATGACGGTGAACGACTGGCAGGCGCGGCTCAGGAAAAAAGCCTTTACCCAGAGTTACCTCCACCAGATCCTTAATCCCCGCGCGCCAAGCCCCGGGCCCCGGGCCATCCAGACCTATTACGCCGAACACCCGGACGAGTTCTCCACTCCCGGTCCGGTCCGCTTTCGCCATATCTTTTTCTCCAACGCCGCCCGCGGCGGCGAGGCGGCGGCCCGCGAAGCCGCCATCGACGTCTGGGAGATGATAGAGGACGGGGAAATCGATTTCGAAACGGCGGCCAGCCAGTTCTCGGACGACGCGGAAAGCAAGGCCCGGGGCGGTCTCGAAACAGAGCCGGAAGCGTCCGACCCGGAACGCGAGGCCTGGCTCGCCGACATCCGGGCCGCCCTCCGGGAAGAGGAGCCGGGACAGCTCGGCCCGATCCTGGAAAGCCCCTTCGGCTGTCATGTGGCGACGCTCATTTCCATCGGCGCGCCGGTGAAAATCCCCTTTGCCGAAGTCCGCCGGACCATCGAGGACAAACTCATGAACGAAGTATGGGAGGCGGAGACGGACCGTTATTTCGCCACCATCAGCCGGAACACGGACATCAGGGTCTTGATGCCGACATTCCCGGCCAGCCTCGCCAGCCACGTGAGCGGCGTCGATCGCCGATCGCGGCGTGGGGCCATTATCTATAACACCGCCCGGCCGGGCGTCCACAGCTATGACGAAGGGAACCGCCAGTGACTGATTCGTACTACGTCGACACCCACTGCCACCTCGACTCGAAACACTTTGAAAAGGACGCGGTGGAAGTGGCCCGCCGCGCCATGGCCCACAAGGTCAAGATGCTTACCGTCGCCGCCAGCGTCCGGAGCAGCTACCGCGTCCAGCTTCTCGCCGAGGAGTGCCCGGGCGTCCGCGCCGCCGTCGGAGTCCATCCGACCGACGCCGGCAGCCTGGACGACGTGTCCTGGAGCGAAATCGAATACCTCGCCGGCCACCCGCTCGTCCTGGCGATAGGCGAAACCGGCCTTGACTACTACTGGAAAGACTGCCCGCCCGATGTCCAGAAGACCTGGTTCCAGAAACACATCGACCTGGCCGTGGCCCTCGGGAAGCCTCTGTCCGTCCACGCCAGGGACAGCGTATCGGACGTCCTCGCCATGATAGAGCCGAGAATGGCGGACGGGCTCAAGGTCATTTGGCACTGTTTTGTCGCCGGGAAAAAGGAGATTGGCCCGGCCCTCGAGTTCGCGGTCAGGCACGGCGTGTACCTGGGCGTCGGCGGGCTGGTGACGTTTGACGATCAGAAGCCGCTTCGGGAACACTCGAAAGAAATCCCGGACAAACTCCTCCTTCTTGAAACCGACGCGCCGTACCTGACGCCGCGGCCGAAAAAGGTCGACCGGAACGAACCGACCGGGGTTATCCGGACAGCCGAAGTGCTGGCCGAACTCCGGTGCACGTCGCCGGAAGCGATTCGCGACCTGACGACGGCGAACGCGTTCCGGGTGCTCGGTGAGTGGTAGAGGGTCGCGCGCTGACATTTTGATCCGAAGGCGGTGCCGGTGAACGGCCTTCAAGGCACAATTGTTCGTCACCGTACCGCGCCGCACCGTAATCGGCCTGTGTAAAACGAAACGCGTTACAAAGAAAAACGGCCACCGCGCGGGTGGCCGTTTTTTGTGTCGATACCGTGGGCGTTACCGCGATTACCCGCGCTTCCGGGCCCGGAGGGCGGCGGTGCGGCGGTGCGGATGCGTCTTCGAGACCCGCTTGACGGCGCGCTTGGCGGCCTTTTTGGCGGCGTTTTTCCGACGCACTTTGCGACGTTCCTTGAGGAGCGCGGCGCGCTCGGATTTTTTGGTGTTCTTGGGCATTGTTCTGTTCCTTCGGTAATAGAATCCGCACTGAAAAAAGTCGGGTCGTTCATCCGCATACAAAAACGCCGGCCGTGGACCTGGCCCACGGCGGAATATAAAAGTATAGGCAGGCGAAAACACCGTGTCAATCAGGAAAATACAATTCGCCTCACCCGGCGCCGGTCCGCACTTCGGCCAGCGTCCGGACAGTGATCCCTTCGGCCTCGCCGCGTCGGACGACCGGTTCGCCACTTTCAGCGCGAAGGCGCCGGTAGAGCGTCACGGCGGCCTCGAGGGCGGTCCGGAGGGAATCCCGGTCGTATTCGGCCACGGTCGCGGCGAGGGCGCCGGCCAGTTCCGGCGATTTTTCCTCCACCCGGCGAACGCCGGAGGACGACGTCCCGGCGTTGGCCAGCCCGAGCGGCGCCAGAATGGTTACCCGTAAAAACGACAATCCCTCCATCGCCTCGAAAAGTTCGCCCCTGGCGATTTTTCCGGCCAGGTAATGAATCCATATCCAGAACCGGTCCTCACTCCACTGCCGGTCCGGTAACGGATAGGCGCCGACGCGCTGGCGGAGAACGGCTTCCAGCCGGCCGTCCCTGGCCCAGAGAACGACCGGGTTGTCCACCACCGGAACCGCGTCCGGCAGGGGGACGAACTTCAGATCGACATGGAGAACCGGGTTGTCGTACAGGCAGACGAGGAGCCTCGGTTCGCCCACATGTTCGCCGGTGAACGCCGCCGCCAGATCGCCCAGCGCGGCGGCGAGACGGTGGCGGTCTTCCAGCACGGACTGGTGCCTGTCCGGCTCGACGGCGACGACGAGGTCGACATCGCTCCACTCGTCCGCGCCGCCTTCGGCGAGGGAACCGGCCACGGCGATACCAACGATTCGTTCGTCCCGGCACAGGACCGAAACGGCACGACGGAGGAATTCGCGATGCGGCGGCGGGATGTCGAGTGCGTCCGGGAAGTCCATGCCACCCTTTCTCCAATGAGGACGGAATTGATGACCTGCGGTACCGGGTTGGCGCTGCCGGTTGGTAATAGGTCTTAACGCGTTTGTCGTATCCGGCGGACATTCCGGGAACGGATTTGTCCACCGCGGCGCGCCGATCGTATTGTACGGATGTCATTCCGCATTCGCCACTGGTTCCTTGCATCGCCACCGGCCTTTATGGTACCATCGGCCCCGGACCGCGCCAGCGTCCACAGCGTTCGTCCCGCCTGGCTGAAAGGATTCAACCCATGGATACCGTGTTCACCCGCATCACCGCCGTTCGCCTGCCCGATACGCTCCAGGCCGGTCCGGACGGCTTTCTGCCCGAGGGGGATCTGTTTATCGACGCGGACGGACGCATCCCGTTCCCGCAGTGCATCGTCCGTGACAACCACGGGAGTGAAACGCTCCTCCTCAAGGATGACGCCATCCGGGAAGACGGGCCCGGCGTCTACCGCGTCCATATCCCGGCCGGTGTGCTTCGGGCCGGAACCTATCACGTTCAGGCCGAAGGCTGCCAGACCGCCAACCTGGCGGAAGCGCGGCCGGAGAACTGGATAAAATTCTTCATCGACATGACGGTCAGGCCGGCGCCGGCGGCCGCGTCGACCTTGGGGCCGGCCTCGTCGGCATCGGCCGCAAACGAACCTGTCGTCGAAGTCGGCCGGACCGCGCCGCCGTCCGACGCCGCTTCGGGTCGGCGGAAGTTGTATTTCGGCATACACAAGCACATGCACCAGCCCTATTACCGCGCCGCCGACACGTCGTTCTGGGACGGCGGCAACGACGAAATCTTCTCGACCCGGGCCGGGGCCTACCGGTCGTTCATCAACATAGCGGCCCAGCAGTACCAGGCGCTGCCGTATGCCGGGTTGTCCATGAGCTGGTCCGGAACGCTCCTGGAACAGCTCGAACGGGCCAGCCGGGAAGGCCTGGCCCACGGCGCCTTCGGCGGCGACTGGAAGGCGGACCTCGCCGCCGCCGCCCACCTGAAAACCGCCGGCGGCCACCCGCGGGCGGCGTTTTCGGCGTTCGGGTTTTTCCATCCGCTCATGCCCCTTATTCCGGCCCGGAACATCAAGGCGCAAATCCTCCGCCACCGGGAGTACGTCCAACGCGAATTCGGCGTCCCGGCCGCCCGCGTGCTGTTTCCCCGGAGACGGCGTTCCATGTCCGGATGTTCCCGGCGCTGGTCGAATCGGGTATCGACGCCGTTATCTACGATTCCATCCACCGCTACCGCTCGTGCAAGGACTACCCCTACGCCGGCCGCGAGGAAGGCATGCTGCCGCCGAACGCGGCGGATCAGGAGAATCCGGCGGTGAGCGACTGGCTCCAGTTGAACAATGTCTGGCCGGGTCGAAAATCGCTCCAAGCCTCCTCAAGCCCGAATACATCAAGTACACCGACGTCGACGGCACCGTCACCACCATCCTCGGCATCCCGGCGGAACGCTATGTCGGGAACGAGGACGCCCGGGGCGGTTTCGGCGCCCTTGTCTACCCGGACGTCCTTGGCCAGATTCTTCGCGGCCTTGAATCGTCGGGGCTGTACGACCCGGCGCACCCGCCGTTTTTCCTTCTCCATTCGGACGGCGACAACTACGGCGGCGGCACCGATTCGTACTACGGATCGAACACCGGCGCCATGGTCGAGTGGCTGAAATCGGACCCCCGTTTCGAACTTACCACCGTCATGGACTACCTTGACCGGTTCCCGGCCGATCCGGCGAATGCGGTCCATGTCGAACCCGGTTCCTGGTCCGGGGCGGACAATGGCGATCCGCAGTTCATGAAATGGTTCTCCGGCTACAACAGTCCGTATTCGCCGGACCTGAATTCCTGGGCCGTTCTCACCGCTCTCCAGAACGCGGTGCATTCCTTCCTCGACGCCGGCGGCGACAGCGGCCGGGCCGAGGCGGCGGAGCGCCTCATGCTCACGGCCGAGACCAGTTGCTACTGGTACTGGACCGGGCAGGAAATATGGGACACCCAGGTCACCGCCGCCGCCAATGCGGCGTTGGGGATTATCGAAAACGACCTGAACGCCATCGTCGCCGCCAACCGGGACACGACGCCGCCGACCATTTTCCCGCCGTGGATCACGCCGGAAAATCCGGGCGGCAAAACCTGGGGCAGGGGAATCTCGCGGACGCCGGGCCGGTCGGCACGGTGCATACCTTTGTCTACGACGTGTCCGGCCTCGAATCGGTCAGGCTGTTCCTCCGGACCGACGCCGGGACCGGACCGGAGCGGGAAATCCCCCTCGTCGACAAGGGCCCGTATCCGAGCGGCACCGGGGCGCGGGCGGTCGCCACCCTGTACGAGGCGGACCTGCCGACCGGAATAGGCGATGTCCGTTACTGGATTGAAGCGGTGGACAAGCGGGAAAATGTCGCCCGGGGCGCGCTTGAGCGGGTATTCCTGGCCTGAGCGTGAACGGGTCGGCGGTCCGGAACAGGCGAGGGCGGCGGTCATGCCGTTCTGTTCCGTGTTGACGCCGCAGCGGCGACGGGTACACTCAAGCAGTTCCGTCCGTCCGGAACATCATTGGACGACGCTCTCCGGCGTCGGAGCCATTTTTTTGGTCCAAGTCTATCGCCCGTACGCAACACAATGAGGGGAACCCGCATGGCATTGATGATGAAGCGCCTGGTCCTGTATTGGATACTCGCCACGCTGTACAGCCTGTATACCGCCGAACCCTACGATCCGGAACTGGGCATTATGGGAATCATCCGGTCCGAGCAGATGTACGGCGTCGTCGCCCAGGGGTTCTACTACGCGGCTATCGTCATGGCGGTGCAGCGGCTGTACGAGCGGAGCAAGGAGAACAAGGCACGGATTGAACGGGAACAGGCCAAGGCCGACGCCGAAGCCGCTCTCGCATCGCCCGCCTTTTCCGAACCGGACGACGATGTGGAAGACGACGTTGACGACGACGTTGACGACGACGTTGACGACGACGTTGACGACGACGTAACTGCCAACGTTACCGACGGCGAGTTTGAAGGAGCCGAGGCGAACGCCCTGGACGAAGACGACCGCGCCACAGAAGCGGCTGGCGCGGTGGCGGAAGGCCGTCGCGAATAGGTAGAAACAGACAGGCACAGCAAAAACGGCCCGCCGGGATGGCGGGCTGTTTTTATTGTGTGCGCCCGGCATGGCACACTCACTTGGAGGTGCGAGTCCTCTACGGACCC
>JAJQFC010000259.1 GCA_021201355.1 Planctomycetaceae bacterium | reverse complement strand
ACCGTATACGACGCGCCGTCAAGAACGAGATCGTCAACCGGTTTGAGCGTCCCTGTCGGCCGGTCGGGCCGGTCCTTGCCGCTCCGGCGCAGGATGGCCTTGATTCGGGCCGACAGTTCCCGCAGGCTGAACGGTTTGGCGAGGTAATCGTCGGCGCCGGCTTCGAGACCTTCCACCGTGTTCCCGACATCGCCGCGGGCGGTGAGCATGAGAACGGGCAGGGACCGGGTATTTTCGTCCTTTCGGAGGCGACGAAGCACTTCCATGCCGTTCAGGCCCGGAAGCATGACGTCCAGAATGACGATATCCCAATTTTCAAGGTTTTCGTGAATGCGTTTCAGGCCGTCGACGCCGTCCTGGGCGTTTTCGGAACAGATGCCGATCTTCGCGAAGTATTCCTCGAGAAGGGCGTAGAGATCGGTGTCATCGTCGATTACGAGCACGTTTGCCATGCCGCTTCCTTCGTTATACGAAAATGTAGACGTAGTGCTCCTCTATGATAATGTCTGGGGCGGGCGGATCAATGATGGTTACAAATAGTTACAACCGGGACGGAACGGAGTTCCGAATTTCTGGCGGCAGCGCGTCAGGAAAACATTTTTTCATAAAAACGGGCCTGCCGTGCGGCAGACCCGTGATGACCGTACAGCAACGTGTCAAGAGCCGGCGAACGCCCGGCTTTCCCAATACCCGAAGGTGGTCAAAAAACCGGTTTGACGATCTCTATCGAGACCGGGAAGGAATGCTTCGCCACCAATTCCTGGAATTTGCCGAAATGCGGCGTGCCGGTGTGCTCGTCGATGGCTTGTTGCGACTTCCAGTGTTCGAGCATGTAGAACACCTCCGGAGCGTTGGCGCTTTCCGTGAGGATATAGAAGTTGTTGCCGGCTTCGGCGGTGCTGGCCGCCACGAGGCCCTTGGCGAGGGCGAGAAATTCGTCGCGGTACTGTTTGGCGACGCCAATCTTCGCCATAATGAACAAACTTGAATCCATACGTTCTCCTCTTCGCGGTTCCGACGGTTTGGGGTGGCATCAACGCCGCGTCAATCTCTATCAGGGTTTACTGTTGCCGTCCATAAAAAAGAATGGCAGGTGCCGTGTCGGGAACGAGTCCGCCTACAATGCGGTGCCTTGTGACGGTTTGAACAGGCTGGCGGTAAGGCAGCCTTCGAATTCGAGGAGTTTCTCCTTAATGTCCAATCCGCCGGCATATCCGGTCAGGCTGCCGTTGGCGCCGACAACGCGGTGGCAGGGGATGATGATGGAAATCGGGTTGTGTCCGACCGCGCCGCCGACGGCCTGGCTCGACATGGTTTTTCGGCCCATAAGGGCCGCCATCTCTTTGGCGATGGTGCCGTAGGTGGTGACTTCGCCGTACGGTATCCGGCAGAGAATCTTCCATACCGCCTGGCGGAATTCGCCGCCGGCCGGGGCAAGGCGCAGTTCGGCGATTTCCGGTTTTTCTCCGGCGAAGTACCGGTCAAGCCACGCTTTTGCCTGAATTAGAATCGGCACGTTGTCGTCACGGACCGTCTCGTCGGGAACGGTGTCGCCGTAATATTTCTGCCGGTCCAGCCACAGCCCGACCAGGCTGTCGTTGCGGCTGGCAAGGGTGATTGTTCCGAGGGGCGATTCGTAGGGCATAGTGCGGTACATTGCCGGTACCTCGCTCTTGGCTTCATAAATACACGATGGCATAATCCTTCCACGTTTGCCGCGCCCGGCCGTTCCGGAATGGTGTCCATAACGGCGGGAGGAACCGGTCGTCCAATCGGAGCAACCGGTTCCTTTCAGTGAATTATGCCATCACTGCCTATGAAATGCAAATGTACCGAATGTCCGGCAACGTCCGGGAGGCTTGATGGGACGCCTACTGATATTCTGGCAGCCAGGAACCGTGGGCCGCTATGAGCTCGTCGACCATTTTGACGATATCGTCGAGCGGCAGTTCGGCGGCCGTGTGGGGGTCGAGCATGGCGGCGTGGTAAATGTGCTCGCGTTTACGGGTGCGGGCGGCCTCGATGGTGAGAAGTTGCGGATTGATGTTCGTCATGTTCAGGGCGGCGAGTTGCGGCGGCAGCTTCCCGACCCGGCAAGGGAAAACGCCGGTGTTGTCCACAAGGCAGGGAGTTTCGACGCAGGCCTCCTCGGGTAGGTTCGCAATGAGGCCGCCGGTATTGAGGACGTTCCCGCCAATCTTGTACGGGGTGCCGGTGGTCATCGCTTCCATGATGTGGGAGGCGTATTCATGCGACCGCTCGTGCGGGAGCGTCTCGCCGGACAACAGCTTCTCGCTTTCTTTTTTCCAGTTTGCCAGTTGTTCGACGCAGCGGCGCGGGTATTCGTCCAGCGGGATGTTGAAGCGGTCAAGCAGTTCGGGGCGGCTCGCCTTGATATAGAACGGATTGTATTCGGCGTTGTGTTCGCTCGACTCGGTGCAGTAATAGCCGAACTTGTCGATATAGTCGTACCGGACCATGTCCTTGTGCTTTTCCGACAGGTTTTTCCGCCTGGCCCGTTCCCGGATCTCCGGGTAAAGGTCTTTGCCGTCGGCGTCGCGAACGTCGAGGAGCCAGGCCATGTGGTTGATGCCGGCGATGATTTCGCGGTGGCCGCGGACGGCGTCTTCCATGCCAAGATCCTTGAACAAATCCTTGACGCAGACCTGGACGCTGTGGCAGAGGCCGAGAACCTTGACGCCGGAATACCGCTGGAGGTAGCCGGTGAGGATGGCCATCGGGTTGGTGTAATTGAGGAACCAGGCGTCGGGGCAGACTTCGGCCATGTCCCGGGTGAAGTCTTCGAGGACGGGAATGGTCCGGAGCGCCCGCATGATGCCGCCGATCCCCAGGGTGTCGGCGATGGTCTGGCGGAGGCCGTATTTTTTCGGAATCTCGAAGTCGGTTATGGTGCAGGGGTCGTAGCCGCCGACCTGAATCGCGTTGACGACGAAGGTGGCGCCACGGAGGGCGTTCTTTCTTTCGGCGACGCCGAGGTGGGAGGTTATTTTCGTCCTGCCGCCTTTTCCCCGGTTGATGGCGTTCAGGATGGTCGCGCTTTCCTCGAGGCGGGTGCCGTCCACGTCGTAAAGGGCCATTTCGCAGTCGCGGAGCACGTCGGAACACATGCAGTCGCCAAGGACGTTTCTCGCGAATATGGTGCTTCCGGCGCCCATGAAGGTGATTTTCATTGTTTTCCTTTTATGCGATCGTGTGAAAGTCTTCAGGGAAATGCATGGACGGAGTTTCCCCGGATGGACGAGAGCCGTAACCGTCTGGCCGTCCACCTGGGGATTCACCGCCTGCAGTGAAGAATTCGGGAATGGATTACTGCTGGTAGAGCTTTTTGAAATCGCCCTTGGTTTTCTCCGCCGCCTGTTCCGGCGTCATGCTGCCGGTGAGGACGGCGGCGCCGGTGGTGCACAGGGTGTCCCACATGCCGCTCGGGAGATAGGCGCGGTCGAAAATCGGATAGGTTTTCACCGACGCATATTTTTCATAGAACGGCTTCAGCATGCCGGTGTCGCTGGAGGAATTGGTCAGTCCGGTGGGGTTCGATCCGGCCGTCGCCATCCGGGCGGTGTTTTTCGGCTGGGCCAAGAAATTGATGAACTTCAGGGCTTCCGCCTTTCTCGGCGAATCCTTCCACACGCCAATCGCCGACCGCTCGCCCGTCATGAGAATGACGTCGCCGCTTTCGGTCGCGGCCGGAATCGGAATAAAGCCGAATTTGCCGTTCGGGTTGTAAGTCAGGCCTTCGCCGACGGCGTAGTTACTGGAGGCGATGAAAGCAGCCTTGTCCTGTGCGTAGGTTTGCACCGAATCATTGTAGGACGAGGTGACGACGTCGACGTTGAAGTAGCCAAGTTCCTTGGCGCGGTGCATCCAGCCGACAACATCCACCCACTTTTCAAGGGGAAAACGGCCGGCGACGAGGTTGTCCGTTTCACTGTCGTTTGTATCCGCCACGAGTTCCGCGAACGCGGCCCAGAGCATGTACTGACCGATGGGCCAGATATCCTTGCCGCCGAGAACGATAGGAATGAAGCCGGCCTGTTTAATCTTTTCGCAGGCGGCGAAGAAGTCGTCCATCGTCTTGATGTCGTCAATGTCGACGCCGGACTTTTCCAGGACGGTCATGTTGCAGGGAATGCCGGTGACTTCGACGTCCATGGGGAGAACGAAGAATCTGCCGTCCTTCCCGGTAATGGCGGGCTTAATCAGGGGGCTGACATCCTTGGCCCACGGCTGGCTGTTCATCGGTTCCAGATACTCGCTGTAACGCATGAGGGACCAGCCGTGCGTGGACCACATATCGGGAAGGTCGTTCGCCGCCATCTTGGTCTTGAGCATGGACTCGGAGTCGCCGCCGCCGACTATTATTTCCACGGAGACGTCCGGATTTGCTTTCATGTATTCATCGGCCAACGCCTCGAAGGTCAGGGTCGAGGGTTCGGTGGCCTGCATGGAAAGGAACAGGGTTAGTTCCGTCTTGTTGGATTTTCCGCCGGCGAGCGCAAAATAGAGAATCGCCACAACCACGACCGCCGCCACCGCGATAAGCACCTTTTTCATGATAAACTCCCGTTTCGTCAAAATTTTGGGCGCGGACTGCCTTGTGTAATCCGCCGATTTCCAATTTTTTACCGTATCTTTTCGGGACCAATCCCGTTTCCGGGTCCTGATTCCGAATCCGTCCGCTTCCGATTACTTGCCGGCACTGTCAATCATGCCGCGGACAAAGTACTTCTGGAGCGCAATGTACACGACTATGACGGGAACGACCGCGATAAGGGCGCACGCCGCCGCCGCTCCAAGATTGCTGGACGACTGGCCGAAGAAGGACGACACCGCCAGCGTCACCACGCGAAGCCTCGGCGACTGGAGAATGTAGAGGGAGAACTGGTAGTCGTTCCAGATAAAGACGCCGGTCAGGATGACGACGGTGGCGGTGACCGGTTTCAGGAGCGGCAGGATGATTCGATAAAAAATCATGAACTTACTACAGCCGTCGATTTCCGCCGCCTCGTCCAGTTCGCGCGGGATGGCTTCTATGAAGTTCGTGTACATAAAGATGCTCAGGGGGAGCTGGAACGTCACCAGGACGCAGATGATCCCCCAGTAGGTGCTGATGCCGTTGATGTCACTCATCAGCGTTACCAGCGGGACAAGCATGCTGAGGGGCGGAATCATCATGACGCCGAGGACGACCTTCAGGATGACGGCGTTGAAGCGGTTCTTCATCCGGGCCAGGGGGTACGCTGCCATGGCGCCAAGGAGGGCGACCAGGAGGACGGAGACGACGGTGATGATGGCGCTGTCCCGCATGGCGTCGAGGATTCTCGCCCGGTTGATGGCGTAGGCGAAATTGTCCAGGTTCACTTCGGTCGGAAGCGCCCAGCGGGACGAAAAGTCGGTCCTCGGCTTCAATGCCACCGTGATGGCGATGTAGAACGGGATGAAATGCACTGCGGCGACGACGACCGCGACGATGTTCCGTATCAGGTTGGATTTTTTCATCTTAGTATTCAAACCTCCGCTTGTCGAACATCCGGAGTATTATCAGGCTGACGACGAGAATAAAGAGGAAGAGGACAATGCCCATGGCGGCGGAATAACCGGCCTGCTGCGACCGGAAATACGTCGCGTCGATAAGGGTGGACATGGAATGGGATTCATATCCTGGGCCGCCGTTCGTGAGGGCCTTAATTTGGTCGAACAGTTTGAGGCCGCCAATGAGGTTTATGGTGACGCTCGTGATGACGGCCGGCTTGAGGAGCGGCAGGGTGATGTGGAAAAACTGGTTTATTTTCCCGGCGCCGTCGATGTCCGAAGCTTCATAAAATGACTTCGGGATGTTCTGGAGGCCGGCCAGGTAAATGACCATGGAGATGCCGACGAACTGGAGGCTGTTGATGACGATGATGATGGCGACGGCGCGGTTGCCGTCGGCGAGCCAGTCGACGGGAGCGAAGCCGAACAGGGAAATGACGTCGTTCAGGGTGCCGTTATTGTACTGGAGAAGGAAGTAGGTCATGTAGCCCATGATGACGCCGGCGATCATGACGGGCATGTAGATGACGGTGCGGGCGAACTTCCGCATGGCAAAGCTTTGGTTGAGAAGAAGGGCGTATCCGAGCCCGAAACACTGCTGGAGAAGGGTGCTGCCGAAGCCGTAAACCAGCGTGTTCGTGAACGCTTTTCTGACATTGACGTCCTGGAACAGTTCGGAATAGTTCCGGAACCCGACGTAATTGAAGTTTTGCGAAAAGCCATTCCAGTCGGTAAAGGACAGGCTGATGCCTTTGACAAACGGGTACAGGACGAAGATGGAAAACATGATGAGCGCCGGCAGGTAAAGAAGATTCACCATATGCTGGCGGGCGAATTTGCTGTACTTGTTCATAATGGACCCCGAAGTGGAGGCGAGAGAAGGTTCGAACCGTTACAGGGCGATGTTCACCTCGGTCTCTGTATCGAAAAGGTGGCAACGGGACATGTCGAACGTGAAGCGTTCCGAATCGTTCAACGTGTGGCCTTCTTCCGTGTCCATGGCGATCCGGGCGGTGAGGCGGTTGCCGGCATAGTCGAAATAGACGATGACCTCGTTCCTCATCTCCTCCTTGACGAGGATGTCGCCGGGCAGGGCGTCCTCGCCGCCGCTTCCGGTCAGTTTTATGTGTTCCGGACGGACGCCGAGAACAAGCGGCTTGCCGGCGTACTGTTTGACCGTTTCCTGCAAACGCTCCGGGACCGACAGGACATTGTCGCCAATTTTCAGAACGGCGGCGCCGTCCCGGACGGCAACCGTGACGTCGACGAAGTTCATCATTGGGGAGCCTATGAAGCCGGCGACGAACTTGTTGGCGGGACGGTTGTAGAGATTTAACGGGGTATCCACCTGCATTATCTTGCCGTCCTTCAGGACCGTTATCCGGTCGCCCATGGTCATGGCTTCGGTCTGGTCGTGGGTGACGTAAATCATGGTCGAGCCCATCTGCTTGTGGAGCTGGCTGATGCGGACGCGCATCGACACCCGGAGCTTCGCGTCCAGGTTCGACAGCGGTTCGTCGAACAGGAACACCTCGGGCTGGCGCACCATTGCCCGGCCGAGCGCCACGCGCTGGCGCTGCCCGCCGGACATTTCCTTCGGCTTCCGGTCGAGAAGTTCGGTGATCTCCAGTTTTTCGGCGGCGTCCCGCACCCGGGCATCAACCTCTTCCTTCGGGAACTTCCGCATCTTGAGGCCGAAGGCCATATTTTCATACACCGTCATGTGGGGGTAGAGCGCGTAGTTCTGGAACACCATGGCGATGCCGCGATCCTTGGCCGGCGTGTCGTTCACCACCTTGTCGCC
This sequence comes from Planctomycetaceae bacterium, assembly GCA_021201355.1. Taxonomy (GTDB): domain Bacteria; phylum Planctomycetota; class SZUA-567; order SZUA-567; family SZUA-567; genus JAJBSZ01. The sequence continues at coordinate 4,288 of JAJQFC010000259.1, read as the reverse complement.
GATTTCGATGGTGCCGCCGGCCGCCTCCTCAAGGCCGGCAATCATCCGGAGAGTGGTGGATTTGGCGCATCCGGAAGGACCGACCAGGACCATGAACTCGCCTTCCTTGATGTCCAGATCAATGCCGTGGACGGCCTTATAGCCATTCGGATACTTTTTTTTCGACCGCTTTCAGACGCACACTTGCCATGGCATCTCCTCGCATAAGATACGGCTAAAGCCGGTATTACGCATAATCACCACCACAGGCGACATGATTAAACCGGCTAAAATAACCATAATGAATTGACGCAAACCGATTGAGCCGGGCGGAAGTATGGTTGTTTACAGTGTATACTATGGGGTATAAGGGTTAGCGGTGATTCAGGTGACGAGGGCTGCGGTAAATTTAGGTGTAATGACTGCCGCGACTGTAACGTCACTGTACAACGGACCGGTTAATTAGTCAAATAAATTATTTAAAATAATCATGGTTAAATTAGCTTAATAAGGTACAATGTAAGTAAGGGGCGTTTTCAGTCCGTCATCCACTTCCGGGAGAAGTCGTGTCTATAGCGCGAATCGCACAACTGGCCGGCGTATCGGTCGCCACCGTATCCAATGTCCTGAACGGCACGGGCAGGGTATCGCCGGAGACGGCGAGAAGGGTGAGGGAAATTGCGGCGGAGTCGAATTTCCAGATACGGCGAAAGCGCCGGAACGGCAGCCAGGGAAAGAAACGGATAGCTTTCTCCCTTGTCGACGAGGTGTTGCGGTTTCGGCAGTCGAACTGGGTTCTCGGCCTTATGGGAGCGATTCAACAGGTAATTGAGCCGCGCGGCTACTCGCTGACGGTTCTCTCGGCCGCCACCGAGGACAGTATCGAGAAACAGACCCGCGATGCGGCGGCGGTCATTCTCTACGGCTACGACCCGGAACCGAAGTCGATAATCGCCGCGGCCGGAAAACCGATCATTTGGATAATGCGGTACGAATGCAGTCCGGCCGATGTTGTTATGGAAGATAATCGGGAAATGGGAAAGATGGTCGCCGAGTATTTCATTTCGCGCGGACACAAGCATATCGGGTTTATCGCCGACACGCGAATCGAGCCGGTCATTGAGCGGGGCAGGTTTATGGCCCAGTACGCCGCCGATATGAAGTGCAAAACATCCATCGTCGGAGACGACAAGCTGTTCACGAACGAGCAGGGGAAACCGGGCATTGATACGGAAAAAACCGACAAGCTGCTCGACAAACTCCTAAAGGGCGACAAAGGGCCGACCGCCCTGTTCGTTCCCGGGGATCTCCTCACCGTCCATGTGTATAGCTATTTGCAACGTCGGGGCCTCCGGCCGATGGCGGATCTCGACATCGTGTCCTGCAACCACGAGGCGGTGTATTACGAACTCCTCGATCCGCGTCCGCCGGTGGTGGAGATGGACATCCCGTCCATCGGCACCATGGCGGCGCAAGCCGCGCTTTGGCGCATCGAAAATATCGACATGCCTCCGGCCAAGTTTCTCTTGGCGCCGAAACTCCTTATGCCGTAGTTCGGCGCCGCCGGGGTTGCCGGGAGACTTTCCAGCGGCGGATGCGTGGCAGTAGAACCGGTGGTCACATTTTTCCGCATGGTGGCCGTCAAAGAATGATCGATGCGCTTTTAATCAAGTCCGGCTGGTGCGTCGGGGCGTCGTCCACATGCAGGGTGTCCGGCCTCAAGCGACATTCTTTGCAGCAAGGTAGGCGTCACCACTTTCCGGAGGCGCCGCCGCCGGAAAACCTGCCGCCACCGCCTCCCGAAAAACCGCCTCCTCCGGAAGGACCGCCTCTTCGGGAACCGCGTCCGGAGAAAATCGCGGCAATGGTAAATAACGCTACAGCCACGGTGCCGACAAAGACGAGAATTGCTTTGGCGGCGTCCTTGTGACCGGTAATATACAAGACCGCGGGAAGTCCTAATAAGATCGCCACCAGTATGATCAGCCAAGAATACCGTGCCAGGCCGCCGGATGATTTTTGCGGGGCGGCTCCAGGGGAAAAACTCTCCTTCAGGAGCAAATCAAACATGGTCGCCGCCTGGCGGACTCCTTCCGTATACATATCTTTCCTGAACAGGGGAATGACCACGTTATCGACGATCTTCTGTACCGCCTGTCTGTTGATGAGCGGGGTTACACCGTCGCCAGTGGCGATTGCCACGTCGCCCGATTCGCCGGGGACTTTCGGTTTGATGAGGATGACCAGTTCGTTGTCCTTGCCTTTTCGACCGACTCCCCAGGCGTTCCCCAGTTCGGTGGCGTACACGAGGGAATCTTTCCCGTCCAGGGAAGAGACCGTCACCACGTAAATCTGCGTGCTGGTTTCGTCATGGTAACGCCGCAGCATCTTTTCGAGGGCGTCCCGTTCTTCCACCGGGAACAGGTCGACAAAATCGTTGACCAGTCGCGGCGGCTCCATCGGGGCCGGCATCGCCAGTGCAAGGGACGGTATCAGGAGGACGAAGAGAAGGGCGGCGAATCGGTTCATTATTATTCTCCTTCGACAGTGCAGTTCGGCAACTGGTTGTCGCGCGGCGTTCCGTCGCCGGGGAAATGGCAGGCCAATTGTTCCGCCGCCATCATGACGCCGAGAAGAATTCCCACCGTCATCTCTTTTTCCCGGAAACAACGCAACACCCGGTCGCAGAGGGTTTGCCAGAATGCCGGTTCCACCTTCGAAAAGATTCCCTCGTCGGCAAGGACGACGAAATCGCGCTGTCGCAGTTGCGTGTAGAGGAGAATTCCGTTTCGTTCCCGGGTGTTTGTCATTCCTTTCGCGGCGAAAACTTCTTTCGCCCGTTCCAGGGCGTCTTCGCAGCGGCGCTGATCCAAATAGACCATGATTTCGCCCGTGGTCCGTAATTCAGCGGCCTGGATGGCTTTTTCAATGGCGTTGCGATCAAAATCGAGCAGTACGAACATGACAAGTCCTCAGGGAAAAGCGGCGGTTGGAACGGAACTTTATTCTACATGAACATATCCCGAGGCGACAGAAGATTTTGACGACTCAGTTGGCGACGGTAGAAACGGGTGGAGGCAAACCGGATGGAACAACGTGACAGTGACAGGCGCTCCAGTGCAAAAATCGTGGTATACTGAAGTGTGGTGACGGATGCCGCGAAAGGAGGTGCCGTATGATCGATCCAAAGGAAAGAGCGGAAAAAATCAGACAGGCGCCGCGAAATTCGGAACGCTATTTCCGGAAGCTTTCCGAAAAGAAGAAAGAAGAGGAATTGCAACACGCCCTTCATCACGACAATGATTCCGGCTTGTCCTCGGTAGACGAGTTTGTCTATCTGAAAAAGCGGGAATCCGAAGGGAAGTAGTTTTCTTCTTTCCACGTGCCTCGTATTCGGGTCATAGCCGTTTACGCTATGGAGACGGGGCATTGTATTGCTCGATCAACATACACGCCAAGGCCGTCAATGCCGGGCATTGACGGCCTTGGCGTGGTGGTACCGTATGCACGTGCCGAGGAGACGGTTCTGTCAGACCAGATGGACATCGATTCCGTATTTTTTCGCGGTTTTGTGTATCGACTTTGGCGCGCCGGTATCGGTGATGATGGCGTCAAAATCGCCGAGTTCGGCGTAGAGGGCGATACGGACGCGGTCGTATTTGCTGCTGTCGAAAAGAAGGAAGCGCTTCAGACTCGATTCGATGATGGTTCTTTTCATCGGCGTTTCGTAATGGTTGTCACACATGACGCCGTACTTTTCCGATACTCCGGTGGCGGAAATGAACGCCTTGTTGGCCCGGTTCCGCCGGATTAAATCGAGGCCTTCCGGGCTTTCGAACATCAGCGTGTCGTTATGGAAAAAGCCGCCGGGGAAAATGATCTGGCAATTCGGGCGTTTGTACACCTCCACCAGGCTGTTTATGGTGTAACAGATGATGGTGATGTTCTTGTCTTCCGGGAGGTGGCGGGCGACAAACTCGGTGGTGGATCCGGTGTCGATGATAATGACGTCGTTGTTCTCTATAAAACTTACCGCTTTTTGACCGATACGGTTTTTCGCGTCCACCATTTCGGACCCGGCGACGGCGAGGGAGTAGGGACGGTCGTTGGAGAAATGAAGATCCGACGCAAGGACGCCGACACCGTTAATGACAGATACTTTTCCGGCCGACTCCATCTCCTTCATGTCGCGACGGATGGTCATATAGGAAACGCCGAGGATTCCTGCGAGATCCACCAGTCCCTTGGCCCGCTCACGTTGGAGAATCTCGATGATTTTTTGCCGCCGCACGTCGGTTTTGCTCATTTC
>JAJQFC010000194.1 GCA_021201355.1 Planctomycetaceae bacterium | reverse complement strand
GCCTCTACACCATCGTCGACACTATTTTCGTCTCACGGTTCGTCAACACGAACGCCCTCTCCGCCATCAATATCGTTACCCCGGCCATCAACTTCATCGTCGGCCTCGGGGCCATGCTGGCGACGGGCGGCACCGCCATCATCGGCCGGAAACTGGGCGCGGGCCGGGAGGCGGAAGCGCGAAGCGACCTGACCCAGCTCACCCTCACCGGCGCCGTCCTCGGCCTCGCCATCGCCGTCGTCGGATCGATGTCTATGGACGCGATCGTCGCCGCCCTCGGCGCCAGCGACATCCTTCACCCGTACGCCCGCGACTACCTGTCCATCCTTCTCCTCTTCACTCCGGCCAGCATGGTCCAGGTCTTGTTCTCGATGTTCTTCATCGCCGCCGGACGGCCCGGCCTCGGCATGGTCGCCGGCGTCCTGGGCGGCGTGGTGAACGCGGTGTTCGACTACCTGTTTATTGTCGAATTCGGTATGGGCATTACCGGCGCCGCCGTCGCGACGGGCATGGGCTATATGGTCCCGGCCATCATCGGCCTTGGGTTTTTTCCGGAACCGGAACAACCCCCTCCGCTTCGGCGCCATGCGGTTCAACCTCCCGGTCCTTTGCGAGAGCTGCTATAACGGGTTGTCCGAGATGGTCAGCCAGTTGTCCGCCGCCGTCACCACCTTTTTCTTCAACGCGGTGATGCTCCGCATGATGGCCGAGACCGGCGTTGCCGCCGTCACCATCATGATCTATTCCCAGTTCCTCCTGACGACCCTTTTTATCGGGTTTTCCATGGGCGTCGCCCCGATAATCAGCTTCAACTACGGGAGCGGCGATCAGGCGCGGCTCCGGAGACTCCGCCGATTGTGTTACAGAACTATCGCCGTGATGTCTGTCGTCATTTTCCTAACCGTTGCGCTTGGCGGCGCATTCCTTCTCGACCTCTTTTCGCCGCGCGGGACCGCCGTGTTCGCCGTCTCCAGAAACGGTTTCGCGATCTTTCAGTACAGCTTTCTCCTCTGCGGCGTGAATATTTTCTCTTCCGCCTTCTTCACCGCCCTGTCGAACGGCCTGGTTTCGGCGGTCATATCCTTATCCCGCACCTTCGTCTTCATCATGGTCGGGCTTTTCGTACTCCCGGAAATCCTCGGCGTCAACGGCGTCTGGCTTACCGTGCCGCTGGCGGAACTGCTCAGTTTTATCCTTTCCCTGATTCTCCTGGCAGTCAATAAAAGGCGATACGGGTATTGACGAAGAACGGCGACCGTTCCAGCGCCTCGGCCGTATAACGAAAGCGACCCCGTCAGAACGGAGTCGCTTCGTTGATGACTGCGGAATACTATGCCTGAACGCGTCGCGTCCAGCGCGTCTGTTTATCACGTTTTATAGTAAATGTGAACCTCTTTACGCTTCGGTGCATTCCGGTAATAACCGTAAAACACGATATGAATCCAATCACCAGGTAAAAAGCGCTAAAACCCGTCGTCACTGTCGAGCGGAATAACGTCATTGGCATTCACCGTCATCGCCGGTTCCGCCTGCGGCGCCGGTCCCGGCGGCGGCGGCGGGAGCTGCCTTGTCACCGTCCGCATGACCGGCCTGGACGACGGCGCCGCTTCGCGGCCGGCGGCGGCCGCCTTGCCCCGGCCAAACCCGTTCCCGTTCCGGGGCGGGATCGTGGCGCCGCGTCCTTCGATAAGGGTGACGAGCCTGAGGACGGTGTCGTTCAGGCCGTGGGTCTGATCCGCCAGGCCATTGGCGGCGTCGGCCGATTGCATGGACATTTTGGCGATGTGCTGGGTAGCGGCGTCGAGGCGGGCCATGGCCTGGTTGATCTGGTTGACGCCGTCGGCCTGATCCTGGGTGGCTTCGGCAATGTTCCCGATAAGGGTGCCGATGGATTCCGAACCTTCACGGATGGATTCGAAATCGGCCTCGAGCCGTTCCGCCACCCTGGCGCCGTTCTGCACGCTCTCCACCGTCGACTGGATAAGGGCGCCGGTGTCCCGGGCGGCGGTCGCGGATCGCCCGGCCAGGTTCCGCACCTCGTCCGCGACGACGGCGAAGCCCTTGCCGGCTTCACCGGCGCGAGCCGCCTCCACCGCCGCGTTCAGGGCCAGGAGATTCGTCTGAAAGGCGATTGCTTCGATGGTCTTGATTATGTTCGAAATTTCATCCGACTTATTACTGATATCTTCCATGGCGGCGGCCATTTCCTTCATCGCTTCGCCTTCCCGGCGCACCCGCTCCACCGTATCGGCCGTGATCGACCGCGTTTCGGTGGCGTGATCGGCATTCCGGCTGGTGACGCTGGCCATTTCCTCGAGGGCGGCGCCGGTTTCCTGAAGGGTCGCGGCCTGGCTGGCGGTGCTTTCGGCCAGGGACGACGACGCGCCGGACAGGGACGTCCCGGAATCCTCCACGCCTTCCGCCGCGTTCCGCAGTTCCCGGATTATCCGTTTCACCGGCCGGGTGATGGAGGCTGTAATAAGGGAGGCGAGGAGAATGCCGGCGATGCCGGCGAGGATGGCCAGGGTGGAGGAACTGGCGAGGGCGTTCCGGACCTGGCGGGTGGTGATGTGGGAACTTTCGGCAATACTCGTCATGCCGTCCGACGACAAGCCTTCGGCGGTGCGGAGGAGATCCGAGTAGACGCGCTGGCGGGTGGCGACGGCGGCGTTCATCGCCACGGTCCGGGAGTGGATGGAGTCGACATAGCTGTTCCACTGCCCGATGTTCTCGAGGAGGGCGTTGCAGCGGGCGATCCAGATGTCCAGTTTGGTGCCGGCGCGCATGTCTTCGATACTCTTCTGGATGGACGCCATCATCTGCCGCGCCTCGTTGTACAGGGTGGTCTGGCGGTCCTGGTCCCGGGAGGCCTGGAGTTCGAACATTTTCCGCCTGGCGTCGCCGACGGCGGCGACGATGCCGATGCCGGTGTCGTAGCGGTCGAAGCGGCGGGTCAGGGCCGGGCCGTCCAGCCGTTCCGTCTCGGCGGCGGCAAGGGCGCGGTAGTGGCGGAAATAGTCGACGATAAGGTCGCCGACGCGTTCCCCGGCCTCGGTCATCCCGGTGTACAGCGGCGTCAGCTTCGACGCGTGTTCGTGAACGTCGCGGCAGGCGTCCCGGTACTGGCCGATGGCATCGCCGAGAGCGGCGACGGAGCGGGACAGAAGCGGCAGGTGGCGGCCGTAGGCGGCGACCATGTCCTGCATCTGGCGCTGGGCCGCGACCATCTGGTCGATTTCGGCGACGGCGGCGGTATAATTCGCTTCTTCAAGGGTGTATTGGTAGAACGCGAACTGCTCGCCCGACCGGGAGACGGCGGCGTCCACCGACTCCGCCGCCTGAATCTGCGGCACAAACGCGTCGGACTGGAGTTCGGCCTGGAGCTTGGTGGCGGAATTCAGGTAGATGTTCGCGGTGGCGATGATGATGGAAAAGAGGATCATGATGATGAATCCCCCCATCAATTTGGTACGAAGGCTCATTGAATCTCCCATCCTAAGGATAGAATCTGAACCTGTGACGCACGAAATCTTAACAGGTTCAAATAATAAACAGTGCCGTCTTTCACGCTGAAAGGCGGCCACTGTGGTGTGATACTGATAAAAAGAACTTTAATATAGAGTGTATGCGAGATAAGCGCCTCAGGATTGAACCGCAGTCGGTGGGAAAAGTCAATTCAATTTCGTTCAGATTGGTGATTTTACTGTTTAGATACTTCTTCTACCTCGAAAAAAATGAAAAATATGGTCGAAATTAAACTTGTTATCAATCTTGCCTATTAATTAACGTCCAACTATGGAATTAAACAGTTTACGTGCCCCGCACACCGGCGTGAAACCGGTAACCGGTTCCCGTTCCCATTCCTCCCCGGCTTCCGGTGCCTCGTCCGCCCGACCCGCTTCCGCCACCGGCTTTTTCCGGTTCCGGAACAGATTCGGCGAGAGGGCGGGCGGGCCTTCTTCCCGGCTGGAGTCGGCTCCCTCTCCGGCTGCCGTCCTGTTCGCGGCGGATTCAGGTCCGGCCGAACTCGCCGCAGCCTTTTCGGCCGGACCGGTCGACGTTCCGGCCGGTTTTTCCCTGCATCCGGCCCGTTGATCGCCGCCGAAGCCGGGCCGTCATCCTCGTCCCGCGCCTTTACCACCGGCCGTTCGACCCGGTAGCCCCGGCGTTCCAGTTCGGCCAGTTCCTCTTCGTCGAACAGGCCGGGAGGGAGGGGGATATTTGTGTTCGGCGGGATCCTGATCGATTCGACCTGACCGGCCTGAAGTTTCCCGTCCGATGGTGACCCGGCGGTTCCGGAGGGGGCGGCGGACGCGCCGGCGGCAGTCGAAACGGCCGGTTTGGCGGCGGCGAGGCGGCGAGGCGCTTTACCGGTCGCAGGACCGACCCCGTTTGCCGGGACGACGATGAGGTCGGAATCCTCGTCTCTGACGATGGCCTTTGGTTTGGCGATGGTCGGCTGGAAATCGGTGATGCTACCCTTCCTCGCCTGGACCGGCGCTTCCGGAAGTTTGTACAGCCGGGCCTCGTTCGGGCGCGGCGCCTCCAGGACCGCCTTTCCGGCCATGTCTTCCCGCACATGATCCCTTACCCGAACCGTGAGGGTGTCGATCCCGGAGGCCATGTCGAGGCGTCCGTCCGTCCGCGCCTCGACCGACTGATCCGGTGACGGTTCAGCCGCTACCGCGCCACGGACGGTGGTCGGCGGCAGGGCCGGAAGGGGAAACCGGGATTCACGCCCCATATGGGCCGAATCCATAGTGCCGTCCGCCTCCCCACCCGCCGCACTCGGAGCCGCGGCCGGGAATGACGACCCGGCGGCGTCCGTCTGCCAGGCCTGTTCCGTCGTCGACCGGCCGAGGAGCTGGTCGAATCCGGTGAGGCGGGCGACGCTGTCGGATCTGGATGCCTGACCGGTTGACGATTCCCGATCAAACAAGGAAACAGCGTCGTCCGTAAAGGCCGTTGCCGTCAACGGGGTTGTCGGTACCGGGAGTGCCGAACCGGCCGGAGCGGCCAGGGATCCCGGAGGAGGAGGCATCGGCGCGGCGCGGCGCTGATCGACCGGCCTGGCGCTTTGGGCAAAACTGAGGGGCGGCGGCAGGGTCACCGGCGCCATCGGCGGCGTCCGCCGGGCCGGGGCGGACTGGACGGCTCCGGCCCGGTCGAACCGGCTCGGCGCCTGGGTGGGCTGGACAGGCATGTCGCGGACGCCGACCCGGGCCTGGGGCCGGTTCCCCTTCAGCATGCTTGCCGGCACCATGGCGGCGATGTCCTCAGACCGGCCGGCCGTCGGCGGTACCGGCAGGAACGATCCGGACCGGATGGCCGGGGCGGCGGCCAGGCTGTCCGGTTCCCCGGCGATGTCGTCGCCGTGCATGACCCGGGCCGGAAGGGCGGACGGCGCCACGGACGGGGTTACCGGCCCGGCCAGGAATTCGGCTATGGAACTGCCGAGGGCGGCGGCGTCGAGCGTGTCGAAATCGATAAGGTCGGCCATGTCGCGTTCAATTGTTTCGTTGAACTCCTGAAGGGCGAGAGCCGGTTTGGCCAGATCCTCCGGTGTCACCAGCCCGGGAATCAGGGCCTGACCGCCGCTGTCGCCGCTCTTCGGCGCGATCGGCGGCAAAATGACGGCGGGAACGGCGAGACTGCCGTGGACCGGATGCGTCGGCGCGGCCGGGACGGAACCGGCGCCGCCCGGCCCGGATCGGACGTACCGGTCGGGGCTGCCCGAAACGGCCGAACGGCCGCGTCCCGATTCGGGTGCCGTGGCCGCCATTTCTGTTAATGCCGGTACTGCCGGTACATCGGGAATGCCGTGCTTTGCCTGGATGCCCGGTGAAGGGTGGGCCGCCCTCCTCCCCGACGCTTCCGGCGCGGCCTGGATATCCGGCACGATGGTATATTTGACCACCGATGCCGGTGACCCGGACGTCCCGCCCGGCGGCGACGGCGAAGCAGACCGCACAGCGGACGGCGACTCGACGGCCGGAGGAACCGGCGCCGTGACGGCGGGTAGCGACGGCGCCACCCTCGGTGCCGTCGGGGCGTTCGACGTCGTCGGGGATGGTGGGAGTGTCGATGCCGTTCGGGTGGTTCCGGCCGTCGGTGATGTCGCGATTGTCGACGGAAGTGAGGTCGTCAGGACCGTCGGATTCATTGAAGCCGCCAGAGCCGACGGCGCCGCCCGGTTCGTCCGGGCCGCCGGGGCAGCCTGAGTCGCCGGGGCCGGTGTCGGTGTCGGACGGAGTGCCGCCGTCTCGGGCGGACGGATGGCGGTGGCGGTGGCGTCCCGGACCAGGGGGCTGTCATTCTCGTACCGGCCTGGCGACGGGATGCGGAGACGGACGATGTTGACCAGCGGGCCGGGCCGGACCGAAGTCCTCTTCGCCGGGGGCCGGACCGGCGCCAGTTCCGGCAGGGCGGGAGGCGGCGCGGCCGGGCGGAGCGGCATCAGATCCTCGCCGGCCAGGCCAAGGGCCGGGATGGCGATGGTGACGAAGAAACCAGCCACGGCCACGGCCAGGGCAATGCCGAGGGCCGTGCTGCCCGGAGATCGTCCGGTCAGAACGATTTTTCCCCGCGCGGTGCTGGTCAAACCGTGGCTCATGTACACCGCCTCCTTGACGTTGTTCCGCCGTCCAGACTGTTTCTCACGGAGAAATGCAACCACCTATCCATATCGACGGGTCACCCCGGTCGACTTGACGCAATGCCGGCCCTCTCCCGATTGTTTCCGGTGGGAGTGGACAGGTATCTCTCAACTTTACTGATAAAGAACCATCAGCCTCTTGCCGTGCTGACGGAAAAACCATATGATGGCAGTTTCATGGATTCCAGTTGCCCACGGCCACGCGGCGCGGCCGGGTGACGGGCGGGAAGCAAACGCTGTCCACTGGGACGGCCACTCTGGGAGGCTTCTGTGCGATTCGCCATTTTCGGTGACATTCACGGCAATCTCGAGGCGTTGGAAGCGGTTCTCGCCGAATGCGGGAACCATGATGTCGATCAATACCTCTGCCTCGGCGATATTGTCGGCTACGGCGCCAACCCGAATGAATGCGTCGAACGCATCCGCTCGGTCGGGGCCCTCGCCGTCTGCGGCAACCACGACCACGCCGTCATCGGCGCCCAGAACCTGAACTACTTCAACGCCCATGCCCGGGACGCCGTCATCTGGACCGCCAAACAACTCAGCACCGAATCAAAACAATGGCTCCGGGGCCTGTCCCTGGTGGAACACCTTCCCGATTTCTCCATTGTTCACGGCAGTTTGCATTCACCCGAGCTGTTCAATTACGTCCAGACCATCAAAGACGCCGATTACAACTTCCGCCAGATGGACCGGCCCCTCCTGTTCCTCGGCCATTCCCACTACCCGCTGGCGTTTTTCGACACCGCCCCGATGACATACACCCTCGACCCGGTCATTCCCCTTGATTTATCGGTCAAAACAGTGGTCAATGCCGGTAGCGTCGGCCAGCCCCGCGACGAAGACCCGCGTTTGTGTTTTGTGATTTATGACGACGAGGCGTCGCTGGTGGAATTGCTGCGGGTGGAATACGACATCGAAACGGCGGCCAGAAAAATCCTCGAAGCCGGCCTGCCGCAGACCCTGGCGCTCCGGTTGACCCTCGGGAAATAAACCGGCCGAACCCCCGATTAACCGCCCTCGCCCGTTACGCCCCTTCTTCGTACCGATCCTTTTTCCCGGCCGTCGTCTTTTAAGGACAAAAACGCGGCGGACAGGTCGTCGTTACGGCATCCGTCTTCACTCGGTGGTCATAACGGCAACCGTGCCGTGAGCCGATCCGACGAGGGTACGGCGACGAGTGGGGCGACGAATGCCGTAACGGTGACAAAACCGTTTTTCGCCGCTCCTACCCCGCCGGTTCGGCGGCGAGGGTGGCGAGGATGTCTTCTCCGTCCGCATCCGAGTCCGCCGATTCTGCCGGTTCGTCCGGGACCGCCGGGGCCGGATGCGGCCAGCGGAAAAACGACGCCTCACCGGGCGGCAGCAGGTCGAGATCCGCCGCCGCCATCTCGACAATCTCCGGACTGACCCGCCCTTCCTCTAGCCCGTAGGCGATGACCAGGCTCAGTTCACAGAGCCGGTTGACCTGCCTCGGTATCCCCTTGGAAAACTTCACCACCCGGTCTGCCGCCTGTTTCGTGAAAATACCCTGGCGGCTCCCCGCCGCCTTCAACCTGGCCAGAATGTAGAGGCGCGACTCCTCGTCCGTCATTGGATCGAGAACGGCGCGGACCAGCAGTTGGCTGTTGAAATGGCTGGCCTGTTCGAGCCGCCGGTCCATCGCGGCCTGGCCGAGGAGAAGGATGGAGAGGGCCTTGACCCCGTCGTGGTCGATGTTCTGAAGGGTGCGGAGCGTTTCCAGAAATTCGACGCCACGCGACGCCTGGACGTCGTCGACAATGATGAGAACCGGCTGGTTTTCCCGCGCCCGGTCCGCGAGGTAGCGTTCGAGTTCGCCCAGTCCGGACGTTCCCGAAGGCGCCAGCGCGGCCGCTTCCGGATCGAGGGCGGCGAGGATGTCCCGGGCGCCCCCGAGGGTGTTCGGGAGGTAGGCGGTGCGCCAGCGGGCGGCGGTGAATTCGGCCTGAAGGATTCGGGCGACGCGGGTCTTGCCGACCCCGGCCTCGCCGAACAGGGCCGACGTCCCCATGCCCATGCCGAGGGCGTAACGGAGTTTGGCGATGACCAGGGCGGCGGTCCGGGTCGGGACGAACGTCTCCGGCCGGTTGTCGTTTCCGAAGGGATGGAAGCCGAGTCCCCAATAGTTCGTGTAGATCATGCCCTCACGCTCCCGTCAACAACATGCCGGCCACCTTGACGCCGGCCTCGGTCAGGGTGTCGGCGGCGTCCTTGATGGCGCCGACCCGGCTGAACCCGCAGAACCCGGCCACGGCGGCGGCGCCGGCGTGGCGGCAGACAATGACCGGATCCGGGTGATCGAGGGAACCGCAGACCAGGACGGTGAAGTCGAACACCGCATGGGCCTGACGGAAAAACGACGCCACCTGGCGGTCGTCCAGCACCTCGTCCCCCGGGCGGTCGGTGGGCCGGGCCGGGAGGATGTAGAGGTTGTCCTCTTCACTGAAGGTCAACGCCTCCCCGAGGCGGCAGGCGCCCCGGAGGACATCTGTCAGGGTGAAGTATTTGGCGGTGACGCCCAAACGCACCGCCATCTGCGGCCGGCGGACGTCGAAGTCGACAAGGAGCACCCGGTAGTCGACCCGTTTGGCAGCGGCGAGCCCGAGGCGGATGGCGATTTCCGTCTGGCCGTCGCCGCGGCGGGCGGCGGTGACGGCCAGGCTCGGCCGTTCCGGATTCTGCGACCGGAGGCTGGCGACAAGGTCGCGGGCGCCGCTTTCGAACTGGTCCATCCCGGACAGGGGCAGGAAGCTGAACCGGCGCACCGTCTTTGCCAGCTTCAGGCCGGCCTCTTCCGCCGACGGCGGCAACGACCGGGCCGAGGCGGAAAGGCCGTTGTCGTCGTCGTTGCCGTCCGGATAGTACTCGTCGTCGCCGTCACTGTCGCCGTTGTCATTGTCGTCGTCGTCATAGTCCGGCAGGGCGAATTCATCCTCGTTGTCCCGGCTGTCCGCGTCGCGGCCGACCACCCGGGCGCCGCGACGGTGGGCGCTCGCCATTTCGATGGCGCCGTCGCCGTTTCCGTCCTCGTCCATGTCGTCGAAATAATCGACCGCTTCCAGATCGGTCTCGGTGGGGGTGGAGAACACGCCGTTCTCCTCCTCCGCGCCGGGAACCGGCGGCCGGTAGTCGCCGCTGGCGCCGGGCGCGGCCGGACCGGCAAACGGTCCGACATCGGCGTCAATGAAATCGTCGATATCGTCTTCGCTGCCGTCGAAGACGTTTTCCACCCGCATAGCTGGTTGACCGCCCGCGTCCGAACGGTGCCGCACCCGCGACCCGCCTTCCGACGACGGCAGGTCGGATGACACCGGCATCCGCGCCGGACCGGACGGATCCGCCGCTTCCGGCTGACCCGACGGCGCGGGCGGAACCACGCCACCTTCGGCGCCCCGGGCCGGATCCGCCGGCCTGGCCACCGGGATATTAAGGGCGTTTTTAGCCAACAGTTTGTCAAAGGCATCGTCGGCGGTCATGGCTGGTCTCCCCACACATCCCCCTCTTCCGACCAGGCGCGGAGCGTCACCGAAGGGAGCGACAGTTCCGGACCCGACGGCCACAACGGCGGCAGGATGGGCTTCGCGGAGGCGCGGTACAGGAGCCCGGCCAGGCCGAGAAGGACAAGTCCAAGAATCCAGCCGAGAAGACGCGGCAGTTTCCGCCCGGGCGTAATCGCCCCGCGCCGCGCCAGCGGCGGCGGTTCCTCAATCTCCACCGGCACCGGGACAAACTGCAACCGTCCGGCGGCGGTGCGTTGGAGCATGCCTTTCATGGTCCGGGTGGCGTTCCGCTGCGATTTCGGATCGTAGGCCGGCAGGCTGAGGAGCACCGGAAGGCCGACCAGCCGCCGGGCTTCGTAAGCGTTCCGGAAGCGCCTGGCGAACAACTCCCGAAGAGCCATCCCGATGAGGCCGAGGCACAGCCCGGCCAGCGCGCCGACAAAAACCGCATGCCAGGACGGCGGCCGTTTTTCCAGGGGAATACGAAGCGGCGTTGTGCCGAGAACCAGCCTCGGACCGCCCGGTCGCACCGTCGTCTCGGCTATCACCGACACCGGTACCGGGTCGGAATCCCCCTCCGGGTCGGTGGCCGAGTCCGGGGACGACGCCGAGTCCGAAGCCGAGGCCGGGGCCTCTTCGGACGGGCCGACGGGTTCCGGTTCAGCCAGGGGCGGCAGTTCGGCAATGGCGTTTTCACTGAGGGGCGGATCGGTCACGACGACATCCGTCACCACCGGCACCCGGAGGATCGGCACCGGTTCGGCCCGGGCGGCGGCGAGTTCCATCTGACAGCGGGATATCGACCGCTCGATTTCCGTTACGTCGTCCAGGTAACAGGCGACGGCCTCGGACTGCCGGCGGGCGCGGTCGTCCAGGCTGTCCGCCGTGGCGACGGCGTTTTCCCACTCGAGGTAGAGGGTGGCGAGGCGGGTGGCCCTGGCCTCGGCTTCCCGGTTGGCCCTGGCGTCCGGCTGGAGATCGGCGAGGAGTAGTTCCTTCGCGGCCAGGTCGCGGCGGGCGGCCCTGACGAACGGGTGTTCCTCGGTGCAGGTCTCGAGAAGTTCGACAAGTTTCTGGTAGGCGGCGTCCCGTTGCCTGAACAGTTCGGCCGCTTCCGACGGCACTGTCGGTTCGTTGTGCGTATCCGACTCCGCCAGGGCGCGTTCGTAGCGTTCCTCCAGCCGGTCGGCGCGGAGCCGGGCGTTGACCGCTTCAAAGGATAGCCGGTTTTCCGTCTCCCGGCCGGAGTCGAGGAGGCGGAGGGCGGCGTCCCGGTCGATTTCCGCCATACGGACCGCCTCCTCCAGCATGGCGATGCGGGACAGCCTGGCCTGATTGGCGATGTCGTCAATCATCTCCCGGTACTCGACGGTCGCGACCGCCGTGGACGGCGCCGGCGGCGGTTCGGTGCGATCGGCCGTCTCGGCCGGTTTAGCCGGGTCGGGTTCGGGGGACGGCGCCGGGTCCGGGGC
>JAJQFC010000279.1 GCA_021201355.1 Planctomycetaceae bacterium | reverse complement strand
TAGGAAGCTTCTTTGGTTGACGATGCGGCTTCGGTCGGCGAGGACAATCTTTCCACGCCGCACATGCAGGTGCTCAGCGCCAAACAGTCGCAGCGGTTCCCCCGCGTTGTCCATGGTTTGGCCGTTCAGGGAAAAGAGGAGAACATCGTTCACGCCGAACCCGAGATATTCCGCTTCGGTTACGGGCAGCGCCGGCATTTTCGCCAGGGCCAGATCGTTGGATCGCGACGCGGCTTTCGCCGACAACCGGGCCGGGCCGTTCACGATAGTGGTGTGCGGTTGCGCGTCGTCCGCCGCGCTGTTGTCACCCCAGAGGGCGACCGCATACGTTCCCGCCCGTGCGTCGACGCCTATCGGGTCGCGGTTGGCGCTGTCGCCCAAGGTTATTCCGCGCGCGCTGTAGATCCCGGCTGCGAGACTGTAACCGAGTGGAGCGTCGCCGCCGGTAGCGACGGACTCCGCCTTTACCGTGATATCTCCGCGCGCTTCCGCAGTACCCTTCCTGATATACAATCCGAAAACCCCCAACACCGATTCCGACACGACACCGGTGGTGTCGGCACCGTCGGCGTCCGCGTCGGTTCGAGAGACGGCGGTTCGCGCCGAAGCGGTAAGGCGTCCCGTAGTAACGGCGTCGCCCCCCGTGTTCTGCACGGCGTACACCATGGTCTGGATTTCCGCGGAGGCCCGTTCACTTTCCGCGGTCACGGTGATATTTTCCAGCGCGATATCGCCCGCTGCCGTGTCGCCTTTTCCCGTCATGCCTGTAACCAGAACGACGGCTCGCGCGTCATTCCGCGCCTGCGCCTTTACGGTCACGCCGGAAATCGTCGTAGCGCCGTCCATTGTGGCGGCATCGTCACCGCTGACGCCGCAAATGGCGAGGTCGATCCCCGCCGTGGCGTCGGACGAGCGGGCGGAGACGTCTATCCCGGTGATACTGATATCGCCCGCGCCTTCGACGCGTTTCGCCGAGACACCGCCAAGAGTGTCGATCAAGACCGTACTGTCGCCCATGGCGTCGGCCGCGACGACAACGCCGGTCACGGCGACGGGACGTTGAATAACGGCCGAACCGTGAGGGGCATGAACCGCGGTTATAGACCCGACGCGAACCTCCGCCGCGCCGACGATAGAGTTCGCCAACGCGTCCAGAGTAACGCCGATCCTGGCATCTATGACATTTTTTCCCGATGTGTCGTTCCGTATCCCGTAAAGGGATACTGGCTGGTACCGTTCTCCTTTGGCGATGGACAGGGCGGCGGCAATATCCGTACGAACCGTGACATCGGCGATGTCGGCATTTCCTGGGGCGGAATCGGAGGGGGAACAGAGATACATTCCGGCATAGACGGTTTCGGTTGTATTGTCGGAGGTTCCGGACGATGTGGTTATGGCGACAACGTTCTTCGTTTCTATTTCGGCGCACACCGCGTGACCAGAGTAAAGGAGGAGTGCTACCGTAAATATGATGTAACGGGGCGACGATGTTTTCATAGCATTACCTTCCGGTTGAGAACGGGTCGGCAATACTATTTCGACAAGAATCCATTATCAATGGCAAAATCGACACACCGCCAAAATTGACCTGAATTTGCGCGTAATTGGCCTGCACGAATTAAGCTACTGCAAAAATGAGGCAGAGTTATGTGGATGCGTTCCTCAGCACCTAGTCGGTTCTAAGATTAAATTCCTCAAGCGATGTGACTGTAATAACCACACCCCTTTTTGTTCTCCGAACAATCTTGCAACATGTCATCACGCAGCGCTGGCGTACACTATGCTTGACAGAGGGAAACAACGTTCCAGCCAGGCAGGCTCAAGTTATTTCATAATTATGAGCAAGAAAGGACAACTTGGTGAAGGCATTTGTTGCGTCGTCTCGGTGTCAATGCTGACCGAGGGATGGGATGCTAATACCGTGACCCATATCTTTGGCGTTCGTGTATTCGGCAGCGGTTGACAGCGGATTTCGGCTACGACTCTTAACTGGTGCTCACGCCATATATCACCGGCCCCACGCACAACTGGAATTCCGGCATCAACAACGAAGACGTGAATTTGAATGTGCAGCATCTCGGTATCACTCGTCGGTATCCGTCGCAATGCGGTTGGCATTACATCTGATCCGTCGTAAGTTCCTGGATGAGGAATTAGGTGTAATCAGAAGCCTCCAAAAATTAGAGAGAAAAGGATTTATAGATTTATATGAGCGTCAGCGCGCATTTCTCTATGAACCGGAGATATGTACAAATCTCTCGAACGTCACTTAAAGCCGGAATCAGCCATTCCGCACCTTCTCTCAGTAAAGAGCGGCATGCCGCGTTGGAGAAGGAGATACTTTACTTATAAGCATTGCATGGGCATCTGAGAGGTGGTTGTATTTGC
The DNA here is from genome assembly GCA_021201355.1 of Planctomycetaceae bacterium. Classification (GTDB taxonomy): domain Bacteria; phylum Planctomycetota; class SZUA-567; order SZUA-567; family SZUA-567; genus JAJBSZ01. The sequence continues at coordinate 9,418 of JAJQFC010000279.1, read as the reverse complement.
CTGGAGTGATGGACTTGTATTCGCGTCGTATAGTGGGATGGGCTCACTCGGATGCGGAACTGGCGATCTGAGCCACAAACAAGTCGATTCAGGACCGCCGTCCGGCTCCGGGCATGCTCCATCACAGCGACCGTGGCGTACAATATGCATCGTATGCGTACCAAGCCATTCTGAAGCGATGTGTAATGGTTTGTAGCATGGGCCGAAAGGCAGCTGCTGGGGCAATGCGGGCCAGGAAAGTTTTTTGGGCTAGCTACAAGCAATGAATTTGCGGGAAGATATTCTAAGCAAGAGATGAGGCTAACCGCGAAATATCGCAAAATATCGATATCGACAATCTGGTTTCGTCAAACGATATACAAACCAAAAAGACTCCCGAACCATGCCCTTGCTGCGGCTGTAACCTCTTAATTATCAATAAGAAAACCCGCAAACCATTGCGGCTTGCGGGCTACGAAATTTTGGAGCGGGCGAAGGGAATCGAACCCTCGTAACTAGCTTGGGAAGCTAGAGCTCTACCATTGAGCTACGCCCGCGACTATGATTGAAAACGACTCGCCGTCCCGACAAAAGGGTTGAATCCGTGCGAGACGCATTTGTCGTCGAGGGCGCATTTATACTTGCTTCCCTGGTTTGGTGCAAGCAAAATTACAGTATGGTCAGGGGTTTTCGGTTGGCGGTGACAGTTATGTAGCTGAACCGTAAATGTATCCTCTCCATGCCGGTGGCCGATTGGCGTCGCGGCGACACGCACAGCTTTTCGACCGGCTGGAAATATTCCCGGAAGGGGCAACTTTCGCTCCAAACCGGTTCGACGTCCGCTCCCGGGCCGGGACGAACCGGGTCGACGAAAAACGCGCCTCCATATACTTAACTGCGCCGTTCTACCTAACAGCGGCGCCATTAACCGCGGCGCTATAGTGTAAAATTACCACACTGCGGTGCCACACTACCATATGTTGCTACAAGATATTGCTACACGCTGTCCGGGTAACTGCCGGATCGTCGTCAGGACGCGGAAAAGGCTTTGGCAGGCTGATGGTGACCGGTGTTATAGGCGAAAAGTACGCCGAAAAAAGATTCGACGGCGTATCCGGCAGCGAAGCGGTAGCTAGTGAATAGCCTGCAGGTACATGTCACTCCTCACACTTTCTGAAAGCAGGGGACGGAAATAATGGTCAAGAAAGTCATCTTCGCGGTAATGGCGATACTGTTCGCGTGGGGTGGTCTCGTCGGGGCCGTCGACAGTGGGGCGGAACCGCTCCCGAACCTGAACGACCCCGGTCTCGACATCGCCGGCGTCATGGACCAGCCGCCGCGCTCGCCGGACAGCGTCCTCACCGGAATATTGAAAAAAGTCCGGCACAACCATCCGGGCGCATTGCGCGAATACTGCCAGTGGATCGCGGACACCGGCGATGCCGGGCGTATCGCCGCCCTCAAGGCCGGCGCCGCTTCCGGGACGGAACCCGAACCCGGCCTCCGCGAACAACTCGATTATTTCGCCGGACTGGTCCTCGACGCCCGCGACTACGCAGCCTCGGCCCTCGCCAACCGGACGTACAGGAAGGAACATTTCCACGACCTCATCGTCAAGGCCCTCGACCGCGACAGCGACGACCACGCCCTCGCCGGCGAGGCGGGCGGGCTCGTCAGCCTTGCCTGGTGCGAAGCCGACGGACTGGTCAAGGCCCGCGACAACCTTTTCCTCCATTACACCGACGAACTCCGCCGCAGCAAGGTCGCCGACGGCACCCGCCTGGCCTGGAGCCTTATCCGCGTCGGCGCCGGTCATCCGGACACCCGTATCCGCCCCGGCAGTTTCCGCTACGACAACGATCGGGCCGAAATCAAACTCACCCACCTCGGCGCCGACTTCAGCATCGCCATGGACGCCACCGATTACGGAAAATTCGTCAAGGCCGAAGCGGACGGCTACCGCTTCCGGAGCGGCTGGCCGGTGTTGTTTCAAAAACCGCTTGGCTGGATGGCCACGATAGTCCGGGATATGCGGGACAGCGGCGTCCCGGCCGACGGCACGGTATGGGAGGTAATGGAAGCGCCGGGCGGGCTTATCGCCCTGGACAGCGGCGACGGCACGCTATGGCGCCGGCCGGAAAAAGTTTTTTATCAGGGAGCGTTGCGTCCGGTCGCGGCGATTCCGCTGCCGGACGACGCCCGGGACTTGACCGCCGACTTCGTCGCCGCCGCCAAGGCGCTCCATGAAGGCGTCATGAACGACACGGACATCCCGAATGACCTCCGCCGCGCTCTCGAGCCTGTTCTGGCCGGGACGTACCTTCCCATCGATCCCCGGGATTATTTCGACAGCCAGTTCTGCCGCCGGCTCATCGAGGCGGAGTACCTGGAAACGGTGGTGCCGTCCCTGTCGGTCGAGCGCCGGAGCGAACTCGAAGCCTACCGCGCCGCCCTGGCCCTGGTGGAAAACGGCGTCGACTACTTCGCCGTCGATCTCGGGGACGACGGCCGGCTGGTCGCGGTCCTTAGCCCGAGCGTGGACACGGACAAGGACGGCGCCGACGCCATCCAGGATCAGGAAACGGGCGAGTCTGTTTCCCGCTACACCTGGCGGCTGGAAGGGCCTGACTATACGGAATTCCATTCGCCCCTGACCGGCCGCGGCCTCTACGCGTTTTCCCTGGTGGAACGCTACCCCGGCAGCCACGCCGCCCGTCCGGCCGGCGTGCCGGAACTGACCGAAGTGTGGCACGCCGTCCTCGGAGACGTCGCCTCCTACCGGGACGGCGACCGGGCCGCCTCCGGCGACGCTTCCCGTTGGCTCGAGGCGGTGACGCTGGACGCCCGCGGCCGCCGCGATTCGACGAGCGGTCCCCTTGGCTGGAACTTCCCCCTTTTTGTGCCGGTCCGTGACGATCAGGGCGACCCGGTCGCCATCGCCACCCTGAACGGCGTTGTCCCGAGCCCGGACTTCACCGCCGTTCCGGACGAAGCCGAACGCCGCCGGGCGCAGGACGAATGGCTCGATCACGCCGCCGCCGTCCTCGCGCACCCCGGTGAAATGAACCTGATTTACCAGGTGTTTTTCCGCTATTGCTCCGATTCGCCGTTGCCGGAACAGCCCAATCTCATCGGCAGCCACTACGGCCTGTCGGACACGCACCAGACCGTGTACGAATCGATGGACAGGCGCTGGGCCGGACGGCTCATCGGCGACTGCGACGACGTCGCCGAATTCTTCCAGGTCCTGGCGACGCGCCAGGGGCGGCTTGCCCACGTCATGCAGGTGCCGTCTCACGCCGCCGCCGGATTTCTCGAGGAATCGCCGGACGGCGGCTATGAATTCATCGTCCTCCAGTCTGGACCGGTTCTCCGCTTCGCCGCCGACAACCGGGAGCAGGCGGTGGAAAACGCCTACCGCCATTTCGACAGTTCCGAAGGCGACAGCCAGTTCACCCTCGCCGCCGTGCCGGTGCTTCTCCGCTTCGGCGGCGACGAGACGCGGACGCCGTTCGTCCTTTCCGCCCGCATCTATTGGGATCGGGACTATGCCGAAGAGATGATTCGCGTGCAGGAATACTGGCATCTCGACACCTACTCCGCCGCCGCCCGGGTGATGGAGGAAATGATCAAAACCGACCGCGAAATCGGCAACCTGAAGGAGCTCGCCAGCCTCTACGAACGTATGGGCGAGTACGACAAGTCGGCGGCGCTTCGCCGGGAAGAACTGGCGGCGGTGGCGGACAGCCCGCTGGAAAGCCTGTCGACCCGGCTGTCCATGGCCCAGATGTACGTCGCCGCCAAGGACACGCCGAACGCCCTAACGATCCTGGAGGAAATGGCCGGACAGCTTGTCGACTTCCGGGAGAACTGTCCGGCCCTCTACCGCCGCGCCGCCGCCTACCGGTCGTCATGGGCGATGCTTCTCGCCAAGCTCGGCGAGCCGGGCCGGGCCTGGGAACTGATTCGCTACGACGTCGAGGAGTCGCTCCGGAACGGCGGACGCCATTCCGACCTGCTTCTTCGCACCCTCGTCTCCCTGTACGACCGGATGTCGGTGGACCGCGACAGCCAGGGCGCCCTGGCGCACGACCGCGACCGGGTGCGGGACCGCTACGCCGTCCGTTCGGCCTTGTCCCGGATGTTCGGGGACGGCTACTTTTCGGAAGACGATTCGTACAATAAACTCCATCTCAGGTATTACTGGCTCGGCCGCTATGCCGTGGCGGTGGCCGGACGGAGCGTCGGCCTCGCCTCGCTGTGGCTGGACGGACCGTATCCGGAGGAGCCGTGGAAATTCTCCCCGCGCCAGGACGACATTACCGAGGCGGACTGGCGCTGGTTCCGCATCATGCCGAGGCTCTACCTGGCGCTGGGCCTCGAAATGCTCGACCGGGACGAGTATCCGGAACTTTACGATCCCGTCGGCGCCCGCCACACGCTCGAACTGGTGGCGCGGGCGGCCCGGAAGGGCGAGAACTACGGGTCCGCCGTCATGGGCCGCGACGCCATTCTCCGGGCCGAACTGGTCCTGTCGTTTATCAGGCGCGACCTTCCCGCGTTCCGCCGGGTGATGGCGGAGGTGCGGTCGATGGACTACGCCCTCGTGTACGGCGACGCCGCCTCGACCTTCGGCATGTACTGCGGCCTGGTTCCGATAACGGATTTCGACGAATGGATAGATGCCTTCCGCGAATACTTCCCCGGCCGCCAGTATTATTTCAAGGCGGCGTACCGGGCGATGGACAAGGAATATTTTGATCACGCGGAACGGTTGGCGGAACGTACCGCCGTCTTTTTCCGTGACGACGACTTGTTTGTCCGTGAGGCGGAAAGCCTGCGCCGTTCGGTGGCCGCGCTTCGCCGGCGCCAGCTCGAACGCGGCTGGGACGAGCGGGATTGGGCGGCGCTTCCCGACACGGTTCTCGAACCGGCTGCGGCGACGTGGCTCAGGGAAATGGTGGAAATGGTGAAATAAAACCGGTACGGTACCACCAAAACTATCCCAAAAAATAAAAAGGGGAGGACGGCGCAGCCCGTTCTCCCTTTTATTTATAATCGTATAATTATGGTACTTCCGGAAAGTACGCCGTAGAGGATAAGGAAAGCGGCGGACAAGATTTAATGATCAACGTGGACTGAACAGTCGATATTTTAACGGTTGGTATGAGGTATGGAAAAACCGTGACGTCACTGCGGATGCGCCAAAATGCAACATAAGCGCTGTTATCACACGTTTTATCAGACCAGAAAAAATCCACAAGATATGGGCGACTGGTGGATTTCCGGCACTATTATTTACGTGAAATTGTGAGGACTTCCCAAAGTAGGAAGATCCTATAATCCAAAAATAGCAAAAAGTTCACGCCAAGTCAATTGAAAAAGTTTCGAAACAACCACGTCAAGAAACCATGCACGACATTTCCTCTCTCCAATAGTGAATACGTTTAAAGAGGCAATCCCCGGAGTATTCGAGTCGCCGCGCCGTTCGAATCATCCCGCTGCACGATTCCGCCAATATAAACGCCCCGACAAATCCTCCCAACGATAACAGCGCTTATGATGCCCATGAGTTGATCGAAGTACACGGAGGAGGAGAGAGATGAGGAAAACCGGTTTGACAGTGGCAGTGGTCGCCCTGCTATTCCTGCTGGCCGCCGCGCCGGCTCGGGCGGCGACAACTTGGGGGATTTCCGACGGTCAGGTCGTTCCGTCGTTGACCGTCCCGGGCCATGATGGCGGATACAGTTATAACACCATCTACCTGGGAAAAGGCGGCGGCACCATATCGGGTAGTATTGCCGACGGATCGGGCACGGATTTTTATCTTGTTATAAAGGATAATCCCGGCCAGAACGGCGCTTCCATCCTCCGTCTCACCGGGAACAATCAGGGCTACAGCGGAACCATCGACCTGGACGCCGGCATCCTCAGTATCGGCAATGCCGATGCCCTCGTGCAAAACCTGTCGAACCTGCACTTTAACGGCGTCCAGAGCCAGGCCCTGACCGACGCCAGAATCGCCACCACTGAGGCGCTCCGGAACAATTGGACCGCCTACACGAGCGGCGCGGCCGAAACCGCCCTTACCGGCCTCATGACGGCAATCGATGCCCAGCGCCAACTTGGTTCGGTGGACATGGACGATTATAACCCGGATGTGTACGGCGTCGGCACCCTCGTTATTGAGGCGGGCGTCCACGTCGTCCGCGACGGATTCGGCTCCACCTCCCAGCAAATCGATATGAACAGGTATTTCCTAATGTCAGGCCAGGGATGGAAAAAAGGCACTGCGGCATTCCATTTGGAAGACGGAGCCACGCCAACCATTCAAAATTCGCGGGCTCAAGTGAATTCGGGCGGCATCTTGAATGTTATTACAGACAATATAGTGACGATGACCGCCGATGGCGATGGCCGGTACTTTTTCAAGGACAGCGCCGATATAGCTGTCAACAATGAGGGAACACTGGTTCTTCAAAAAGCCACCCTGTCCGGAAATACCGCCGGTGCCTTTGCGAATAAGGCCACCGCGTTCTTATCCGATATGGAATTCTCCAACAATACCGGGACAGCGGTCAGCAATGAAAGCCATCTTGTCATGACGGATTATTCCATTTCCGGAAATGACACCGGCATTTACAACAGCGGAAAATTACTTCTTCAGACCAGCGCCGGGGAGACGTCAACCATAAAAGAGAACACCACCGGCGTCCTGATCGCGGGCAGTGTCGCTAACAAAGGCGTCATAATCGTGGACGGCGCCGGCACCACCGACATGCAGGACGGTCTGCAGCCAATCACGTACGATGACCCCGTCGCCTCAATCGACAAATACGGCACCGGCACCTGGAAATTGGGGAATTCATTTACCGTCACCGGCGCCTCCGAAATCGACTTCACCGTCCACGACGGCACCCTCCACCTGTACCGCCAGGGCGAAGTGACCGGCGTCAACGCCGGCGCAATCGACTTTTCCGGCGCCGGTAACAGTTCCTTCAGCGTGACTGACGCTGCCGTTCTCTCCATCGGCGGCGGCAACACCATCAAGGGAAACGAAAACATAGCCGCCAAAATGATGTACTTCTACAGGACCGGCGGCACCAGCACAGACGGCCGGCTAACCAGAGAGATCGCCGTCGACTTCTCGCCGGAAGCCGTCAATATCACCAATACCTCCGGGCTGACCACCAGCGATTATCTTCTCGTCCAGGCCGAAGCCGGCGGCCTGTCCGGCTTCACCACGAAGCTCTACCAGGACGGCGTCGAATACGTGCCCGCCCGTTCGAGTAAGGCGGGCGACACGATGATCGGCCTGAAAACAAGCGTCGACAACAGCCAACTGTCCCTCGGCACCGCCGACGCCACCCAGAACACCACGGTCTATTGGAACCCCGGCGCCACCAACCTCTGGGACGTCGCCACCACGGCCAACTGGGAAGGCACCGTAAACGGCATGAACATCTCGACGTTCCTGAACAACGACTCGGTCTTTTTCTCGCAGTTCTTCGAAGGCCCCGTTATGGTGGCACCCTCCGGCGTCACCGTCACGACCATGAATATGCAGGGCAGTTACACCTTCACCGGCGGCGACATAACCGGCACCGGTTCCCTCATCGTATCCGGCGGATCGAACGTCACGTTCGCCAACCGGCTGAACATGAACGAAATCAATCTCACCTCCTATATCGAAACCATTACCTTCGCGCCCGCCGCCGACTGGACGCTGAACAGCGTCATCATCGGCGGCGGCAATGTCGTCATGGACGCGGCCGAAAAAACGCTGACCCTGGCCGCCGCCAACACCTACACCGGCACGACCCATGTGAAAAGCGGCACCCTGGCCGTCGCCGACGCCGCCGGTATCGCCTCGTCCACCCAGGTCACGGTCGACGAAAACGCCACCCTCGCCTTCACCGCCGCAGGGGCTTCGACAATCAAGGATATACGCGGCGCCGGTATTCTCGAAAAGCGCGGCACCGGCGACCTGTCCGTCGAGTCGGGCCAATTCTCCGGTTTTATCGATATGAAGCAAACCGGTGCCGTCTTCCGTAAAACGTCAACCGGTATTTTTGAATTCTCCGGGAACGGCTCCGGGGGGAGTTTCAGTCTCGATGCCGGCGCCGTCATTTTTGACGACGCGTTTTGGTACGGCGACTTCACTGCAGCCAACGGCACCCGTTTGGACGTCGCCACGGAAAGCACCCTGCGCGGCAGCGCCACCTTCACCGGTGCCACGCTGGGACTGAGCGACACCCTGAACGTCATCGTCTCAGCCCGGCTCGACAACGCCACCCTCGACCTCGATCTCGCCACCGGCGGCAAGTTGTCCTCGGATGGAGCCGTCACCCTGACGAACGCCAACACCCTGAACATCACCAATTGGGTCAACGGCGAACACCTCGTCATCGAATCCGGCTCCGGTATTACAACGGGCGGCACTCTCGGCGTCACCGTCAACGGGCAGGCCATTACCAGTAGCAGGCTCGACGCCGTCGTCGAAATGCGCGACTCCGACAAGCAGATGTACCTCACCACCACGTCCACCAACTACGCCTTCATCTGGACCGGCGCCACCAATAACACCTGGGACTACGGTTCCGCCAACTGGTTCAGCCCCGACACGTCCGATACCGCCATCATCGCCGGCGACAAGGTCATTTTCGAACAGGCGACCGAAGGCACCATCGATATTGCCAGCGGCGGCGTCCAGGTCTCCGAAGTGTCGGTGACGGGCGACTACACCTACACCGGCGGCGGCATCAACGTCGCCGCCAATTCCGTCGGCGACGGCACGTTCCGGATTGAGAACGGCGCTTCGGTCACCTTCGATAATGCGGCGAATTCCTTCGAAAACGGCATATCGGTCGAAACCGGCGGCACTCTCGCCTTCACCCGGGCCAACCAGCTTGGGAGCGGCACGCTCTCTTTCGAAAGCGGCGCCACAACCTTCGTGTCGGAGAGCTTCACCGACATCCACGTCGCCAACGCCATCACCCTCGCCGGCACCACCGCCGTCGAAGCGAACGGACACCTGTTTTTGACAGGTACTGTTTCCGGTGCCGGCGGTCTGTCCATTCTCGACAATAGTGTGGTCCAATTGGTTGGTGTAAACACCTACGCCGGCGGCACGCTGGTTGAAAACGCCACTCTTCTCGCCGGGAACGCCAAAGCGCTCGGTACCGGCTTGATCACCGCCGTCGACAGCGCCGTCTACTACGCATTTATCAATACCGACAGCGCCGCCGATTACGCCGATCTCGTCGGCAAAACCACCTTGACCCGGAGTGATCTCTTCCTGCTTGGTGACAGTTCCGAGTCTTTCGGCGATTCCCTTGCCCTGGCCGCCGCCGACGCGGGCAGCCAGGTCAAATTGGATGGCGCATTCACCTTAAACGGGAACGCCGGTATTGACGCGAAATCGGCCTCTCTTATTCTC
>JAJQFC010000184.1 GCA_021201355.1 Planctomycetaceae bacterium | reverse complement strand
ACCAGTGAGGGGGCAACTCCTCCCAGGGTTCGAATCCCTGTCTCTCCGCCATTTTTTCAACGCCGAGGCCCGCTAACGACCCATAAGTCTTAGCGGGCTTGGTTTTTTACGGGTGTGCCGTCGTGGCGCCGGCCATAGCTGACGCCATCAATCCTGCCTGCAATAGCTGTTCACTATTGAATCGGTTATCAGCTTGCTGCCGCCAAGCAGGCAGGCATTGCTGCCAAGCGCGGAAAATTCGATAGAATGCTTTAGTTCGCCGAGATAGGGAAAATTATCCCTCACCACGTACCGACGCATCATATCGAGGAAGGTAGGGCCCGCTTCAATATATATTCCTTGCAAACACGATAATTTCGGGATCGACAGTAAGAATAAGGTTTGATAAGGCCAGACACTAACCTGCTCAACGATTGGCGGATACCGGCGGTGTGGTAAAATGGCCGTCTGATGATTGGAGGACGGCAATGTCAAAGCAGCAGCGTTCGTACACCCCTGAGTTACGCTCCCGGGGGTGTACGGCTACCGGAAAGTGGCGGCGGACATGCGCGAAGAAGGCGAGAATCGATGCTGTTCCGAAACGGTACGGCGCTTCATGCGGGAAAATCGTCTGTAGGCCAAGACGAGACACAAGTTTGTGGTCACGACGCAGTCCAGGCACTACTTGCCAGTGGCGGAGAATGTGCTGGGCGGGATTTCCGATCCGCCTCCGCTGGCCGGAAATGGGTCTCGGACATAACCTACATCCGGACGCTGGAAGGCTGGCTGCACTTGGCGGGAGTTTTGGACTTGTACTCGCGCCGGGTGGTGGGTGGAGCATATCGGACCGGCTTAATGCGGAATTGGCGTGTCGGCCTTGAACATGGCCATCCGCAGCCGGAACCCTGAGCCGGGACTTATCCATCATAGTGACCGTGGAGTGCAGTACGACGCGCAGGTCTATCAGACTATTCTACGGCGCTGTGGCATGATATGGAGTATGAGTCGAAAAGGGAATTGCTGGGATAAAGCGGGTCAAGAGAGCTTTTTCGGGAAGTTGAAATCCGAGTGTATCCGAGGAAAAATCTACAGAACCCGCGAAGAAGCGCGACGGGAAATATTCGAGTATATCGAGTTATTTTATAACCGGCAACGACGCCACGCAGCCCTGGGATACGTGTCCCCAGCAGACTTCGAGAAGCGCGGCGACAGGACTACGGCGGCCTAAAAACTTGCACCCACCGGTGTCTACCAATCGTTGAGCAGGTCAGGATGGGAAAATAAGATTCACCGTCTTTCCTCCAAGTTTGCATGCTAGTAGCCCCACGTAGGAAGAAATCCTGTTTCGGGTTTTACTTTTTTATGGGTGTCCGTTGCCCGGCTCTTGCCTTGGCGCCTGTGAATATCAATACTTGCCATGGGGCGAAGGGACTGAATGGAAAAGGGCACCATGAAGTCAGAATCGCAAACGGCACTGGTCATCGGTGCCACAGGCGGGACGGGGAAGGCAATTACCGACGAGCTCCTGCGAAGAAATCTGCCAACGGCCGTACTGGTTCGCTCTCCGCATAAAATGGGTTCCGTCGCAGACCGTGTGACAGTATTCGAAGGCAATGTTTTCGATTCGGCCGCCGTTCAAAGGGCGGCGCAGGATGTCGACATTGTTTTCCAGTGCGCCGCCGTGCCGTACAACGAAATGGAAAGGAAACAACTGCCCCTTGGAGAGTCGGTCATGGGGGCGATGGCTCGCCTGCGGAAAAAGATTGTTTTCGTCGACGGAATCTATCCCTATGGAGACGTGAACGGCGTTGTCGAAGAAACGACGCCAAAGCGACCCAACACCCGCAAAGGGAAAATTAAACTCGCTCTCGCCGAACTGATTTTCAGCAATGCCTATAAGGACGCGAAACCGATTATTGCCCGCCTTCCCGACTACTACGGACCAACGGCCGGCGTTTCGTCGTACCTTGGTTCCACCCTCATCGGTATTGCCAGTGAGAAACCGACCGTCTTTATCGGGAACCTCCACACGCCCCGGGAATATGTTTATTTGCCCGACGCGGCACACATGGTTGTCGAGACAGCCCTCCGTGACGAGTCGTATCGGCAGGAGTGGAATATCCCGGGTCAGGTCATTTCTGGAAAAGACATTGTCCACATCGCCCGGCGAGCGGTGGCGAAGCGGCGAATGGTCATTCCTCTCGGCTCGTTTCGACTCCGTATGCTTGGCCTGTTCAACCCGGTCATGGCTGAGATCGTCGAGATGCTCTATCTGACGAAACGTCCGGTCATACTGAGCGGCACAAAATACCGGAACGAAATCGGCGATATAATCCGCACCCCGTTCGCCAAGGGTATTGAGGAGACCATCGCGGCCATCCGCGACAGGAATCAGTGAGGCAGTAGAGAAAAAGGGTTGAAATTATTCGATACCGTATTTATAATCTGCATTTAATTTAGGTAATCCTAATTAGATTGGACCAAAATTCGGTCAATTTGCTCCATGGTCAAGTGCTGTAGAAGCCCGTGTACCAACGGAAAAAGGGCCTCATCGCGACGGTTGGTGCGGTACGAAACTTCACCCAAATAAAGATGGAACAGTTTTTGAGGCACTCCGCGATAGGTATAGAGCCAATGTTTGGCATAGTTCCAGAAGCCTTCGATGCCATTTATGTGCTCCTTGCCTTTCGGTTTTCCCCGTGCCTTTGTTACGACTACATGGTCACCACGAACGGCTAGCGATGCATATGCTCTCCACTCGTCCGTGCAGTACAAGCTGCCTGGTTTTGTGTGCGTACGGATCGACCTGACGATCTCGACCTTCCGGCGTTGCTTCACCGGAAATAGGCTGACGATGCCATTGCGCTTGAGAATGCCGAAGACGATGATTTTACCGGCTGCACCCCACCCCGTTTTACCTGGGCGATAGCCGCCGAACATTGTCTCATCACATTCAACGAGCCCGTCAAACGGTTCCCGTAGCTGCTCCTCGTACGCCATGGCGGCACGGACAGCGCGGAAAAACCTTTCCCGAGTCGCGCTACAGACCAAGTCGTGAAAGCGAACCCGGTAGCTTGGAACACCGAGAAGAAAGTAATCGAGCAGCTGCTTTTTGATGTTCTCTGAAAGCCGGAAAAAGTGCCATACGGAGCGGTCTTGCATACTCCGGTAACGCTTTCCGCAACGCTTACATTTTAAGCGACCGTCGGCCAAAGTCCATGAGCGCGTATAGCTGCAATCTGGACAGTGATTCATAGGACCAATCCTACCGATTATCGGTGAATTTTGGTCCATTCTAATGAGGAATTACCTAAATTTATTATGGTATTGTGGTCACCGCGCCCTGCGTCCGCTTCTTCGGCTTCGGCCCGGTCCTTGCGGACGGCATAGGAATCGGCTACGCGATGGCCCCGGACTGCCTCCAGTTCACCGTCACCAGCCTACCCGGTTCGAAGGTGACCGCTCCCGCCTTCGCCGATGCCGTCGACGCCGCCCTTCAGGCCATGATCAAGGGTTTGTCGTAAGGTTCGGCAACCAGCCGAATAGCGCCTCAATAGCCATTACATAAAAAATCTACGGATCTCCACGAGTGGAGATCCGCAGTGCTGTGGCGTTTTATCGAGGAGTTCTGGACTAAAACGCCCAGCCAAACAAGGCTTTGCCCGTCACGCCGCGGCGTTTTCCAACATACCCCTCAATACCGATATCGGCGGTGAAGCGGCTGGCATTGCCGCCAATCCGCACGCCGAGTTCGCCGATGCCGCTGGCGCCGCGCATCTTGGCTTCGCGAAGGTTGTAGCCGTAGGCCGAAGCGTGGGCCTTGGCGTCGAACTCATATTCGAAATGCGCGCCGACATACGGCGAGACGTTCCCGAACCCGTTGTACCGGTAGGTGCCGCCGGCGCGGATGCGGTGCGAATCCACATTGTCCAGGCTGAAGGCGTCCAGTCCGGCGCGGCCGTCGTCGCCCTTGACCCGGTTCCAACTGTAGCGGACGGCGACGTCTATCAGGGAGGCGGTGAGGGCCTTCTGGTAGCCAAGCACGGCGTCGATGCCGTAGTAGGTGGAATCGAGTTCGTAGGACGAGCGGATTCCGTTGACCAGGACGGCGCTATTCTGGCGGAGGGTCGCGTTGAAGTCGGCCTTCACTTTTCCGGCGTGGAAGCCGGCTTCGCCGTAGAAGCCGTTCGCTTCGTAGCGCGCCAGGGCGCCGCCGCCGATGTAACTGGTGTCTTCGCCGTCGACGTACTTCCGGCCGGACAGTTTCGCGTCGTACTGGCCCTAGCCCGCTTCGAGGAAGCCGGCGAAGAGGAAGTTGCCGGCGCGGTAGCCGAGACCGGTAATCAGGTTGATGTGGTCGAGGGTGGTGCGGGAGCCGTTCCCCGAATTCCACCTTGAGGTGCCGCCTTCAAGACCGGCGAAGATGACCGGCTTGTTCGTTGTGTCACACACGGGTTGTTGCAGGATTCGGCGACGCTGAACAGGGTGGCGACGTTCCGGGCCAGGTCGCTCGCCGCATTCACCATCTGCATTCCGGCCAATTGGCCCTGGCCGAACAACTGCGATTCGTCCGACCCGCGGGTGTTCCGCACGGTCACGCCGTACGAGTCGTTGTCACCGACCCACTCCTGAAGTGTGTAGTCGAACAGCGCGCCGTGTTCGCCGGTGGTGTTCAGGGTGATGCCGCCTTCGCCGTCCGTCACATTGAACAGGGTCACGCTTTGGCCGGCCGCGAGCGGAGCGACGCCGCCCTGACCGCCGACATTCACCTGGACGCCGTCAGTGACGAAGGCGGTGCCGTTCCGGAAAACCGTCTTGCCGGCGTCGGGCCGGCCGAGACCAAAGTTGACCGTCTGGAAATTCGAGACCTCGTTGACCGTGTATTCATTGCCCTGGCTCGTGACATTCAGCGTGTTGCCGAGGGTGATGTCTTCCAGGTTCGTCACGGCGCCGCCGCTGAACAGGTCGGTGCCGCCATAGATGGAGCTGGTCACCTGATGGAAGGTAATGTTCCCGATGAGGTTGACCGTGTTGTTTTGGGCCTTGTTGCCGTCGGACCAGACAACGCCGCCGGCGACGAAAGAGGTCGTGGTCGTGCCGTCGGCGCCGCCGTCTATGGTGACGGTGTTATTATTGGCGGTCTGACCGGGAGTCCAGGCCGCCGTTTCCCCGCCAACCACCCAACCGGACAGCGTGGACGAAACAACGGTGACGGTGTTGTTGTTGGACGACCCTTCATTGGTGTACCCGCCGTTTATGTAGTTACCCCACATTCCCGGGGTTAAGGTGATGCCGGTCAGGGTGATGATGTTGCCGTTCGCGTTGCCCGCGCCGGCGGCGTACCCGCCGACGATATTGATGTCGTCCAGGGTGGCGTCGGTCATATGCACTTCATTGGTATTCGCATTCCCGTTGTTCGACCAGCCGCCGTTGACATTATTGCCGCCGCTTATGGTCGTTCCGGTGAGGGTGACTATGTTCGACTCGGTGTTGCCATTACTGGAAAAACCGCCGTCGATATCGTCGTTATTTGTTATTTCAATCGCTCCCAACGTGATCCGGTTATTGCGGGAGTCGCCGTTCCGGGCAATGCCGCCGACAATCCACGAATTATTCACCGTCACCGTGTCGCCGGTCATCGACACGCTGTTCGATGAAACGAGGCCTTCGCCGAAGCTCCTGCCGCCGAAAATGTTCAGACTTTCGAAAGTTCCGCCGGTCACGGTCACCGAGTTGTTCCGGACCTCGCCGTTGCCGACGTTGTTGGTGTCGCCGCCGAGGCCGCCGGCCACATAGCCGTTACTGGGACCGACAAATCCGAAGTCGCCGGAGGTGATGGTGACGGTGTTGTCCGTGACCGCGCCGTTCCCGAAGTGGAAACCGCCGATAACGCCATGGGCCAGGTACAGGCCGCTGGCCGCGGTGCCCACGGTGCCGGTCGTGGAAATGGTCACGCTGTTACCGGAGACGGCGCTGGTGTTGAGGTCGCCGTTGGCGTCGCGGCCGCCGTGGTTGAAACCGCCGATGACGTAGGTGTCCACGGTGGCGTCGTCCGCGATTGTCACGCTGTTCCCGGTGACGGCGCCGGCGCCGGACGTCGCGCCGATGGCGTTCAGGGTCCGGGCGTCGCCTTGGATGGAGACGGTGTTGTTGGTAGCCGCGCCGAGGTCTGTCATGGCGCCGACGACACCGGTAAGCGGATTGGTGTTGGCCGCGCCGAGAACCCTGCCGCTCATGATAATGACGCTGTTGCCGTCCGCCGTTCCGATTGAGGTTCCGGCGCCGTTCACCGTGTCGTAGGCGGCGCCGCCGACGACGGAACCGGCGATGGTGCCGTCAAAGTCCGCGTCGACGGTAACGGCGTTGCCGGACGCGTTCCCGAGGAAGCTCCAGCCGCCAACGACCGAGCCGCTGTTGGGTTCGAATTCGGTTCCGCCGCCGTTGACGTTGACGTCGTTGCTGCCGGTGATGGTCACGGCGTTGTCCGTCGCATCGATGGCGGCGGGATTCGTCGCGGGCGGGTCGTAGCCGACGCCGCCGTACACGTTGCCGCCAAAGGCGCTGTTTTCGGTATCGACGGTGACGGTATTGCCGGCGGGGCTAAGGACGCCGTCCGGCGCGGTTCCCGTATTGGGGTAGACGCCCTGACCGAGCAGCGCGTCGATTGCTCCGCCGTCCACCGTCGAATAGTCGGTCGTCGGGCTTTCCCAAACTACCCGTTCCCCCGCCCAGACCGGACCGGTCATGAGCGTGGCCGCGAACGCGGCAGCCAAAAGCTTTTTGTACATTCCTTCCTCCTCCTCAAAAAATGGTCAAACCTAGTGCGTTAAAACTTCGGTTGATTACCGTACAGTCCAAAAACCGGGAGCCATGGCGTCCGCTTCCCGGATAACGCGTCGTCCCCTTGTCAACCACACACTCCCGACCCATCGGCCTTCCGGGGCCGGGACGCCGATACAAGCGGCCGCCGTACCGATTTCGCCATTCCCTTTTCCTCCTCGAACAGATCACGTTCACGTGCATAACCCATACCGTCCGGTCCTCCTTCCGCGTTAAGGTGCGGTCATCGGGCAACGGAAAGGACATCTCCCGAAGCGCTGAATGATGCACCCATCGCTGCGTCATAATGGTCATACTGGTCAAAACCAAGGTGGCTATCGTCGGTTTATATGACCTTCAAGACCATTTGTCAATAATAATATGACCTGAAAGACAAATATATGTCTGTAGTTGAACCTGCCACCTTCGCGGCGGTACGCACAAAACGTGAAATTACTTGGTGGTAGCGGTAGTAATGGTTGCGGACGAGGGGATAACGTGAATTTATGACGGTGAAAAAAAAGAGGTGCGGAGAGTTTCAAATACGGGCAAGTGATTTGCCCGGCCGATTCACTTGTTGTGGGGATGGTGAAATTCCACGTAGCAAAAAATCCGATGTGGCTCGGCGTGAAGTCTTCGCTACGGCTGAAAGCAAGAGGGCGATGGGATGATGTGAGACGGGTGCGGGACAAGAGAATCGGCTGGCACGCCGGGTGGCGCGGACCTGGCGGAAGAACCGCTGCCATTACGCCGATGAACGCCGGCTCCCGTTTCGAAAGGTGCCGGTGGCGACCATGCCTCTGCTCCATAAAGATTTATATAATAGGTGGAAAATTATGTAGCTATCGCCGGAGACGGCTCCAAATGGAGTGGGTAAAACGGGTTAAAACATGTACCGCAAATAGTGAAACCACGCTAGATTTCCAGTGACACAACATTCTTGTGTATTATAATCAAACAAGTACGGGGCGGGCAAAATTTGGCTGCAATGCCCTATTGGCCCAAGAAACCGCCGTGCGCGATCAGACAGTCGCCGGGATGATTTCTCGAACGGCCGGGCCGGCCGGACAGGACAGCTATATCGGCCTCTCATAGGTGTCGTCCAACGATGGTGTGGGCGGGTCACGCCAGGCGTGCCGCTTGAGAGACGTTATTGCATTATGGCGCGGCCTCACTGTCTGGTGGCCGTGAGCCTGAACAGTGAGGTGCGAATGGCCTGGTGGCGCGATATGGAGTACGGCGCGCACGTGGCGTCGTACGCCACTCCTGTTTATATATGACCATTAAGGCTATTTGTCAAGTGTATATTTGCTTAAAGAGTCATTTTTATTACACGCAAGGTCTCAATGGCGAATAAAAAAGACCAAACTCTGGCATTGACAATGGGTTCAGTTATAAAAGCCCTGCGTGTAAAAAGGTACCAGGGACATGGCGGGCAATTGTTGTGTGCCGCCGACTTCGGCGTGTCCCAATCGGAGTGGTCGCGTTGGGAACGTGGCATCAAGGTGCCTTCCGCCGGCAACCAGAAGCGCATCGCCGAATTCTTTGGCGTTGCTATAGGCGATTTGTGGGGCGATGCGGCCCCGACGACGGCGGGGGAGTCTTCGCAGTCGGCCGCCTATTCGGAGGCGATGCAGGCGTACCGCGTCGGCATGCGCATCCAAAAGGATGTGGCATCCCTCCTGCTGGCTGCCGACGCCAATCCGCATGAAGTCAAAAGAATCGTTCGCGTGCCTCAGTCCATAGCCGACACGTTGGAATCTGCGACGGGTAAAGCCGGCAACCACGTGCCCGGCGCCGAAACCGTCCCGGTCCGGCCGGTGAATTCAGAGCAAAAAGCGACCCAGCGCCACGAACCGCGCGCCCCAACGGGCGAGAACGCCGACTCGGACGCGAATGACGGTCAATTGCCGTTCCGGACTGAGTGATCGCACCCGTTTTAACTTGCTAGGCACCTTCATTGAACGAAACTCTGGCCAAAAACGGCTCCACAAAAACATTCATTTTCCCAATCACGGTCGGGCAGTAAAGGTGTTCTTGACTGACAGCGCGGGACCTTTTATGATACAAAATCTTTTCCTTTGCGAAGAACTTAAGGACGAGTATCACGAAAAGTATTCGATAGCACCGTATCGCCGCCGGATTTGTCGCCGAAAACTCTTTCCGGTGTCTCTTCGCCCAGAATACCGGTTAAAAATCCGCCTGTCAGAGCTTCCTCGTCTCCGACGGCGATCCGGCAGGTAACAAAAAGGTTGTATTACTCGAATAACATTTATCCATTAATTAATTTTAATCCGGGATACCCCTCATTCGGAAAATAGGTGCGCAATTGTTTTAAATTTTAAAATACGAAATTAAGTCAATTCTTTTTTCGCAGCTTTACATTTACAAGGGAAACTCATGGTTAAGGTGCGCGAAACAAACTTGCCTGGCGTAGTTGTCCTGGAACCGAAAATTTTTGGTGATTCCCGCGGGTTCTTTATGGAAGCCTATCGCAAAAGCTGGTTGATGGATAAAGGTATTACCGACGAATTTGTGCAGCATAATCTCTCTTCTTCATCCCAATACGTACTACGCGGACTACACTATCAAACCAAATCACCTCAGGCAAAGCTGGTCAGAGTTGTTCGAGGTTCGGTATGGGACGTCGCGGTCGATGTCCGGCGTGGAAGCAGTCATTTTGGCCACTGGTTTGGAATTGAATTGTCCGAAAGCAACCGCCTCTCTATGTATGTACCCCGCGGTTTCGCACACGGATTCGTGGTCCTTTCCAGTAGCGCTGACTTCCTTTACCTCTGCTCTGACTATTATGAGCCAAATTCCGAAGCGGGTATAGCCTGGAATTGTGCTGAGCTTTCCATCGAATGGCCTATTCCCTCAGGCGTCTCGCCAATCATCTCCGACAAGGATGCGGCACTCCCCACCCTTGCCGAAATCAGTCGGGAATTGTTACCCTTGAATGGACAATAGCTGCGCGTTCCACATTCAAGTCCTAAAGTGCATTTGAATAAGCCTAAATTCGTTGGACAAAATTAAACCACTCTAAACGTGCATGGGGATAAGTGTCATGGCAGCGAACTCTAACCATAATCAAATTTTATTAACTGGGGGAAGTGGAAAACTGGGTTTGGTAATTTTAAAGCAGTATCCAGACGTCCTTGCGCCATCATCCAAGGAATTCGACGTTTCTGATTTTACCTCTCTGCGTGAGTTTTGCAAAAACATGGAGAATGGCTCGACAACGCTGGTTCATGCCGCGGCATATACTTTCACACGGTTGGAAACAGCCGATCCAATGCGCGCGCTTGAAGTGAATATCATAGGAACGAGCAACATAGTTAAGCTTTGCATTGAAAAGAAGTGGAAGCTTGTCTACATAAGTACCGACTATGTATTTCGAGGAGATAGAGGCGGTTATAAGGAAGAGGACGAAGTTTACCCTTTTAACGAATATGCCTGGACCAAATTGGGTGGGGAATGCGCCGCGCGCCTTTACTCCAATTCACTTATAGTACGAGCAACGTTTGGCCCCAAACCGTTTCCATTCTCCCAAGCATTCTCCGACCAATGGACAAGTAAGGTTGATGTAGAAATACTGGCTGATGCCATAATTCGGGTCGCGCATTCTCACCTCACCGGGATCATCCATATCGGCACTCCGCGTCGGACCATCCTGGACTACGCCAGGTCGGTATCTCCCGGCAAGTGTATTGGTGAATCGTCCCGTCAGGATTCTCTGGTCTCGTATCCATTCGACACATCTTTGGATTGTAAAAAATATACGGAAATGTTTGGACAACTGGTTTCACGGAAAGAGGAATGACGATGAGGTTACCATATTAGAAGGTCCTTGTAATCATAGTTTGCAGATACCATATCCATCACCCTTTATATGTGTGACTCATCCCGCAGGACACCCACCGCCGTAGAAAGATTTCAAGCGTGGATTTGCCGATCTCTTAATCCATTAAATAACGTCCAAGCGGATTTTATTTATTTTACGAAAAGGTACTTTGTGGCAGACTCCACTTCGCCCACTGTCGCCATCCTTATGTGCACCTATAACGGCGCCCGCTACATTGAGCGGCAGATGGAATCCTTTTACCAGCAATCATACGATAATTGGGAGCTTTGGATTTCGGACGACGGTTCCACCGATGACACTCTGGACTTAATCCAGAGCTTCCGTAACAGAGGTAAACCTATCGAAATTTTACGCGGACCTAGATCCGGATTCTCGCAAAACTTTCTCACTATCCTGCGGAATATGCGTGTTACTACCGATTATTTCGCCTGGTCCGACCAAGATGATATCTGGTTTCCGGATAAACTTGAACGGGCTGTAGCAATCATGAAGCCTTACGGCACAGTAAATCCAGTCTTGTATTCCGCTCGAACGGAACTTATTGATTCAAATGGCAATCATGTCGGGTTTTCAGCAGCATTCCATAAAACTCCCGGATTCGCCAACGCGTTATGTCAAAATATTGGCGGCGGAAACACCATGGTTTTTAACCGGGCGGCGCGGAATGTTCTCAGAGAAGGATGGGTGCCAAAAGTTAAATACCATGACTGGTGGGCGTACATCCTTCTCTCCGGCATCGGAGGTGCCATAATACATGATCCTACACCGGTATTACAGTATCGCCAGCATGGAGGCAATCAGATTGGAGAAAATCGTTCCATTGCGGCGAAGTTTTCGCGGCTTGCAACAATATTTAACGGCGAATATCACAAATGGAACTTCGGCAATGTGGAGGCCCTGGCCCAACGAAGACACCTGCTTTCGCCAGAAAATAGGCAGATTTTCGATAGTTTTGCTTTGGCTTTGCGGGAAACTTCGGGATTAAAGAAGTTTAAGTTGATATGCCGATCTAAAATATACCGTCAATCCCGATTTGACGATTGGGTTTTCCGTTTTGCCGCTTTGTGCCATCGATATCCTTGAAATACATCAAGTTCTCACTCTCCCAGGCCTTCATTCATTCACCCTCAGCGGGCCGGCCGGGCGCCGCCGCGTACCGTACAGACCCGTAC
>JAJQFC010000102.1 GCA_021201355.1 Planctomycetaceae bacterium | reverse complement strand
CCTTTACGACCTCCGGGCCAACCTCCGGCCTATAGGCGTCATTGCCTCCATTTCGCCGCTTCTCGGGCTTCTCGGTACCGTCTTCGGCCTTATCGCCGCCTTCCGTTCGGCGGCCGAACTCGGCATGGACGATCCGCGAAACTTCGCCGCCGGTATTTACGAGGCCCTCTATACCACCGCCTTCGGTCTGGTCGTGGCGGTACCGCTTCTCATCATCTATCACGTTCTCCGAAATCACGCGGACAACATCATGCGTGAAGTCGAGGAACGCGCTCTCGCATTCATTTCCGCCGCGTCCAACCGGGCCGAACGCAGCCAGCAGCGGGCGGCGGCCCGTGCCAACAGCCGAACAACGGACGAAAAGCACCAGGAAGACGACGGTATGGACGCGGTCCGCGCCGATTCGGACGAGACGAGCGTGGACGGGTAAACGGACACGTTTCAATCAGTGGCGATTGTCAGGACGATGCGCCGGGCCGATAACGCCAGGCGCGCGGACACGAGAGACCCGAGGAGAAGTCATGAAGGCATTGCAGGAAGAGGAATATTTCGAGATTCCCATGACGTCCCTCATCGACATTGTGTTTCTGCTTCTTATTTTCTTCCTTGTCGCGACCAATTTTACCCGGCGTGAAACGGATCACTCCGTCGTCCTGCCGGAAAGCGAAAGCGGTGTCGCCACCACGAACGCGCCGGAACGCCTGGTCATCAATATTCGCGAGGAAGGCACGCTCGTCGTCAACGGAAGCGTCATGTCCGAACCGGATCTCCGGAACCTGGTGACGGAGTTCACCCAAGCCCGACCCGGCCGGCCGGCTGTCATCCGCGCCGATGCCCGGGTGCCGTACCGGGCGGTCATGCGTGTCTTCGGCATCGTTCGCGGGGCCGGGGTCACCTCCATTCAACTGCCGGTTCTGGAGCCAGGTAGTCAGTCATGACAATGAAGACGAAATCAGCCACGGTTCCGGTCCGCTTCCCCACGCTTGCCGCGTGGGTCGCGGCGTTTTGCCTTGGTGCGATTCTCGCCGTCGTCGTTCTTCCCGCCACCGCCCTCGTCGCGGCCGACGGCGCCGCCGCGCCGCTTCGGGCGTCCCTTCTCACCCAGGAACTCGGCGACCCGCGCGCTCCCGGCAATGTCAAACTCGTCGTCACCCTGCCCGAACCCTTCGGGAGTCCCCTCGTCAACGTTACGGCGAATGACTTCGATATTTATGTGTACCCGGCGACACTATCCCGGGAAGAAGGCTTGCAGGAACGCTACCGGGCCGGCGGCCTGTACCTCTGGCGGAACGCCGGCCGGTTCTTCCTGGACGCCCGCGTCGTGCCGGAACAGGATCGGGAAGGACCGGCAACCGTCCGCGTCGTCTACCGGGAAAACGGCACAGTCGTCGCCGAGGGCGAAGCGGAAGGCGTCTGTCGCTACGCCGCCGATCTGGTCGACGTCATCCTCGCCGTCGATATCAGTCGCAGCATGCTGTATAACGATCCGAACAAACTCCGTGTCGCCGCCGCCCGGTCGTTTATTGAAACCGCCAGGGAAGCCGGCGGCATCGGCCGCATCGGCCTTGTCACCTTCAACCACAACGCCACCGTGAACACGCCGCTCCTTCCCCTCGAGCAGGGCGAACAGCTTCTCGCCGTCCTCGACAAGGTCGGCGCCGCCGGCATGACCAACCTGGACAAACCCATCGATCTTGCCCTCGGCCAACTGGCCGGGACGCGCCGCCCGGTTCTCATCCTTCTTACCGACGGCAAGAACGAAGGGTCGGAATACCAAAACACCCACCTCCGGGCCGCCGAGGAAAACGTACGCATCTTTTCCGTCGGCCTGAGCGAACAAACCGATCACCGGCTCCTTCGGGAAATGGCCGAAGTCACAGGCGGCATGTATTTCAAGGCGGTCAGGGACTCCGATCTTCCGGACATCTACGCCCGCCTCGCCGCCGAACTCGGAAAGCGCCAGCTTCTCCACGCCGGCGTACTCGGAGCGGAAGACGGCACCGTTCAACTGCCGATAGACGGTTCGGTCAAGCGTCTTGCCGCCCTCACGGACGGCGGCGCCCGGCTTCGGGTCAGGGGCCCGGGCACCGGTATGGATTCGGCGAGGGAATCGTCCCACGTTCACTTCGGGAGCCCCACGCCCGGCCTGTGGGACTTCACCTGGGAACGGGCCGTTCCCGGTGTGTCTGTGCTGGCCCTCTCCGCCGACACCCGCTTTTTCCTGGACGTCTTTCCGCCGCAACTGCGGGGCGAAATCCTCTCCGTCGGCGCCACCCTGGCCGAGGGTGCGGCGCCGCTCCGTGGCGCCGACGTCTGGGTCCAGGCCCTTCCCGGCATCGTGCCGGAACCGATCCAGTTGTTCGACGACGGTCGCCACGGCGACGGGGAGGCGGACGACGGCGTCTATGCCGGTGCGGTCGTGCTCCCGAACGCCCCCGACCAGTTCGACCTTTCCCTCCGCGCCAAGGGCGCCGCGTGGGACTACGGCGATTTTGTCAGGCAGGCGGCCGGGCTTGCCATCCGGTCGCGCGAACCGCCTCCGCGCCGCGCCAGCCTTGGCGGCGACGTCGATTTCGGCGTCCTGTTCCCTGGCGAAACCGGCA
The DNA here is from genome assembly GCA_021201355.1 of Planctomycetaceae bacterium. Lineage (GTDB taxonomy): Bacteria > Planctomycetota > SZUA-567 > SZUA-567 > SZUA-567 > JAJBSZ01. The sequence continues at coordinate 9,301 of JAJQFC010000102.1, read as the reverse complement.
GCGCCATCGCCAGCGTCGACCTCGATTCACGGACCCCGCGTCAACTTTTTCTCGAACTGGACTGGCCGGACGGCGGGACGGACTGGCCTTCCATGGCCTCCCGGCTTGCCGTCGATCCGGGATATCACCAGTTTGAACTGGAAATGACCGTTCCCGCCGGGGCCAAGCCCGGCAATTACCACGGCCGCTTCGGCGTGACCGACGGTGCCGAACTCGGCGACAGCGCCGACGCCCGCGTTCGCGTCGGTACGGTCACCTTCGATTCCCCCGGTGCCGTCGACCTCGGGGACGTTCCGCCCGGCACGTTCCGGAGTCGCGTCCTCACCATACCGTACAGCGCGGACAAGGCGGCGCCGCTTCACATCAGTCTTGACGCGGGCGAAGAGCTCGACGTCGCCGGCGTTCCCGACGCCGTCGCCGAGGGCGATCACGACCTCGAACTTGAAGTCGTGGTGTCGGCGCCGATGGGGCAGGGCGACGGGGAATACGGCGGCACTATCATTGTCGAGGCCGGGCCCGGCCGGGTGGACGTCCCAGTACGCTGGCGCGTTCGGCCGTATCAGGCGCGGCCGCGCGACGTTGTCCCGCCGGCCGGCATCCCGGACGCTCCGCGCCTTCCCGACGCGGACGACACCAGGCCGCTCGAACGGACACCCGACCTCAGCGACGACTTCTGGACGCCGGACCGCCCGGCCCCGCTTCCGGATACCACTGTATCGCCGTGGGAAGAAACGGAACGGGTTTTCCGGAATACGCCGCGCGTTGCCCCGGTCCGTCCGGCGGCGTCCGGCGCCGCTCCGGGATTCTCCTCCCTGGAGCCGGTGCGCCGGGGCGACAGCCTCTGGAGCGCCTGGTGGATTTATCTTCTGGCCGCGCTTCTTCTCCTTCTTCTTCTCCTTCTTCTCCTCGCCTATATTCTGTACCGGCTGGGGAAGAGCGCGCTTGCCAGATTCCTTCTCGTATCAGCCCTGGCGAACGTCATTCTCCTAATCGTTTTCATTATTCTTCTCGGCACCTCCATCACCGTCGCGCCGAGGCTTGATCCGCCGGTCGAGGTCAGCCTTGTCGCGGAAGAGCCGCCGGTGACGGTGCAATTAAGCGACGCCGAACGCGAACTCGTCGGCCTCACCGGCGTCCGCTCGGACAGCGCGGATGGGACATCCGGCGTGCCCGGCGAAGTCACCGTCGCCGAAGCCGACACGGCCGCCGCCGCCGGCGCCGCCGCGAGCGGCGGCGTGGTTACGGCCAAAGAGAACACGGTAGAAACCGCATCCGACGATGCCGGCGCCGCTCTTTCGGACAATCTCGAACCGGCCGCCGCGCCATTCGAGGCCGACCGGGAAACGGCGATGCACCGCCGCGAACACCAACGCGAACGCGAACGTGAACGTTCCGAAGAATCGATGCGTGAACTCCCGGAAATGGCGGAACCGCCGGAGGAGACGGCCAGCGCTCGCGCCAGTGAAACCAACCGGGATCGGAACGCGGAGCAGGAAGCCCGCCTCGATCTCAACCCGCCCGAAGATTCGGAACGGCCGGTATGGTCCGACGGTGTCCGACCGGTCCAGCCGGTGGCAAGCGACCAGGGTACGCTCATAACCGCCGCTCCCGGCATGGAAGCGGTTTCGTTCGACAGAACCGTTCGGCGGATCGATCCGCGCGGACGACGGCGGTCTCCGTCCGAAAGCATGGTCACGGAACCTGAACCCAGGGTCGACATTGACGACCCGTCCCGCGACCGGGAAGAGCAGCGCCTGGCCGAAGGCCCGGCCAATCCCGACGGCGACCCCGGCGTCGAAGAGTTCCGCGTCGACAATCTGGCGGTCGGTGTGGATATTTACGGCCAGAAACCCGGCTCCGCCATTCCGGCCGGAATATTCCCGGTGCAACGGGAAGAGCCGGCCCGTTTGCCCCGGGGCGTCTCCGGCGAGGACGACTCCGCCTCCGCCGCCCCGATGGGCGGACGGCGAACCGTACGCGGCAGCGGCAGGCACGAAGGCGCCGGTTCCGCCACGCCGGCCACGAATGGAATGCCCGGCGGTTCCGCCGGCCGGATCGCCTCGGATACTCCCGGCGGCGCCACCGGTCGGGCCAACGCCAATGGAACAGCCATCGATGAAATGCGCTTTGACTCCGCGCCGTCCGGCGGCGGCAGCCGCTCCGGTCTTCCCGGCGCCACCGGGTTGGCGGCCAGTTCACAGCCACTCGCCGGCGGCGACGGCGAAACCTCTCCGAACCTCGCCGGCGGCGGCACAACCGGCGAACGCGCCGCCTTTACGCCGAGCGCCCAGGGTGGCGGCAACGGCAACGGCGACGCCAGCCAGGGCCCGCTCCAGCGGAGCGACGGGCGGGGCCCGGGCGAGCGGAACGCCGGCGTCGGAGACGGCAATCCGGACAGCCTGTCCAGCCGCGGCGTTCCCGGCCTGAACGACGGAAACGGCCAATCCGGCCTTCCCGGCGGCGCTTCCGGCGGCGACGACAGCGGCAGAAGCGCCGGCGGCCGCGGCCAGTCCGACGGCCTTGGCGAGAGTCGCGTCGACGAGATGAATTCCGGCCCCGGACGCAGCCCGCTGGCCACGCGTACCGGGACCGGCATCACCGATTTGACCCAGTCGAACCTTGGCGGCGACGACGACCGCTACCGTCTCCGTGTCATCCCGATGGACACGACGGTCGCTGAATGGTCCCGCATCGAGCGGAACGGACGGCGCCGGAGCGTCAGTGTCGCCGCCAGCAGCGTCGATATGGACAGCCTTCTTATTGTCGTCGGCGATTTCGCCCGTCTGCCCGATTCGGCCACGGAAAACCTGTTTGGCGTGCTGTCGGACAGAATCAGGAGCGGCATCACGGTCGAGGACCGGCGTTTGACGCCGACCGATCCAACCCTCGGCGACACCCTTCTCGCCCTGGTGGCGCCGGAGGAAATGCGCGACTGGTCCGACAATGCCCTCGCCAGCGTCGGTGAGTACCTGAAACGCGGCGGCCATATCTGGCTCGATGCCGCCGATCGGCCGGAAGCGCGGCGCCAGATGGAACGGCTGGCCCAGGCGGTGGGCGGCGAGTTCGGTCCGCTCCCGGCGACGCACCAGCTTAGCGACGGCGAGACGGTCGACGCGGTCGTCCTGAATGATCGGGAATTGGTTGTCGCCACCTACCAGGATTGGCGCCGGGAATGGCGATTCGGCCGGAGGAACGGCCGGACCCTCCGGTTCCTGACGCGCACCCTGAACTATTTCCTTAGCGGCGACGCCGACGACGGCATCGTCCTCGGTCCCGGCCGCACCGACGGCGAGGAAGTCATCGAACCGGCCCGCGAAATCATCCCTGACCGCCTCGCCGGCGGCGATGGGTCGACCGGTCGGCTGTGGGACGAATTCGGACCCGGCACCGCCGCGACCTGGCGCATGCCGTCCTGGAGCGATCCCGGCGCCATCACGGCTATCTCGGACGGGCAGGGCGGTCGCGCCCTGAAGATGGACCTCCATAGCGCCGTCAAGGGCCGGGCCGCCGTCTACCGGACGCTCACGCCGCCGGAAGATTTCTCCACGGTCAATTATGTGTCCCTCGACGCCTATTACGACGGCGCCGGCGACGCGGCTTTGTCCATGGTCTTTACGGTGGACGACGGCGCCGGCTGGGTCGATTACGAAACACCGGCCCTCGACCTGACGCCGGGATGGAACAGGGTCCGCTTCGATCTGGACGCGACAAACTTCCGCCAACTCCAGCCCGAATCCCGGAGCGGCCAGCCCCTGCGGGATAGCGACCGCACCGGCCGCGCCGGATTCTTCCTGTACCGCGAGGGCGAGGCGCCGGCCCTGGTAATGTATCGTAACATCAGACTCCATGAGTAGGCCGTCTTTCTCAACCGGCGTTTCCGAACCGGATAACGCCGGGCCGGCGACTCAATCGCCCGGGCCGGCAACCGCTCGTGTGCAAAGGAATGACGTGCGACCGTTTTTTTCGGACTGATACTTCTGGTAACGTGTGCCGGCCGGTCATATTCCGAAGAGCCGGCCGCCAGGGCCGAACGGTACAACGGCATGGTCGAGGCCCTGAACGCGGCGTCGAACCGGCGGGCCCGCGTGCTGGAACTAATCTATACGGAACTCCGCGGCCCGAACGGCCGGGAAATGCAGGAAGTGCTGCGCCAGGCTCTTTCCCGTTCGAACACCCTCATCCTTCAGGGCGTTGTCGAAGCGATGGCGATGCTCGGCGATCCCAGGGACGTCACCAACCTGGACGCCCTCCTCGCCACTTCGGACAAGCTCGAGGTAAAGGTTCTCGTCTGCCGGTTGCTTCCGGCGTTCTGCCTCCAGTCCGAACGGGCCAGGTTCAACTACATTCACTACGCCGTCGGCTACGACCGGGTGCCAAGGCAGGGAATTCTCGAGCCGCTTCGCCGTCCGCCCCTGACCAGGCGCGGCCGTCTCGACTCGAACCAGGAGCGCCTCCAGGCCCGGGTCATCCACAGCCTTGCCCTCCAGTTCGATCCGGTCGGCGCCGCCCTTCGGTACATCGACGACATTCTCTACAGCCAGGCCGCCCGCCAGGCTGTCCTCTATTTCGTCGGGAACGCCCTCGGGAACGACCCCGGCCGCTGGGAACGGATATGGTCGGCGCAGGGCGACGACATCGACGTCCGCGTCCCTGACGAAGTGGAGGAGATACGTCTGGCCGCCCTTGCCTCCCTCGCCGACATGGGGGCGGAAGGGCTGCCGGAAGTGCTTGAGGCGTTCGGTCGGTTGGCCGCCATCGGGGACGGCGTCATCCTCCAGGCCCTGTTCGACACCATGACGGCGATGTGTCGGACCGCCTTTGTGGAATTCCCGGATCTGAACGCCATGCAATTTGCCGCCGAGGACGCGGTCGAGGCCGAGAACTGGCGCCGCCGCCGTCTCGCCTCCGGCCGAAATCTCGCTGTCTTCGCCGCCGGCAGTGCAACGGCGGCGATCGAACGCGATCTCGATCCGGCGGTGTTCGCGGCGGTGGTGACGGCGTTCGGCGCCGCCCTGGCGTATCCGGACGACTTTCCGGACCCGGACGGGGAACTCGCCGCCGCCCGCGACGCCGGCATCGCGTCAATGGAATACCTCCTGATGCATCCCGATTTGACGCGGGTCAAACGTTCCGCCGTCGCCGGCGCCCTTGGCGAAGTCGGGACGGTGCGGGCGGTGTCCGCCCTCGTCAGTATCGCCAATTCGCCCTACTGTTCCCCGGAGTTCGGCGACGACGGCGCCCGATTCCTGGACACCGTCCTCGACTCTCTCCGCGACATCGCCGTCGGCGCCCACAGCGGCCGGGACAATGCCCGCGAGGCGCTCCTCCAACTGCTCGCGGACACGCGGATGTTTCCGCCAATTCGGGCCGGAGCGCCGCCGGTGGGTGCGGCGCATATGGTACTGTGGCGGCTTCAGCGGCTGTCCCGGTCAAACGACACCGGGATGGAGCCGGGCCTGTGGCGTAACCGCCTCGGCTGGTGAAGGGGAAAACCGGCTTCGCCAACGGGGCCGGTGAAAATGGAAAGAAAGGTGGGGACTGTGTCACTATCGAAAATCAGAAGCAGCCTGACTGCTTTTTACCGGCGCGGCATCGACGAAGTAGAAGCCCTGGGCCGCGATCACCGGGCGGTGAGCGGATTCCATGTCGAGCGCGGTACTCCGCTTCCGCTGGGGCCGTACGGCACCAATGTCGGCGTCAACTTCGCCATCTATGCCAGCCAGGCGACGCGAATGTATTTGGAACTGTACGACGAGGACGAGGACGACGTCAAGGCGGTGATCGACCTGGACCCGAGGCTTAACCGGACCGGCGACATCTGGCATGTCCAGATAGTCCATCCGGAGCCGGAGCGATTGAAATCGCTCCGCTACGTCTGGAAGGCGGACGGCCCGAAAGACCCGTCCCACGGCCTGTTTTACGATCCCGAATTGCCGCTCCTTGATCCGTACGCCCGCGCCTTCGGCGGCGTTGCGGCCTGGGGCAGGCCGGATCTGCCGCACCCGAACGGCGGCGGTGGACCAGCCATCAATCCGCGCCGCTGCCGCATCGCCTCGACCCGAAATTTCGAATGGGACGGCGACTGTCCCCTACTGACGCCGCTTGAAGATTCGATAATATACGAGCTCCACGTCCGGGGCTTCACCATTCATCCGTCCGCCAACGTCCAGAGTCCCGGCACCTTCATGGGCCTGACGGAGAAGATTCCCTATCTCCTCGACCTCGGCGTCACGGCGGTGGAACTGATGCCGGTTTTCGAGTTCGACGAGAACGAAAACATGCGGAGAAATCCGCGCACCGGCGAACCGCTCCTCAACTTCTGGGGTTACTCGCCCATCGGTTTTTTCAGTCCGAACGCCAGTTACGCCAGCGTCTCGGCGGACGCCGGCGCTCTCGACGAATTCCGGGAAATGGTCAAGAAATTCCATCAGGCCGGACTCGAGGTCTACCTCGATGTCGTCTTCAACCATACCGCCGAGGGCGATGAACGCGGTCCGGCCATATCGTTCCGCGGCCTCGACAATCCGACCTACTATATGCTGGACGGAAACGGCCGCTACCGAAACTTTTCCGGCTGCGGCAACACCTTCAACTGCAACCACCCGGTGGTGCGGAATTTCATCATGGACGTCCTCCATTACTGGGTGGCGGCCATGCACGTCGACGGCTTCCGCTTCGACCTCGCCTCCATCCTCGGCCGCGACGTCAACGGTGAAGTATTGGCCAATCCGCCAATCCTGGAAATGATTTCCCGCGACCCGGTCCTTGCCAACACCAAACTGATCGCCGAAGCCTGGGACGCCGCCGGCCTGAACCAGGTCGGGAATTTCCCGTCGTACGGCCGCTGGTCGGAATGGAACGGCTACTTCCGGGACGACGTCCGGATGTTCTGGCGCGGCGACAAGGGCATGGTGAGCCGGTTCGCCAGCCGCGTCTGCGGTTCGGACGACCTGTACGGCGGCGCCAGCGGAAAGCCCCGGCATACCATCAATTTCGTTACCGCCCACGACGGTTTCACCCTGAACGACCTTGTCAGTTACGAAAGAAAACACAACGAGGACAACGGTGAAGACAACCGTGACGGCGAGGAACACAACCATTCCATGAACTTCGGCGTCGAGGGTCCGACCGGCGACGGCGAAATAAACCGCCGCCGCCGCATCCAGATGAAAAATCTCGTTGCCACGCTTCTATTGTCCCAGGGCGTGCCGATGCTTCTCGGCGGCGACGAATTCTCCCGAACCCAGCGCGGCAACAACAACGCGTACTGTCAGGACAACGAAATTAGCTGGGTGGACTGGAAATGCCTCGAGGCCAACGCCGAGATGCACCGCTTCTTCAAACTTATGATAATGTTTAGAAGAAATCATCCGGTTCTACGGAGGGAAAGCTTCTTTTCCGACGGCGGCGGCATAACCTGGCACGGCGAAAAAGAAAATGTCCCGGATTGGTCCGACGAAGCGCAATGGCTGGCTTTTCTTCTGGAAGGCGGCAAGGCGCAACATCCGGACGGCCGTCCGGACGACGACATCTATGTCATGATGAACGCATCACGGGATTGGCGCCATTTTGTCGTACCGGACAGAGGCCGCGAATGGCGTAAAGTCGTCGATACCTCACGTCCGTCCGGAGAAGAAATTTTCGAACTGACCGACAAGGCCCCGGCCGTTGGCCATCGTCACGATCGATTCGCCGTAGAACCGCAAAGCGTCGTCGTCCTGGTATCGCCCCGTTCCTGAAGTTCATTGAACATATTTTCATGAATAAGGCCTTGCTCACCGGCAAGGCTTTTTTTGATTTAACGGAACTCTTAAAAATTCTTAACGCATTCTACATTACAGGACGGGAAAGCTTTGAAATTCCAGGAAAATCGCAATATTTGTCGTTGTTATAAAGCTCGAACTTTTCTTGAGATAAGCTCAAAATGGTCCATATTTCAATTGTTTTCGCGCATCCACGTGCAAAGGATTCCGCTTCATTCGCGGACAGTAGATTTTTAGAATCCCCACGAAAAACAATCTCCCAAACAGATGATATGGGTACAGTGTGCACGATGATTTTCATGGTGTAGTCGGGAGATTGCAGGAGAGACGTATGAAGCCGAAACCTTTTATTTTCTTCTTGAGTACGACCGGCATGTCCATTCCGGACCATGCCATGGAACATGCGGAAAGCCGCGCGTCGGAATCGCGTCAGGCGAACGTAATGCCCGAGTACGATCATCAGGCTTTTCTTTCCCAGATGATTAAGGTGGCTGCCGACACGCCCCGGCGCCGCCGCTTCTGGTCGCGTTCCGTCGACTCAAAAATGCTTCGGCTCAATTTGCACGCCGGCCGTTAGGCCGATTGGGAACGAGAATATTGAAAAAACGCTCCCTCGCTATTCCGGCCGGGAGCGCTTTTTATTTGGATGGACTGAAGAAACTAATTCCAGATTCATAGTCACCTGGTCAAGGTGTAAAGAAATGCGTTGACGATGGCTGCCGCGACGTTTGATCCGCCTTTACGGCCCCGTGCGACTATGCACGTCGTTTCCCTACCGATGAGGGCATCCTTACTTTCCACCACGTTGACGAATCCCACCGGGACGCCGACGACGAGGCGCGGCGTCAACCTGCCGTCACGGATTAGCTCCCTGATGCGGAGCAGCGCGGTCGGCGCGTTGCCTATGACATACACCGCATCCGGCCAACGCTCTGCCGCCACGTCCACCGCCGCCCGCGACCTGGTAGTTCCGGCCGCCGCCGCCGATTCCCGAACTTCACGGTCGGCAATGAGACAATGGGCTTCAACTCCTAGTTTCCCTGCGGCCTGCTTGTTTATCCCGGACAGGGCCATCGTCGTGTCGGTGACGACCGGCGCGCCGTTCCGGAAAGCGTCGAGGCCGGCTACAACCGCACCGGGGGAAAAATAGAGGTTTCGCGCATAATCGAAATCGGCCGTGGTGTGGATAACCCGTTTGACAATCGCTTCCGTCTCCGGTGTCAGGCTGGAGACGGAGGCCGGGTCGATCGTGCGCAACCTGTCGAGCTCTTCGCCGATTATCGCGAAGCTCCGCCGTTCGATTTCGTCCGGAGGCAAGGACGACGAGTCGGTCACCTGTTCATTCATGCGCCGTCCCCGTCAACGCTTCTCCGGCGGCCTTCACCGTGGCGTCGATGTCCTTGTCAGAATGCGCGGCGCTGACAAACATCGCTTCGAATTGCGACGGCGCCAGATAGACGCCCCGGTCCAGCATGCCGGCGAAATAGGCGGCGTAGGCTTTTGTGTCGGCCTTCACGGCCGATTCGTAATCCGTCGCC
>JAJQFC010000245.1 GCA_021201355.1 Planctomycetaceae bacterium | reverse complement strand
CCACCTCCATCTCCACATCGTTCCCCGCTGGGACGGCGACATCAATTTCATGCCCGTCTTCGCCGATGTCAAAATCATTCCTCAAGCCCTGGAAGAGACCCGGAACAAGCTGGCCCCGTTTGTTCAGGAACTCCTCGACGGCAGCCGATCCTGACACGGAGCAACGTACCGGCATGAGTGAACCTCTCGAATTCCCCGACCGGGCCGCCTTCCGCGCCTGGCTGGAAAAGAACGGCCGGAAAAGCCCCGGCGTCTGGCTCCTGTTCGGGAAAAAAGGCGGTCCGGCCACCCTTTCCGCCACCGCCGCGCTGGAAGAGGCACTCTGCTTCGGGTGGATAGACGGTCAAATGCAAAGCATTGATAACACTAAATATAAAAAATACTTCGCCCGCCGTAGGGCCACGAGCCAATGGTCGGAAAAGAATAAAAAACTGGTCCAGTCCCTCCTTGACCGGGGCCTCGTCGCGCCGCCCGGACTGGACGCCATCAACAATGCCAAAAAACGGGGCGCATGGGACCGATCCGCCCGGATCGGCACAACGGACGAGCAGGTACGGGAGTTTATCCAGCTGCTCGAAGGCCACGAACCGGCCCGGTCGAACCTCCTGTCCATGTCGCCGTCGGTCAGAAAAACCTACGCCGGGTTTTACTTCGACGCGAAACAGGACGCGACGAGAGAATCACGCCTGCACAAGATCGTCGATCGCCTCAACGACAACCTAAAACCGATGTAATTCCACGTTTTTTTTCACGAATTTGGACACCACAACCGCCGTTGTGCCCTGATGTTCGGTAAAAGTTGTGGTGCCAGGGCACGTGATAGTGTATTTTCACGACAGATATTAATCTTGAATTCACCAATGGTTTATGTGATAATCAACTCCGTTTGTTGCAGAGGCAAATCGTTTCATCTTGGTGACGGGGTTTATCGCATGGGCTATTATTCGAAATATGTACGCACCACCACCGCCGTTGTCGCGGCGTGTTTCGTTGTTTTCAGTGCCTGCGCCTCGGCGGGTGACCTTGTCATCAGAGGCGGTAATGGCGGCGCATCAGGTACAGGCGGGACCGCAACGTCCCCCATGGGCGGACAAGGCGGCGAAGGTGCCATTGTATGGACAGGAAATGGTAGCCCGCCTTCGGTCGCGACAACTGTCCCTGTCGCTGCCGATGGCACAAATGCCACCAATAAAGTAATTACCATTACTAATCTGCTTCCCATAGCTGCCGCAGGTGGCGGTGGGGGTGGCGGTAAAGGCTCGGCCGGCGCATCGGCTGGAAACCATGGTCTTTCAACGATGCGAGGCAATTTCGGTATGCTCGCCCCCGGCTATAGCGGATCATATTCTGGCGGAGATGGCGTAGGGTTTACGGTTAAAGAACCCGGCCGCTATTCGGAATATGCTGTCGTCGCAGGAGCAGGGGCTTCCGACACGCCCGATAACGGCGGCGGCGGTGGTGGTGGCGGGGCCTTTGCCATGGTGCTTTCGGGCGCGTTACTTTCCGATGTCAATGTTATTGCCGGCGACAAGGGATTGAATAACGGCGGCTATGGCGGGTCGGCGACCCTGGTCGGTTACACCGCCGATGCCGGCATTATCGTCGAAGACAATATGACGGTGCAGTCAGGGAAAACCGACGACATGGAATTCGGCAAGGCTCTCGTCGACCTGGAGAGCGTCACCTTTATCGGCAATTCCGCCACTTTCGCGATTACCGGCGGCGCCTCGAACAGCCGTAACGCAGTCGTGACCGCCATCGGTACGCTGAGCGCCAAAGGCGATCTGGCTGTCACACTTGACGGCACCGCTGCGGGCACTGGCGGCGTCTCTTTCAGAACCATTCATTTCAATGGAGCCTCCGGCGCCAGCCGGATTGGTTTAACCAGTGTCAATACCGGCGCCATGGCGTTCGACACCGTGCGTGTCACCGGCGTCAACAACAGGTTGACAGGCAATTACCATCTCGACGCCACCATCAAAACCCTTATTTTCGACCTGCCGGAAACCGGCCTGAACGGCGCGACCATGCTGAATGCCACCGCGAACGCCGTCGCCATCGCCGACAGCACAAGGCTGAAACTGGTTATTTCGTCACCTTCGACCTTTTCGGCCGATAACACCGACACCATAACCCTCATCGCCGGCGTCGCCGGCAGCCTGACCGAACGGCCCGAAGAAGCGGTGGACACCCTGAACGGCCTTACCGGCCACTCTTTCGTCGTTAAAGCCGACGGCGCCGACCTTGTCGCACGATACGACGGCCCGAGCAAGTTTACCGCTTCCGGAAACGGTTATAAACCGTATTTCGAATCGGCGCTCGGCGGCATGCTGACCATCTACCAAAGCCACCGGGTGCTGGAAGGCAACATCGCTGCCGCCGTCGCCACGGCGACGCCGGGCCGGTTCTCCTTCGCCGTGACCGCCGACGGCAGCTCCTTCCGCCATAAAACAGGAAGCCATGTGGATGTCGACGGCTTCGGGACGGTCCTCAGTCTGGCCCGGCGCTTCACGAATTCCATGGCCGACACGGTCTTCGGCGCGTTTTTTGAAACCGGCTACGGCAGCTACGACAGCTACAATAACATCCTCGGCCTCGGCCGGCTCGATGGCGACGGCGACGCCAAATACGCCGGCGGCGGCTTCTTCGCCCATCTGCGGGGAGGGGACGGCTGGCATGGGGAGGCATCGTTACGGGCCGGATGGATTGACCAGGATTTCACCATCAAAGGAAACGCGGGCGCGAAGTACGATCACGCGAATATGTACTGGGGAGCGCACGCCGCTTTCGGCAAAGTGTTCGAGCTTGGGACCTGTAACAGTATCGATCTGTACGGCAAGGCCTTCTGGACCAGGACGAACAGCGACAGCGTCAGGACCGGCGCGGGCGAACGGCTGGATATGGACGCCATCGACTCCGTCCGCACCCGCCTCGGCTTCCGCTATTCCCACGCGATCAGCGGCGTGGTCACTGGCTACGCCGGCGCCGCCTGGGAGCATGAATTCGCCGGAAAGGCCGGAGGTTCGGTCAACGGCATCGCGATAACCGACAAACCGGACGTGAAAGGGTCGTCCGGCTTTGCCGAACTGGGCCTGGAAATCCGTCCCACCGGTGCACGCTACCGCGTCGATGCGAGCGTGTACGGCATGGTCGGGAAGCAGCGCGGCGTCGGCGGCAGGCTCGGCGTTAGTTTTGCCTTTTAAGGTCGCGATCCCCTTTACCGGAACAGAACGATTCGTAACATTACAGCATTATCGATCGCGACTCTCATTATGAGCATGGACCCTGTTCGCTCCCGAACAGGGTCCATTTTATAAAGCACAATTACAGGAAAAACCTGTCCCTACCGCATGCCGTGCCGTTCAATCCACACCACGATTTCCCGCTGCAGCGATTCGTCCTTCGGCCACATCAGTTCGTAGCGGCCGTCCGGATGCTTTTTCGCCATCGACGCCCGTTCGAAGGTTTTAATCGGGTCTTCGGCCATTTTCGCGCCGACCCCGAGGGAGGAGGCGATTTTCGGCAGGGTCATGAATTGTCCGGCGTTGGCGTAGATAAGACGTAAAAGCCGCTGATGAATCGGCGTCGCCGTGATGGCGGCAATGGCCATCGGGCCGGACAGGCGCATTTCCCCGCCGCCCGATTTCGGAATGGCCTGGACCTTGACGAAGGTCACGCCCATCCGCGTCGCATCGGACCAGCGGACCAGGCCGAGCCCCGACTGTTCCTCGCCCTTTTCCGGATCGTTGAAGCGAACCTCCGCCACCGTATTCAGCGGGAACGGGTTTTCGGACTCGATGGCGACGCCGCTGTCTTCCTGAATACTCGTAATCATCCGGGTCAACACGTCCCCGGAAGCCTCCACCCGGATTATCCGGGTAATGCTGCTGGCCGGGAGCGGCCGGAAGTTCTGGCGCTTGTCCTCCGCCACCTCCGTAATGTCCGACAGGGACGGCGGCGGCGCCGCCGGTTTCAGAATGTCCCGGACGATGTTCAGTTCCTCCCGGAGCGCTTCCGGGCTTTGCGGCCGGTTGGACGGCTTCTTCGCCATCATCCGCATAATGAGGGAACCGAGGACGGACGGCAGTTCCGGCTTCACGGCGCAGGGGTCCGGCCGGTCGGCGGAGATTTGCTTGAGAAGCACGCCGACGACGGAATCGGCGTCGAACGGGACGTCGCCAATCACCATGCAGTACATGCTGACGCCGAGGCTGTAGATATCGGACCGGGAATCCATCTCCAGGCCCTTGGCCTGTTCCGGACTCATATAGAAGGGTGTCCCCATGATAAGGCCGGTGTCGGTGGCGACGGTGTCCGGCGACATGCTTTTCGCCAGGCCGAAGTCGGCGATTTTCAGGACGCCGTCCTTTGTCAGCATGAGGTTGTCCGGCTTGATGTCCCGGTGGAGGATTTTCGCCTCGTTCGCGGCGATGAGTCCTTCCGCCACCTGGATGGCGTATTCCACCGTTTCCTCGGGTTGGAGGCAGTGACGTTCTTCAATAAGGTTTTGGATGGTGCCGCCGTCGATATATTCGTTGACGATGTAATACAGGCCGTTTTCCGAGCCGAAGTCGTAGACCTTGACGATGTTCGGGTGGTTCAACTGGGCCGCCGCCCGCGCCTCCATTTCGAAGCGTTCGACATACGAGGTGTCGGCGGAGAACTTCGGGTCGAGAATCTTGAACGCGACCTGGCGCTTGAGATCGTTTTGGCTGGCCAGGTACACCACGCCCATGACGCCCTTGCCGATGCGCTTCGACAGGGTGCAGCCGCCCATGGTTTTGCCGGTCAGGTCTTCCAGTCTGGTCGCGGTCATTGACACATGCTCCGTGTAGGGAGGAAGCGGCGGTCAAACCGGTCACGTCGCCGACCCGTCAGGTGGCGTCCGGCGTTGTGCCGCCGCCGGCTGGACGAAAATTGCGCTTGCCGAAGGCGGTTTACGCCCTGTCGGCCAACGTACCGGGTATTCACCAACTTCCGCGTAAAACCAGGCGCGGTCAGGCGCCGTACCGATATCGCGACCGTCGGGCTCATAACCCGACGGTCGCGTGCAGGCATTCTTTGCCCTAGCCCCGGGCGATGCTCGAATCCGGCCCGCTCGGTTTGTTGTCCGGCGGCGGAGCGGGGATGAACCGTTCGTTCCGGACCGTCTCCGTGAACCGCTTTGACTTGACAAACGGGTTCGACGTGTCGCCGTCGGCGATGAACCGGCCGCTCAAACTGGTCCGGCCGCCGCCGGCCCGCTTGTCCATCGGGATGTAGTTCCGCATCGGCGGTCCGACGTAAATCTGCCGGGGCCGGGAGATGCGGTTGTCCTTGTCGTGGCGCATTTCCCGCCAGTGCGCCAGCCAGCCGGGCGTCCGGCCGATGGCGAAGAGGACGGTGAACATGTTGAAGGGAATCCCGGCCGCCTTCAGGATCAGCCCGGAATAGAAGTCGACGTTCGGGTACAGGTTCCGGGACAGGAAATAGTCGTCCGACAGCGCCGTCTCTTCGAGCCGCATGGCGATGTCGATCATCGGATCAGCCATGCCGGGTTTATTAAGAAGCTTATGACAAAGCTCTTTCATAATCTTCGCCCGAGGGTCGAATGTTTTGTACACCCGATGGCCGAAGCCCATGAGGCGGACCTTCTTGTTCTTGGCGTCCTCGATAAAGCGGCGGCCGTCGTCCCCGGAGGTGACGATTTCGTCCAGTATCGAGATGACGCCCTGGTTGGCGCCGCCGTGGCGCTGGCCCCAGAGGGCGGAGATGCCGGCCGAGATGACTGCATAGACGTTCGCCAGGCTCGACCCGGTTATCCGCACCGCCGAGGTCGAACAGTTCTGCTCGTGGTCGGCGTGGAGAATAAGGAAGGTGTCGATGGCCTTGACGATGTCCGGGTCCTGCTGGTAGTTCTGCACCGGGCTCGAGAACATCATATTGAGGAAGTTTTCGACGAACCGGAGTTTGTACGACGGATAGATCATCGGTTCGCCGATGAATTTCTTGTACGAAAACGCGGCGATGGTGCGGACCTGGGACACGAGGTTCGCGATGACCTGCCGCTCCTCTTCGTCCGACATCTCTTCCGGGACCGGATAAAACGACGACAACGACGCCACCATCGTGGTCAGGATGCCCATCGGGTGGGCGTGGTTCGGGAAGGCGAGGAAGAAGTGGCGCATGTCCTCGTGAATGAGGGACGAGTTGTTCAGGAGTCCGGAAAACGCGTCCAGTTCCTTCGGCGTCGGCAGTTCGCCGTACATGAGGAGATACGCGACCTCGACAAACCGGCTTTTCGTCGCCAGTTCCTCGATCGGGTAGCCGCGGTAGCGGAGAATGCCCTTTTCCCCGTCCAGATAGGTGATGGCGCTTTTGCACGACCCGGTATTGACATAGGCTTCGTCAAGGGTGATAAGGCCGGTGTTTTTTCGGAGGGTGGAAATGTCGATGGCGCGCTCGCCTTCGCTTCCGACCATCATCGGCAGGGAGACTTGCTTATTGTCTCCGTAATTAATGGTGCACTGTTCGTTCATTGGGTCTCCACAGACGACGTCAGAGGTGGTTTCCTAAGTATATATCGTTACCGCAAAGGCGGTTTTATCGGCGCTGTTAGCGTCCGAAACGACGTAAGAAACCGCTTCTAGAGCGTCTTTTCATAAATCAATTTGTCATCGCCGACATCGTAGAAATCGGCGAGGCGGGCCGCCTCCCGGTAGCCGACGCGGAGGTAAAATTCGCGGGTCGACCGGTACAGGTCTTTCCCCGATGTCTCGACATAGATGCGCCGTCCGCCCATTTCCCGGGCCGATTCCTCGGCTTTCCGCATGAGTTCACGGCCGAGGCCGGCGCCCTGCCAGGCCGTGTCGACGACAATCCAGTAGAGGTCGAAGGAACCGACGGTACACGGGGTGGGTCCGAAACAGACATAGCCCCGGAGGGCGCCGTCCGCTTCCGCAAACCAGAAATGATATCCGGAACGCTCGCCTTTGGCAAGACGTTCCTCCACCAATTCCACCGCCACGTCGGTTTCGTCCGGGCGGAAAAAACCGGTCCCGTCGACGATGCGGCGGACCGAACCGGCATCTTCCGGCAGCGGTTCGGCGCGGTATGTTGGTTCCATGACGGGTAACTCCTTGCCTGACAGTATAGTCCCCGATACCGGGCACGACGTCCGGGACGGATCTGTCCAGACCGGTCAATCCGCCCGAAATCGCGGGAACGCCTTCCCCCGGTCGTACCTGTGTGCCGACAGGCCACGCCGCTCCGGCGCGCTCCGCGTTCGGGTGCATCTTTTCCCATCCGTTCCGAGTATACGGCGTGAAAATGGCCGGGGAAACAAAAAACTCCATATTGTTTTTTCCGCACTGAACAGGTATACTTTAACCTCCACGTTACCGTATGGAAAGGACCATTAATGAACCCGCAAATAGCCCTGATCATGGGAAGTTACTCGGACTTTAATAAACTCGAAAGCGCCATGGCGATTCTGAAGGAATTCGGTCTCGCCTATGAGGTTCGCGTCATGTCGGCCCACCGGACGCCGGACGTCGTGTCGGCCTGGGCCAAGGGCGCGGAAGCGGCCGGCATCAAGGTGATTATCGCCGCCGCCGGCGGCGCCGCCCACCTCCCGGGCGTCATCGCCGCCTACACGACCCTGCCGGTCATCGGCGTGCCGATCCCCCTGGAAGGGCTGGGCGGCCTTGACAGCCTCCTCTCCATGTCCCAGATGCCGGCCGGGATTCCCGTCGCGACAATGTCGGCCGGGGCCGGCGGCCCGGAAAACGGCGCCCTTATGGCCATTTCCATCCTGGCCACGTCCGACGCCACCCTGATGGAAATGCTCAAGACCTACCGCCGCCGCATGGCCGACAAGGTGGTCGAACGCGACTCCACTCTCCAGTGGAAAATCCGCACCAAGGAACAGGAAAACCGGATTTAGTCTCATTCACCGGCACGCGCGGCACCGGCGGCGGGACTTCGGGCAGCGCCCGGCCTTGCCAAGGGCGCCGCCACCGGCGCCGGACAGTATAACCACCTTGAAGCGCTGACGAACCGCCATGGGTCGACCAGACGAACAGGCCATAACCCCCGGCCCGGACGGGCTCATCCCGGCGGCAATGCGGGACGGCGCCACCCGGGGTCGGCGCCACGCCGAGACGGAGCACCCGTACCGGAACCCGTTCCAGCGCGACCGGGACCGGGTCATCCATTCCGGACACTTCCGCCGCCTCGAATACAAGACCCAGGTCTTCGTCAACGGGGAAGGGGACAACTACCGGACCCGCCTCACCCACACCCTCGAAGTGACGCAAATCGCCCGCTCCATCGCCCGCGCCCTCCGGATTAATGAGGATCTCGCCGAGGCGGTAGCCTTGTCCCACGACATCGGCCACACCCCGTTCGGCCATGCCGGGGAACGGGTCTTAAACGACCTCCTCCGGGACGAGGGCGGCTTCGACCACAACCTCCAGGGCCTTCGCATCGTCGACGTTCTTGAAAACCGCTACGCCGCCTTCCGGGGCCTGAACCTCACCTACGAGGTGCGGGAAGCGTTTTTCCAGCACTCCGGAAAACGCCGGGTGGCCGAGATGGAAGAGTTCGACGCGGACAGCGCCCCCCTCCTCGAGGTCGCCGCCACCCTCGTGTCGGACGACATCGCCTATATCGCCCACGACGTCGACGACGGGCTCTACAGCGGTTTTATAAAACCGGAACAGCTCGAAGAAACGGCATTGTGGCGCCAGGCGACGGGAGCGGACGGGTTCCAGGATTTTCGTCCCGAATTAAAACGGACGGAAGGGGTTCGCCGCCTTATTAACAGTCTGGTAACGGACGTTGTATTCCGTTCCGTCCGGGCCATCGGGGAGCAGGGGTATCTGACGCCGGACGACGTCAGATCGGGCCGGGCCCGGGTGGTGGATTTCAGCCCGGAAATGGAAAAGAAAAAAAACGAACTCAAGGAATTTTTGTTCCGCAACTTTTATCGTCACCCCAAGGTTATGCTGGTAATGGAGGAAGCGCAAAAAAAAGTGCGCGAACTTTGGCGTTTTTATGTTAACTTTCCGGAAAAAATGCCGCATGAATATCAGGGAATCGCCGATATTCGTGGAGTGCGTCGCGCCGCCGGGGATTACGTCGCCGGCATGACGGACCGCTTTGTCCACGATGAACACCGGAAGCGGATCGGACCGTAATGAGCGCCAACTTTGGATGGAATATTTCATCCTGGTCGAAGGATTGGAAAATTTCGGAGAAAAAAAGAAAAAAGGTTATTGACAAGTTTTCTTTGGGCGTTATTATATGACGCTTCCCCGATGGGGGTTAGGAATCCCGCGCCACGTGGATTCGGGCAGGTGAGCTTTGGCCACCCGCTTCGAGTAGTGGCCGCCGGTCTCAATGATGCCTAACCACAAGTGCGCAAAAACTCGTTCCCGTTTTGCGGGGGCGTTTTTTCTTGCCGAAAATCGGTGGTGTTTTCAGCAAAAAATGATGTTCCGCTTTGGGATTTTTGTCCGCCGCCGCGGAGAGAATTGTATCCGCGAGGGGCGGTTGTATGGTATACCGAGGCGCGCCGAGAGGTCGTCTTTCCCGGGACCGTTCAGAGGTTGCGAACGGGTGGGTCGGGGAGGGGCGGAAATCGCGCCGTCGGATTTGGGATTGCGGTTTTGTCCCAAAGACCAAAGATGATTCTGGTATATCCGGTTGAGTCGGACTCGGATGTTGTGTAGACATTCGTATCGCGCCGGTAGGAGAGGGCGAAATCACATGAAGCTTCCCGTCTATGACAAACAGGGCCAATCGGTCGAAGAAATCGATTTCGACGAATCCCTTTTGGGCAAGTTTGTCAATTACAAACTGCTCCATGCCGCTGTCGTCATGTACGAGGCCAACCAGCGCTTGGGCACGGTCAAGACCAAAAATATCCGCGAGGTTTCGGGCAAGTCGGCCAAGCCGTACAAACAGAAGGGCACCGGCCGCGCCCGTATGGGCCGGGTTCGTCGCTTCGGCAGCCGCGGCGGCGCCACCGCTCACGGTCCGCGTCCGCGGGATTACTCCCTCGCCATGCCCCGCACCGCGCGTCGTCTCGCCCTGAAGTCCGCGCTCCTCGGCAAATTCCGCGACAACGAAATCATGGTCCTGAAGGATCTCGACGTCTCGTCCCCGAAGACGAAAGACTTCGCCGCCACCCTGAAAAATCTCAAGGTCGAATCCGGCTGCCTTATGGTCATTCCGGAATACAACGAGAATGTTCTGAAGTCCTGCCGCAACATTCCCTCCGCCGACCTGTCCGTCCTGTCCGATCTCAATGCCTACAATGCCCTTCGCCGCAAGCAAGTGATTTTCACCAAGGCCGCGTTGGAAGCCCTGGCCGAGGAGGTGAAGAAATGAAACGTTCCGTTCTCGCGCGGAAGCGCATCCCCGTCGCCACCATGGAGCCGTTCCGGGTTATTCGTCGTCCCCACGTTTCGGAAAAGACGACGGACCTGATCCAGAACCTCAATACCTACGTCTTTGAAGTCGACCCCGAAGCGACCAAGACCGACATCCGCGAAGCCATTGCCAGGATTTGGGATGTCAATGTCGTCTCGATTCGGATTATCAATGTTCGCGGCAAGGCCCGGCGCATGGGCCGCATCACCGGCTACAGCCGTTCGTGGAAAAAGGCCATTGTCAAGCTGGCCGAAGGCGACGGCATCGAAGTCCTCCGGTAAGACGGTTGTGCTCGAAGGCGTGCGGTTCTGATAAATGAATTTGAAGCGGGCTGGCTGGTTCCCCGCATGAACTTTTGGAGAGAGTAATGGGCATCAAGAAAATGCGGCCGATGACCCCGGGCACGCGGCACATGTCGGTCCTCGATTTTTCCGACATTACCAAGACGACCCCGGAAAAGAAGCTGACGAAAAAGCTCAAATCCAACGGCGGCCGTAACCACCGTGGCATTATCACCACCCGTCACCGTGGCGCCGGCGTCAAGCGCCGCTACCGGATTATCGACTTCAAGCGGAACGACAAGGACGGCATCACCGCCCGCGTCGCCGCCATCGAATATGATCCGTACCGGTCCGCCAATATCGCGCTTCTCCACTACGCCGATGGCGAAAAGCGTTACATTCTCGCCCCTCTCGGCCTCAAGGTCGACATGCACGTCATGAACGGCGCGGAAGCGGAGCCGGAAGTCGGGAACTGCATTCCTCTTGAAAATATTCCCCTTGGCCTCACGGTTCACAATGTTGAACTGACTCCGGGCCAGGGCGGCAAGCTCGCCCGTTCCGCCGGCATGCAGATTACCTTGCAGGCGAAGGACGGCGACCACGCCATCATCCAGATGCCGTCCGGCGAAATGCGCCGCGTCGACAAGCGCTGCCGGGCCACGATTGGCGCCGTCGGCAACCTCGACCACGGCATGATTTCCATCGGCAAGGCCGGCCGCAAGCGGCACATGGGCTGGCGCCCGTCGGTTCGCGGTTCCGCCATGAACCCGGTCGACCACCCGCTTGGTGGCAGTGAAGGCCGTCACGCCGGCGGTCACCAGTTCTCCAGCCCGAGCGGCGTCTACGCCCGCGGCGGAAACACCCGCGACCCCAAGGCGCGGAGCAACAACATGATTATCACCCGCCGCAAGAAATAGTTTTCTTCTTAGTGGTGAGAGTGACACTTTTACAAAGACTGCAACCTCGGATGTTCGGAGACAGCGATGGGTCGTTCCAAGAAAAAAGGTCCGTACGTGGACCTCAAGGTTCTGGCGAAGGTCATGAAGCAGAAGGAAACCGGTTCCCGCGATGCCATCAAGACGTGGGCCCGTTCCTGCATGATTGTTCCCGAGTTCATCGGTCACAACTTCGCCGTGCACACCGGCCACAAGTTCACTGCCATCTTTGTCAGTGAAGCCATGGTTGGGCACAAGCTTGGCGAGTTCGCCATTACCCGCAACTACCACGGACATAACAAG
>JAJQFC010000185.1 GCA_021201355.1 Planctomycetaceae bacterium | reverse complement strand
AATCCATGTACGGCAGCGGGCCGAGTAGCTCCTACCCCTCGCTCTCGTCGAAACAGCCCATAATGCCGAGACGGAAATCCGGGTCGCTTTCCCGCCGTCCCCTCAGTTGGGCCAGGCGGGAAAGCACCCGCTGCTCGGCATGATCCCGCACCGAACAGGTATTGAAGACGACGGTGTCGGCCTCGGCCTCATCCTCGACCACGGCGTGCCCGGCGTCGACAAGGGCTTCGGCGGCAAGCTCGGAATCAAGCTTGTTCATCTGACAACCAAAAGTGACAATGTGAACTTTACGCATAAAAATCTGGTTTCCTCACCGCGCCGCCATTTTCCGGCGGCGTTACCGAACAAAACACCTCTTTCCATCTTGCTCTGAAACACACGCTCCGCTATCTGCCGGATCGTCATCGGAGACGAGGAAGGGGTTCCGGCAGGCATTTCTCACCCAAATCAGCGGTCAAAAACACGCCGAAATAACTTGTCACGACGTCCGGCGGCAAACGGCGATTATCGAATAGTTTCCGGATACACCAAACCATCCGTCCGTGTCCGACCATAGGTCGCACGACAAAACCACAAAATGGGATGGTCGGACGGTTGGGATTTCTGGGAGGGACGACGAAACGGCCAGGTAGCGAAAGTTTCAGGAGTGTTCAACAGAATGTTTGCCTTCCCGGCTTTGCGACGTCGGATCCTGTAAACACCATTCTAGAGAATGCCCCATTACCCACTGCCTCGGTGCCCGCCGCCCCCGGCCGTTCGCGGACGTACCGGTTGCCGAATCACGATCGACAGACCGTCACGCCATGCCGTTCAATACCCCCGCACGTACGGATCGGTTGAAAATCCTTTGGGACGTTCCCGTGGCTGGCCGGTCCGTCTCGGCCCCGGTGCCGGAATGACGATCGGCGCCGTTGGCGGGATCTGTTTGGACAGAGCCTCGGCCGGTTCGGCCGGTTCCGATACGTCCGCCGCCGCTCCCGCACCCGGCCCCGACGCGGATTCCCTTGTCGTCGCCGCCCCGGCCGGCGCCGGAAGAACGGTGGGCGGCACCGCGTATGTCAACCGGCCCGCCGCGTGCAGTTCCGCCGCCTGTTCCGGCGTCAGGAATACCACTTGAGGTACCCGTCCCGACGAATCCACCACGATGGGCGGCATTACGATTGGTTCGGCCACGTACGTCCCGGCCGGCCCGGACGAATACACCGGCGTTACCCGCACGCCGCCGCTCACCGGCACCGCCGGCGCGGTCTGCCCGGCCCGGCTGGACGGTTCCAGCCAGGCGGCTGTTCCTTCTTCCTCCGAAAACCGTGGCGACGACGCATCCGTCGGCGTTACAGGGTGACCGCCAGCCTCACCGACCGCTCCCATGCTGGTGGACCGCGTCCCGGCAGGAACGGGCACCTCCTGCCAAACCGGATCGCCGGTCGCGTTTCCCGGCGCCGCCGCCCCTCCAGCCGTTTCTGTCGAAGCGGCCGGAACCCGTCGGACCGGCGATGCCGGCGTCGATGCGGCCGACTCTGTCCCGACCGCGCCGGAACCGCTCCCTGATGAACCGGAAGACTTAAATGGGTCGGAAGAGTTCGACGAATGGGCCGACCCGGACTGGTTGTCAGCCGCTCCCGACGGGACCGGCGACGGACGTAACGGGTGGCCGTCCCCACGACGATCATCCGCACCGTCCCCAGGTACCGTTGTGCCCGGTGACGGCGCGGGCGGCGCTTCAGGCGCCGACGCTTCGCCCGTAGCATCGGAGCCGCCGGCGCGGGCGCCAGGCGTATCGGCGCGTGATTCCCCGTCGGCGGCGCCGGACTGCGCCTCGTCGGCGGCCGCATCCTGGGCGGTCCGAACCAGGGAACGGAGGTTTGCCGCCGCCGTCTTGTCGTAGGCTTCGACAAGGGCGACGGTGCGCCAGGCGTCGTCCCATTCGCGGTGGGCGATTTGCATGCCGGCCAGGGCGGTGAGGACGCGGATACGTTCGGGAACATCGAGTGGCGTCGGCCGGGGAACAATCTGCGGCGGGTTGTCCCTGTCTTCCCAATCGACAATCAATCCGTCAAACGCTACATCGTCGTCCGCCGCCAGCGGCTGGGACACTACCGGCCCCTCTTCACCACTGTCGGCCGAAACCCCGGCGACCATTCCGCCCGACCGCCCCGTTCCGCCAACCCCGTCCGCAGGCGCTGACAACGAAGTCGGGGAGCTGGTCGACGTCTGTGACGGCGCCGCTATGGCTCCTCCCGATTCGGGCCTGACCGGCGGCGGCGTCAGGGCCGCCTGGCCGGAAGCGTGCTCCGCCCCTGTTTCAACCGGCGCTGACGAGTCGACACCGGTATCGGCGGATGTGGATGCGGCGGCCGTCTGCGCGCGACGCGGTTTTGGAGCGGCGGGACCGGTTTCGGCCACCGCCGCCGGTGCCGGGGAAGCGGCCGAAAACCGCGAACCATCCCGGGCCGCCGTGCCGGACGCGGCCCGAACGGAATCCGACGGTGCAGCGGCGGAGGGAGACGCCGTCAGTGCCGGAGCGGATGCCGGGATCCGTGCAGCCCCGTTCACCGACGTTCCGGCCGGCTGCCGGAGACCATCCGCCGCCGGCGCGGCGGAAGCCGGAGGAACCGGCGCCAGTGCCGCATCCCGGTTTTCCGCGCCGGTTCCCGAAGCTACCCAGCCGCCCGGTGTGGCGGTGATTTCCATCTTTTTCGAGGAAAACGCCTCCGGCGGCGTGTCATCGAGAAGCGCCGTCGGGTTGACGCGGGTCACGGTGAATTTGCCGCGCGGCGGTTCGTCTTCGTCGGCGAGCAGATGTTCCAGGTCGAGGCTGTTCACCGCTTCCGCTTCGCTCAGGATGGGCGGCGGTTCCCCGGCCGGGAGCGACGACGCGCTCCATGGCTCTGACGGCGGAATGCGTTCCCGCAGCCGTATCTGCCGTGCCGCCTCGGCCGAACGGGTCGGCGCGGCCGGAATGACGATAGTCCGCTCCGCCTGCATTCGCGGGGACAGGTGCATGAGAAGGGCGCAAAGAAATATAACCGACGCCGCCACCGTCCAGGCCGGATGGAACAGCCAGCTCCTGAGCCCTTTCGGCGCGTCCCGCATGACCTCTTCCTTCAGGCGGGCAAATTCCTTTTCCATATCGGGATAGGGTAGCGGCGTTCGAGGCGGCGGCGGATACAGGACAGGCACCGGAACCGTCCCGCCGGTCGACGCGGCGGACGCGACCGAAACGGCTGGATTCGCCGCGACTCCCGAACCTGTCGCTGCGGCCGGTGTGGCCGGAGTGTCAGGAACAGTCGGAGCGGGAACGGTCGCGGGAGCGCCCGTAACAACCGAATCAGCCGGCGCGGTCGCCGGTTTGGGCGCGGCTAGCGCGGCGGCGGGACGGGCGAGTCCGGCGAGGGCGGCGGCGGCGGCGCGGTCCGCCAGGCCGTCCGGCGCGGTCGGGCGAGGCACTTCGCGGTAGAGTTTGACCGTTTCCCGGATGGCGCGCATTTCGCGGCGGCAGTCCGGGCACGAGGCGAGGTGACGCCGCGCCTCGGCCATGCTTTCCGGCGACAGCTCCTCGTAGAGATAATCGAGGGGTTCCGTGATATGGTCGCCAGTCATCGTAACAACTCCCGCAGTTTCCCCACCGCCAGGCGGAACCGGCTCTTCGCCGTTTCCCGGCCGCAGCCGAGAACTACCCCAATTTCGCGAAAATCGAGTTCCGCCTCCTCCTTCAGGAGAAACGCTTCCCGCTGTTCGCCGGGCAGGCGGAGAAGGGCGGCGCGGATTTTTTCCCCAAGTTCCTCACGGGTCATTTTTTCAAGTGGCGTTTCGCCGCCGTCCCGCCTGAGGCTGTCCAGGTCGTCCGGGCCGACCTGCACCGCGTTGTCCCGGCCGCGCCGGCGCAGTTCGTCGAAGGCGGCGTTCCTGGCGATGCGGTACAACCAGGTCGAAAATGTCGACCGGCCGTCGAATGAGGCGGCGCTTTTCGCCACCTTGGCGAAAGTTTCCGAAAACACGTCCTCGGCCAGGTGCTGGTCGCCGGTGAGGCGGACAAGGTAGCCGTACAGCTTGTCCTCGTACCGTTTGACCAACTGCCCGAACGCCGCGTCGTCCCCGGCCTAGTAACGCTCGAGCAGGCGTTCCGGCGTGGCTGGGCTGGACGGGATGGCGTCGGGACGGGACATCGAACAGAGAGCCTTCCATTAGTAGACGACACAAAAACACGGACAGGTCAAAAATTTCCATACTGCCGCGATCCGGTTTATTCCGGAACCGGTTCCGATTCCCCCGCCGATCCGGTGTCGTCCGTGGCCGCGTCGTCGCCGTCACCGTTCGGGAGGCTGGCCAGGATATCGAAATCCCCGTCGCTGTCGAAGCCGTCGCCGGCCGGAAGACTTTCCGCCGGAACGTTCTCCGTCGGGTCGACGCGAGGCGTGCCCGAGGGCTGGCCCGATTGGCTGTCGGACGGATCGGCGGAGGGCTCGGCTGTTGATTCAACGGACAGGTCATCGACGAGTGCGTCGGAAGATTCGTCAGTCGCTTCGTCGGCTGATGCATCGGAAGAAGTATCGGATGATTCAGGAGGAGATTCTTCGGTTGGGTCGTCGGACGCTTCGTCCGTCCGCGTCTCCGCCGCCGCCCGGCCGTTTCCGGCCGTGGCGAGGGCTTCGGCGGCGCTGACCGGTTCCACTTCCGTTTCCGTTGCCTGGTTGTCGTCGGCGTTTTCGGGCTGGATTAGGGTCATTTCCACCGGCGGCTCCATTCCCGGGAAGGCCTGGAATTCGCTCCGGAGCGGCAGTTCGTCCAGTGAACCGAGGCCGAATTCGGCGAGGAACCGTTCCGTCGTCCCGAACACCGCCGGTTTGCCGACGAGGTCGGCGCGGCGGCCGACTTCCCGGACCGACCCGCGTTCGATAAGCGCCTTGAGGACCGGTCCGCAGGCGACGCCGCGGATGTGCTCGATTTCGCTGCGCATGACCGGCTGTTTGTAGGCGATGATGGCGAGGGTGTCGAGGGCGGCCGGGGTCAGGCGGTGGGATTTGTCCTTGTCCGTCAGTTCCCGCTTTGGATAAATCCGCATAATGTGTTCGGCGTATTCCGGACGGCTCATGAGCTGGTAGCGGCCGGATATTTCGGCTATTTCGAACGCCCTGGCCGTCTCCAGGTAGTGGACGTTTAATTCGTCAATCGCTTCCTTGACCGCGTCCTGACGGGTGCGTTTGCCGACGGCGCGGGCGATTTGGGCGATTTTCAGGGGTTCCCGGGCCGCGAACAGGATCGCTTCCACCACCGAAGCGACGGCGAGCGGCGTGACGCCGTTGGCGTCGGGCGTTCCGTCGTCCTCGTCTTCGTCCTCGTCGGCGCCGGCCTCTTCATCGTCATCGTGATCATTACTGTCAGCATCATCGTCAGCAACAGTGTCGTTGGCGTCATTGTCTTCATCGTCGGAATCGTCAGCGTCGTCGGAACCGGCCTCGTCGTACGATTCATCCGCATTCTCCGGACCTTCCGCATTGGCGGAATTGTCCGAACTGACCGCGCCGTCCGCATCGTCCGCGTCGTCTACCACTTCCGGTTCGGGTGATTCATCCGCCCCGAACGCACCGTCCGCATCGTCGTTTCCGTCCTCCGAGTCGTCGTCCCCGTCCTCACCGTCTTCGCTGTCGGCGTCCGCTTCTGCGGCGGCGTCATCCTCTTCGGAATCGACGGACTCCACCGCTTCGGAACCGACCTCTTCCACCGCCTCAGCCTCGCCTCCGTCCGTGGCGAAGGCGGATTCACCCCCGGCCGCCTCGAGAGCGGCAGCGGCGATTACGGCGTCGGCTGTTTCCACGACCACGTCGTCCCGGACTTCCGGGTCGGTGGCGGGCGTGTCGTCTGCTGGTGTCTCCGTCATGTCTTCCCTGTCAGAGTAACAACGCGAAGAGCCTTCTCCGGTCTGGGAAGGCTCGGGATGGTCCGCGTCCCTTTACATAAATACGGCGGCCGATGCCGTTGTCCGCCGGCCCGGCCTCTTCGAACATAATATCACCTCATCGTATCCACGAGACCCGGCCGCTGTCAATAACGAACAAAATTGCTCCGGGAGACGGCTGTATCGCCGTCCACGGCCGGTCGGACCGTCCGGAGGAGATTTTTATTGCCCCCGGACCGCGACTCGTGTATATCCCTATCGTTTCGCCCAGCTTTTGCGTACAGTTACCCTGTACCGAAAAAACCGCATTCCGGTCGGGACACGGACACGCTGTCCCGTCCGGCGCGGTATTCTGGTCATTTGATCGCGGAAAACCGCGCCCGTTCACCCATAGGAGCGTCACAGCATGATTACCATGAAATTCGGCGGCACCAGCGTCGGCACACCGGAAAGCGTTCGCGCCGTCTGCCGGCTCGTCAAGGGAGAACTCGATCGCCGGCCGGTGGTCATCGTCTCCGCCCACAATTCCCCGCAGGTGCGGATGACCGACACCCTTATCGCCGCCGCCAAAGCCGCCAAGGAAGGCCGCCCAGACGCCGGAAAAGTCATCGAGGCCCAGCTCTGGATGTGCGAAGGCCTCGGCGTCGACCCCGTCGCCACCGGCATCCGCCGCTACCTCGACCGCTTCAGCCAGCTCCTCTCCGGCATCGCCATGATTGGGGAACTCACCCCCCGGACCATGGACGTCGTCATGTCCTTCGGCGAACGCATGTCCGCCCGGGTGGTCAACGACGTCCTCCGCCGCGAATTCGGCGTCGATTCCGAGTACCGGTCCTCCATCACCCTCGGCCTCCGGACTGACCACAACTTCGGCTCCGCCCGCCCCGACCCCCGCTGCTACCCGGCCGTCGCCAAGCAGATAGCCGATATCGGGAGCCAGGTTCTCGTCACCACCGGCTTTATCGCCTCCACGGACGACGGCCAGACCACCACCCTCGGCCGGGGAGGGTCCGACTTCTCAGCCACTATCTTCGGCGCCATCGTCGGCGCGGAAGAGGTGCAGATCTGGACCGACGTCTCCGGCGTCATGACCGCCGACCCGCGTATCGTCCCGGCGGCGGCGTCGATTCCGGAACTGACCTTCACCGAAGCGTCGGAACTGGCCTGGTACGGCGCCAAGGTTCTCCACCCGGCCACCATGACCCCGGCCATCGAGCACGACATCCCCGTCCGGGTCAAGAACACCGCCCTTCCGGATCACCCGGGCACGGTGATTGTCAAACGCGCCACGGAGAAGGCGACGAGCGCCGTCAAATCCCTCGCCGTCATGAAAGACATCCACATGGTGACCATCTCCACGGAACGGATGTTCGGCACCCACGGTTTCATGTCGAAGATATTCGACATCTTCAACCGCCACCACGTCGACATCCATATGATCGCCACCTCGGAGGTGACCATCTCCGTCACCACCCCGAACAAGGAAAATGCCGAAGCGGCGGCGGAGGATCTCCGGGCCTTCGCCAATGTCGTCGTCGAGGACGGCCTGTCCCTTATCTCCGTCGTCGGCGAGGGCATGAAGGGCACGCCCGGCACCGCCGCCCGGGTCACCAAGGCCATGGGCGCCTGCCAGGCCAACATCCGGATGATTTCCCAGGGCGCCAGCGAAATCAACATCGCCCTTGTCGTCAAGACCGGCGAAGCCAAACAGGCTATCGCCGCCCTCCACGCCGAATTTTTCGAATCCGGGGCCGAACCGGAAAAGGAATCGGCCTAACCCTTTTTTTGGCCGTACACTAAATACAAGTCCGGCCCGCCTTGGCGGGCGAGAAATGACAACGCGTGGACGCCGTTCCGGAAGGCGTCCACATTTCATAAGGAGCCAGCCAATGTTCAAAATCGTCTCCGCCCGCGACGCCATCGACGCCATACCGGACGGCGCCTGCATCGGCATCAACTCCTTTCTCGCCCTGTCGAACCCGGAGGCGCTCCACCGCGCATTGACCGAACGGTTCATGGAAACCGGTCATCCCGGCGACCTTACGATATTTTGCAGCGCCGGATTCGGCGGCTGGGACGAAACGCGGTTCGCCGACCCTTACGTCAATGCCGGCGCGGTCCGCGAAGTGATCGCCGGCCATTTCTCCAGTATGCCGGCCGTTGTCCGGAAGGCGCTCAATAACGAAATCGAAGCCTACAACCCGCCCCTCGGCGTGCTGTCCCACTGCGTCCGCGCCGCCGCCGCCGGCCACGACGGCCTCCTCTCCGAAGTCGGGCTGAACATCTTTGCCGATCCCCGTATCGGCCGGCTCGGCCTCAATGCCCGTTCGCAAAAGAAACTGGTCAGCCTGGTGGAAGTGGACGGCCGGGAATACCTCTACTATAAAACGCCGAAAATCGATGTCGCTTTCATCCGCGCCACCAGTGTCGACCCGAACGGCAACATCAGTATGGAAAAGGAATACCTCACCGTCGACGCCCTCTCGCTCGCCCAGGCCACGAAGTCGAACGGCGGCATCGTCATCGTCCAGGTCGATTCGGTCAGCCACATTTTCAAGCGGCCGCACACCGTCATTGTCCCCGGCATCCTCGTCGACTATGTCGTCGTGGCGGAGGACGACGTCTCCGGCCAGTACAACCCGTCCATGTCCGGAGACATCCACGTCCCGCCGACCCATATGGATTACTTCATGTCGAAGCTGTCCACGTCGCGAAAAAAGAAGGTCACCGGCGACGCCTCCCCGGATATCATCGGCGAGCGCGCCGCCCGGGAGCTCCAGCCCGGACAGGTTGTCAACATCGGTATCGGCATTCCGGAAATGGCCGGCAAGTACGCGTCCAAACTGGGTATTTTAAAGGACATAGTCACCACAGTCGAGGCCGGAGGAATAGGCGGCCTGCCCGCGCCCGGACTGGCGTTCGGCGCTTCCATCGGCGCCGACATGATTTGCGACATGGCGTCGCAATTCGATTTCTACGACGACGGCGGCCTCGACATCTGTTTCATGGGCGGCCTGGAAGCCGACGCCGCCGGCAACGTCAACGCCCACCAGTCCTCGTCCGGGTTTGTCGGTATCGGCGGATTCGCCAACATAACCGGCGCCACCAAGAACGTCGTCTTCTGCATGACCTTTACAGCCAAGGG
Source organism: Planctomycetaceae bacterium (assembly GCA_021201355.1). GTDB lineage: Bacteria > Planctomycetota > SZUA-567 > SZUA-567 > SZUA-567 > JAJBSZ01. The sequence continues at coordinate 3,055 of JAJQFC010000185.1, read as the reverse complement.
CCTCCTCACCCGGCGGAACGGTTCCCGGGTGGAAATCCTCCAGGAGGGGAGTATACGGAAATTCCGGAAAGACATCGCCGGGATCAGTTTCGCTGCCAAAAACGCCTACCGGAAACGCCAGCGCGTCCTCTACGTCACCGAACGCTGCGTGTTCGAACTGACCCCGGACGGCCTCCGCCTGAAAGAAGTGTTCGACGGCATCGACGAACAAAAGCAGGTCCGCGACCTCCTTGATTTTGAGGTCTAAACCTCGCTGTTGTAATGGTATGGAAGCGTAAAGAGGGTGGAAAAACCGTGACGCGGCACCGGTAATTTTCACGTTGTTGTTGAAAAAACCGTCTCCCCGTCCGGCTGAGACGCTTGTAAAATATTCCGGTACCCGTACAATTCCTTGAAAGGCGTCCCCGATTTTACGGAATAGTAAAGGGTGTAAACGCCTCACTGTGTCATCCAGGTAATTGAGGGATGCGTCATTTATAAAGGAATGCCGTGAGCACCGTCTCCGCCAGCGCCAGGAACCCCGTCGCCGCCCCCCCTCTCCGTTTCGTCCGGGAGCAAGGCGCCGCGTCGGCAGAAACCTTGCGGCGGCATTTCCTGAAAAAATACCCGGTTCTCCGCTCCGGCGCCCTGCCCCGGGCCGCCGGTGACCGCTCTCTCGCCACCCAGGCCCGGATCAGCCTTGATCGCGGTCCGGTCCGGCCCGGCACCCTGCCGATACTGGTTCTCCGGGATACCCTGGACGCCATCCGGCCGACCGCCCGCGCCTCACGGCTGAAAGCCGGCCTGACCCCGGTCAATCCGAAAACCGCCCGCCTTTGGTGGGACAATCACCTCCTCGACAACCTGGAGGACGTCCTCGCCCGGCTCGAAAAGCCCCGGCCCATTCTCCGCTTTTACGACGTCACCGGCCTCGACCCGGAGTCGGGCCGCTGGAACAGCACCTTCGACCTCGACGTCAACTTCGATGATCTTGGCCGCACCGTCCAGTTCTGGGCCAGCGACCGCACCTATGTCGTCGACCTCGGCTATCTCCATGCCGACGGCCGCTTTCTGCAACTGGCCAGAACAAACTGCGTCGACCTGCCCCGGGACGGCAAAGGCCCGGCCGGAACGGGCGAAACCATCAAAACCATTCTTCGGAAATCCCGCCGTTCCCTATGGGACGAAGAAGCGGACGAAGCCGCGCGCACCTGGATACAGGCCCGGCCGGATCACGAAGACCGCGACATCGAGGCGGAACTCCTCGTCCATATGATCTACCGGTCGTTCCTCGCCACCGGCCCCCGGGCGCTCCGCCGCGCCCCGGCACTGGCGCCCCGGGACAGGACCGTCCTCCGCCGGGAATTCCACCACCGCCAGCGGGAACGCGCCCGCCAGGCCGCCCTGCCGTCCGAACCGGCGGTTGTCGCGACGCCGTTTCTCGTCCTGCCGCTCGCCGCGCCTGTCCGGTTCGAATCGTCCCGTCCGGTCCGGTACCAGATGCTCCCGGCCCGTGAGGTGCGTACCGGCTGGACCGGCCGCCTCGCCTCGTACCTGGCGGCGTCCAGGCCGGACGACGAAAAATACGCCTGGTACCGGTCGCTCCTCGCCAGCGCCAGGGTGGCGAACGCCCGCGCCCTCTTTGACGACCTCATCGGCGAAAGCCGCGAACAACCGCTTGAACTTCCCGTCGCCGCGCCAGAACCGGCGGCCCGGACGGCCGATGCCGAACCGGTCGCGGCCCACGTCCACGGCGAGACGGACGACCTGACGCTTCTCGCCAGCCCGGTGTTCGAAGCAGCGAAAAATCTTCGGGAAAGCCTGTCCGGCCTGCCGCCGATCGCCCCGGCCGCCAACCGCGACCTGTTCCGGCTCATCCGGGACGGAAGCGAATTCACCCGCCGGGACAGCGTTCCGGAACGGAATTTCGGCGGCATCGAGGCGAAACGTTTCGCCAAGGCCGGCGTCCGCATCACCCGGATGGCCCTGACCCTGGAAGGACGGATGCGGCCCGGCGCCAGGCTAAAGGTGGCGGGAAAACTGGTTCACGCCGACGCCGACGGCCGGTTCAAACTGGAATGCGTCCTCAGCGGCAAAAAAGCCGCCATTCCCCTCCGGGCCGACACCTCCATCGGCGGCGAAGCCCGGAGCCTTATCAGCGTCGAGTGGGAAAAACGCAGCCGCGAGACAAAGAAGGTTTAAACCGGGTTCCGGCTTTTTTCCGACCGGAATGACGGACGCCTGCGTATAACGGCATGTTTCCGGTTGGTTTTACGCTTTTGCTTCACGTGAGGAATCCGGGCGCGGATTCCGGGAAGGATACTATTTCCCGATACGACACGCATTTTTTGAAATAAACTTGCATACGTGCTCCGTGAAGGTATACTGAGTGGTTGCAAGCCGCCATGACGCGGCTTGTATTTTTTTTAATTGCCGGCGTGTTTTGTCCGTATTCCCATGCGGCTGCCCGTCGGGACCGGTTCGACTCGGTCCCGGATTTTTTTTACTCTTTTTTCAGGGCGGGAACCGAATCGAAGCCGGTGTACGTTTAATACCTTATATAAAGCACTTTTATTTGACACAAACGTCGGACTGACGAGAACCAGGACACCGTAGACAATCTGCAGGAGTGACACGAAAATGGCTGTTGAAAGAAGCATCCCCATTGAACGGGTACGCAACATCGGTATTATGGCGCACATCGACGCGGGCAAGACCACCTGCTCCGAGCGCATCCTTTTCTATACCGGCAAGAACCACAAGATCGGCGAAACCCACGACGGCTCCGCCACCATGGACTGGATGGCCCAGGAACAGGAACGCGGCATCACCATCACCTCGGCCGCCACCATGACCATGTGGCGCGATTGCGAGATAAACCTCATCGACACCCCCGGCCACGTCGACTTCACCGTCGAAGTGGAACGGAGCTTGCGCGTCCTGGACGGGGTTATCGGCCTGTTCTGCGCGGTCGGCGGGGTCGAGCCGCAGTCGGAGACGGTGTGGCGTCAGGCTGACAAATACGAAGTGCCGCGCATCGCCTTCGTCAACAAGATGGACCGGGTCGGCGCGGACT
>JAJQFC010000013.1 GCA_021201355.1 Planctomycetaceae bacterium | reverse complement strand
CGGCCGGTCGGCGACTGCCGGGACGCGACCGTTTCCTTCCACCATGCCGACCAGTTCCCCGACGATGCCGCCGAGAGAGGCGGCCTGGGCCGTCAGTTCTTCCGCCGCCGACGCCGCCTCTTCCGCCGTGGCGGCGTTCTGCTGCGTCACTTTGTCCATCTGGGCCACGGCCGTGTTGACCTGATCGACGCCTTCGGCCTGTTCGTTGGTGGCGTTGGTGATTTCGGCGATGAGGTGGGAGACGGCGGTGCTGCCTTCCTCGATTTCCTTGAAACTTTCGGCAAGCTGTCCGGCGATGTCCGAACCGTTCCGCACCCGGTGAATGGTGGTCTCGATAAGCTGGGTGGTGTCCTGGGCCGCCTGGGCCGAACGGCCGGCGAGGTTCCGGACTTCGTCCGCGACGACGGCGAAGCCCTTCCCGGCCTCGCCGGCCCGGGCGGCCTCGACGGCGGCGTTCAGGGCCAGAAGGTTCGTCTGGAAGGCGATGTCCTCAATCGTTTTTATGATGCGGCTGATCTGTTCGGCCGAATCGCTTATCTCCCCCATGGCCCGGGACATGTTGCCGACGGCGGCGGCGCCGGAGGCGATGAGGTCGTTGTTCTGGCTGGTGGTGGCGCTGGTCTTGGTGGCGTTGTCCGCGTTTTGCCTGGTCATGGACGCCATTTCCTCAAGGGCGGAGGAGGTCTGTTCCAGGCTGGCGGCCTGGGAATTCGATCCTTCGGCGAGGTTCTGGGAAGAAGAGGATATCTGGACGGCGGCGGCGTTGACCTGGCTGGAACTTTCATTCAAATTCCGGATCATGCGGCGCAGTTGTTTCAGGATGCCGCCGACGGTGATGAACATGAGGACAAGGGCGATGGCGAGGCCGGCGAGACTGCCGAGGGTGATGACGTAGGTCAGGCGGGCGGTAAGCTGGCGGCCGCCGGCGATGTCCTCGTCCATCCCCTCCATGGCGCGGCGGATGACGTCGACGACGAATTCGCTCAGCTCGCTTCGGGCGGCGGTTCCGGCGCCGGCGAGGAGCTGGTTCGCCTTGACGTTGGAACTCTGGCGGACGAGGGCGCGGATGCGGTCGAAAGACGGCTTACCCGTAGTGACGAGTTTTTCCCTGATGGCCGCGGCCATATCGCCGCCCTGGCCGGGAAGGCCGGTGGCGACTTCGTCTATGAGGCCGATGGACTGGTCGAGAAGAAAGGCGGCGTCCTTTTCCAGGGCGTCGATGCGGGCCGGATCGGTTTCCGGGATATAGTCGCGGACCAGCATGCGGAAGCGGAGGAGGTCGTTCCGGGTTTTATTGGCATTGATGTTAAATTTCCTGACGTCGGGACCGTTACAGAAACGGGCGAGCATCTCGACGTCGTGATCGACCTCGTCCCAGAAGGCCTGTTCCCGGTTGTTCTGGCGGGCCGCTTTGGCGTTGGAATTTTCGTATGACAGCTCGGCTATTTCCCGGGTGACCGTGGCGTAGGCGGCGTAGAGATCCCGAACCTTCTGGACATTGGCCTCGCGGGCCGGCGTCACCGGTTTCGGGAAGTTATCATAGTACGTGGCGAGTTCGGCCTGCATGAGGTCGTCGAAGCGTTTAAGATCGGTGTCTATCATCGTCCGCATGGCGCTTTCATCCAGCGACTGGATGATGACGTTCGTCAGGTTCCAGCGTTCGAGGGTCAATCGTTCCATCACGTTCAGGCTGACGGTGCGCCGGGCCTGCTGGCCGAGCTGGGTCATGGCGCCGGCCAAGCGGTTGACGCCGTAAAGGCCGAGACCACCGATGGCGACAGCCAGTACCAGCATAATGGAAAAAATAAGGTATAACTTCCGGGACATGGACCAACGCATGGGAGTTCTCCAATCGAGAAAGCCATCCGTCGGCCGGATGGCTGTGCAAGGGGCTGACCCGACAGGGGCCAGGGCAATTTGTCTTAGGAAAGTATACCACTAAATCGATAAAACGAAACGGATTTCTTCACGGAAATGAGGTCGCCCGGATGCGTTCTTCTGTTTCCGGGTGGTTTGTAACCATGAGTGCGGACGATTGTTCACTGCCACGCGACGTTCCCCGTCCAACCGGTAGGCATTTCGTCCGGATGTGTGTGTGGAAAAGCCCCGGCGGCGCCGCTTTTCTCCACGGGCGAAGGCCACCTCTCTTCGCCGGCATGAGTGTTCCGACGGCGCCGCCGGGGAATATGCTGTTTGTAACGGAAACGTGATACCGGGCGATGGTTCCGGGGACTCTTAGTTCGCTTCGTAACTGATTTCCATATCGACCTTGCCGGTGCTGTAGCGCCAGAGCGAGAAGACAAGGGAGAAAACGAGAAGGGCGGCCATGCCGAGGAGGAGTCCGGCATCGAGGTCCGACGCCATCAGCCATATCTGGAGAATGCCGCCGGCGACCGATACCACGATGAACAGCCACATCCAGCCGGTCGACACGCGGAACTTCGACCTGGCCCATTCGTCCGGAAGAATTTTCGGAAGGCGATACAGGGCGACGTTGACGATGATGAACACGATCTGGGTAAAGATGACGGCGATGGTGCCGAGGGCGCCGATGTCCAGACCGGTCAGGACCGGAATGGCGCCGACAAGGAAGAACAGGGTGAGGAGGAACATGGGCGTCTTGTACTTCGGGTGCAGGTAGGCGAGTCACTGCGGAAACCAGCCGTCGACGCAGGCCTGGAGAATGAGTTTGGTGGCCCAGGCCAATTGGGCGTTCAGGGTGGATATGAGGGCGAACATGGCGCCGCAGACCATGAAGAAGACGTACAGGTACGGCGGGAACACCGCTTCGGCTACAAGGGACAGCGGCTTAAATGCCACCGTTTCCACCGGCAGCACGCCCGCCGCCACCACGGCGATAAAGCCGTAGAGGACGGCGACGCCGAGGGTGGAGACGACAATCGTCAGCGGAATGTCCCGGGTCGGGTTTTTCGCCTCGGCACTGAGGTTGACGATAAGGAAGGCGCCGCCGGTGGCGAAGGTGAGGAGGGCGGCGGCGCTGAACAGGCCCTTGTACCCGTTCGGCAGGAGATTGCCGGACAGGTAGTCCGGGTCCACCTTGCCGATGCCGAAGACGGCGAGAAGGCCGAGGGCGACAACCATCACGACGACGATGAGGTTCTGCGCCTTGGCCATCTTGTCGACGCCGAACATATTGATAAGGTAGAAAATGATCAGGATGGCGATGGCAACCGTTTTTCTCCCGACTGACGGCAGGAAGAGGGCGAGGAAGTAGTCGGCGAACGAGAGGGCGTACATGGATATGCCGACGTTCATGGCGATGAAGAGAATAATGAAGACGCCGGCGAAACGTTTGCCGGCCAGCAGCGCCGTCATCGTGTACTGCCCGCCGCGCATCCGCACCGTTCCGGCGATGATGACGAGGGGAATGATGCTGATGACGGAAAAGAAGGCGGCTATCAGGAACGCCACCGGCACCGACCGGCCGGTCATGCCGATGGCGATGCCCATGAGGGACATGATGCCGGCGCCGATAATCTGCCCAACCGACGTGCTCATCAACTCCTTGAACCCCAAGACGCGCTTCAAATCACGGGTGGAAACCGCTTTCGGATTGTCTGTAGACACGGTTGTTCTCCTTTGGCAGGTCGTGCGGTGGAGGAAGTTCGGGGCACGTTTGTTTGCGCTGCGGTTGCGGCGCCTGTCAGGCCAGGCCTTTTTTCCCGAGGGCGGTCCGCAGTCGTTCCAAAGCCTCGATCAGAGTCGCGGTCGGGCAGGCAAGGTTTATCCGCTCGAACCCCCGGCCGGCGGCGCCGAAAATATAGCCTTCATCCAGGAACAGGAGGGCGTCCCGAATCATAAACGATTCGAGCTCCTTATGGTCGAGGCCGAGGGCGCGGCAGTCCCACCATTGAAGATAGGTGCCTTCGAGGGGATAAACGATGATTTTCGGAATATGGGTTTTCATGAAATCCTCGACCGCCCGGCGGTTCGCGTCCAGGAGGACGAGGAGTTCGTCGAGCCACGGTTCGCAACGGCTGTAGGCGATTTCGCAGGCCTTGTAACCGAGGACGTTGCAACTGAAGAAACCGGTTTTTCCGAGTTCGTGGCAGAAGCGGCGGCGGAGTTCCGGATTCTGAATAATGATGTTGGACGTCTGCATGCCGGCCAGGTTGAAAGTCTTGCTGGGCGCGGTGCAGACAACGGCGTTGTCGGCGAATTCCGGGGAGATTGTCGAATAGACGACGTGCTTGTGCCCGGGCATGACAAGGTCGAAATGGATTTCGTCCGACACGACCTGGACGCCGTGTCGCAGGCAGATCGTGCCGAGTCGCTCTATTTCGTCCCGTTCCCAGACCCGACCGACCGGATTGTGGGGATTGCAGAAAATGAGGAGGGTGTTTTTCGGATCGGCCGCCTTTTTCTCCAGCTCGACGAAATCGATGCGGTAGCGCCCGTCCCGGACGACCATGTCGCAGGTCACGATGGTCCGGCCGTTCTTTTCCACGGCCATGAAAAACGGATAGTACACCGGCGTCAGGAGGATGACGCCGTCGCCGGGCTCGGTAAAGGCGTTGACCGCCGTGAACAAGGCCGGGACGACGCCGTTACATTCGACAATCCATTCCGGCCGGATGTCCCAGCCGTGGCGCTTTTTCATCCAGCCGCAGACCGCCGCGTCATACTCCGGCGTGGCGACGGCGTAGCCGAGGACGACGTTGTCCAGATAGTCCTTGAGACCCTGGATGATTTCCGGCGGCTCGCGAAGCTCCATATCGGCGACGGAAAACGGGACTATGCCGTCCGGCACGTCCGGATTCAATTCCCGCATGCCCTGCCATTTGGACGATCCAAGACGTGTCCTATCGATTGTGGCGGTAAAGTCGTACATGGGTGTTTTCTCCCGGTGCTGGGCGGACCGGCTGGCCGGCCGCGCGACGACATGGCGAAGGGCGGAGGAATACGGTCCGGCCAGCCCGGGCGCCATACAAAAACCGCATGCACCGGAGTATACGGACAGGCCGGGACGCCATGCTGTGAATTCTCGACGCGACGGATATCGTGGACCTTCGGTGACGGCGGCGGTTGTTCACGGGTGAAGAAAAAGTGTCATATTAAAAGGTTTGATAGTTAAGGCTCTTAATAATAAAGTACCCGACATTTTCCGGTTGTCAAATCATTTTTCACTTTTAAGATGGATGCGGCGCCGGGCGGCGGCGCGTATCCCGATGCGGCCCAACGGCGGGGCGGGCGGTACAATTTCTCGAGGACTGGCGATGCGGACACTGGTGCACAAGGTGGCGGCGTTACTGAAAGCCGATCATATCGACGTGGATTCCATGTCGGCGGAGGAGGCGGACGAATTCTTCACCTTGTCCAACGAAATGATGACGGTGTTGTACCGGTTCGTCCTGAAATACAACGACTACATCAACGCCCGCCAGGACTACTGCACCGACGAATCCCTCACCATGCTCGAGGCGCATCTTCTCACCGATATCTGCGACTACCCGGACTCGACCGTCACGAGTCTGGCCGCCCGCTGGTACCGGTCGGTGAGCGCCACCAGCCAGACCATCCGCAAATTAATCCAGAAAGACCTCGTCACCCGGGTCAATTCGAAACAGGACGCCAAGGTCTTCCACCTCCACCCGACCGAAAAGGGCAGACGGGTTTCCGAGGCTCACAAACGGTACGACATTCTCGATACGATTAAAACACTGAAAAGCCTGCGCCATTCCCTCGACCAGAAGGAACTGGCGGCGCTGTTCAAAGGGTTGAATGCGTTTACGGAACTTCTGAAAAAGGACTGATCCGTCCCATGAAAAAAGCCGCGCCCGACGGCACGGCTTTTTTCCCGACGACGATTCCGCTCGCGTTCCTGATGCTCCACTCACCTCTTTCCGGCCAGAAACGCGCGGAACGCCTGTTCCGTGGCGTTTGTAAGGAGTTTCGCCCCGTCCCGAATCGCCTCTTCCAGACTCATCAGCCCGGGACAGAGGGAAAAACAGGCGTCGATGCCGATGTCGTGGAGATTGGAAAAATCACCGAGAAGCCCGCCGGCGAAGGCGATACACGGCACGCCGTGCTTTTTGGCGCGAGCGCCGACCCCGGCCGGACCCTTGCCGAAGGCGGTCTGGAAGTCGATCCGTCCCTCGGCGGTAATGGCGAGATCGGCTCCGTCCAGCGCCGTGTCGATACCGACCATGTCGAGAACCACGTCCACCCCGGCCCGGAGTTCGGCGTTGACGAACGCCATTAGGCCGAAACCGAGGCCGCCCGCCGCGCCGGCGCCCGGCACGGTCGCGCAGTCCTTCCCCGTCGCCTCGGTATAACGTTTGGCCAGGTTGGCCAGCCCGGCGTCGAGAAAGGCGACGTCGTCGGGATTGGCCCCTTTTTGCGGACCGAACACCGCCGCCGCGCCGCGTTCGCCCGTGAGCGGGTTGTCGACGTCGCAGACGCCTTCCCAGGTAATTTTCGCCGGGTCGAACTTGAGGCCGGACGTGTCAATCGTCGCCACCTTTCCAAGGTCGTCGCCGACGGGACGGACAGGCTGTCCGACCGCGTCGAGAAAGCGGACGCCGAGCGCCTCGGCGAAGCCCATGCCGCCGTCGTTCGTAGCGCTGCCGCCGAGGCCGACGAGAATCTTTTCCGCCCCGGCCTCGATGGCCGCCAGGGCCAGTTCGCCGGTGCCGCGGGTCGTCGTCGTCCGGGCGTTCCGCTGTTCCGTTTTTAAGAGGGCGATGCCGCTGGCGCGGGCCATTTCGACAACGGCGGTGCGCGTGTCCGGCATATAGAAATACTCCGCCTCAACCGGGTCGAGGAGCGGTCCCGTCACTGTCCGGCGCACCACCTCGCCCGCGAAGGTCTGGAGGAACACGTCATGGAGCCCGTCGCCGCCGTCGGCGACATGGACGCACACCGTCTCCGCCGCCGGCGCCACGCGGCGAATACCTTCTTCGATGGCCTGACAGGCCTGCGCCGTCGTCATGCTGTCCTTGAACGCATTCGGCGCAACGACGATTTTCATGGCAACCCCTCCGGGAAAAATTCGTTTCACTGGGTTAAAAAAAGGTCATGGCTGCCCGCGCATCCAGGACGGCCGCGCCGTCATTTGGACCGGAACACGCCGAGGCAATTCGGCGTTTTCAACTTCTCCACGCCGAACAGGACAATCCAGACAGACTTGAGCATTATATACAGATCGAGAAACAGCGACGCATGTTTCAGGTAATATATATCGTAGGACAATTTCACCGCCGTGTCCTCGATGCCGGCGACGTTGCCCTGATGGATAAGCGCCCAGCCGACCACCCCCTGCTCCACCCGGGTCCGGAGGCCGTAGTACGGGATGTTCCGCCGGTAAATCTCCGACAGTTCCGGCGTCTCCGGTCTCGGTCCGACCAGGGCCAGGTCGCCCTTCAGGACGTTGAACAGTTGCGGCAGTTCGTCCAGGTGGTAGCGGCGCATTATGGCGCCGAAACGGGTAACCCTGGCCGCCTCGCCCCGGCTCTTTTCCATGGTGCGGAATTTGTAGATGACAAACACCCGGTCGCCAAGGCCGCAGCGCCGTTGTTTGTACATTATCGGACTGCCGGACGTCAACCGGACCAGCACGGCCAGGACGCCCATGAGCGGCAGGGTGAGGACAATGCCGATGGCGGCAAGGATCTTGTCGATGATTTTTTTGACAATGAGGTAGCGGCTCGAATAGGCGGTGCTGATGTCCGGTTCGCCGTTCAAGATTTCCAGGGGAATCCGGCCCCACGAGTTTTCCAGAAAGACGGTGAGGGGAACGACCGGAATCTTCGCCGCCCGGCAACTGGCGAGGCGCTTGGTCCAGTCCCGGTCGAGCGTCGTTTCGTCCTCGACGATGACGGCGTCGAAGGCACGCTCGTTCATCTCCGGTTCCGAGTAGGCGAAGCTGACCTTATATTCTGGGAAGTCCTCCGGCGTCAGGGTAATCCGGGCCGGGAAGACGGCGAAGCGGTAGGCGACGAAATGCACCCGGTAAAACATTTCGAGCCCGAGCCAAAACAATTGGAACACGGTAAAGGCGGCTATCACCTTCCCGGAATAATACTGCCGGCCGAGGGCCAGCAGGACCACGAGGACGGCGTTCGCCGTCAGGGTCAGGGAGAAGACCAGTTCATAGCGGTTGGCATAGGGGAAGCGCCGCGCCGACACCATGAACAGCGCCACGCCGAAAAGGGCGCAGAACAGCCCGCCGTAGAGGATGAAAAGATCCATCCGGCGGCCGTGCCACATGTCGACCACCGGCGGAAACAGGAGGGGCGTGATGACGAGCGAAAAAATCAGGAATCCCCCTCCCGCCCACAACACGGACATGAAGACGGATAGCCGATGTTTCGCCAGGTTCTTTTTTAATTCCACACGATATTCCGCGCGCCAGAAGCGCATTTAAGGTTATAGTCCAGTCCTCACCGTTTGTGACGAATCCGTCCACGTCGTAGCGACAAGCAGTCCGACCAGGGCGGAGAATATCGGGGTTACTCCGACCGTCGAGTCGTTCGTCAGGGCGCAGATGCAATAGGCAATTATGCCGAGAAGGACGGGCGCCCGCAATTCATTCCGGCTCCGGACGGCGCGGCGGACGGCCAGGACGACGGGAAGCAGCATGAACAGGAAGCCGACAAGGCCCGTTTCCACCAGAAATGTCGCCCATACGCCGTGGCCCTTGTCCTCGTTCTGGCCGAACGAAAACCGTTCCTTGTTCAGGAGGTCGTCGTTCGGGAAGGCGAGGGCCAGCGTTCCCGGTCCGTGTCCGAACCACGGCCGTTCGGCAAACGTCTCCAGCGCCCGCGCCCAGATATACCCACGGTACGAAAACAGCCCCTCGCGCCCGGACGGCTCGTACCGGGACAACGCGACATGTTCGGTCAGGCGGCCGCTTGCCCGGTCCACCGCCCACAGCCTTTGGCCGAGGGAATAAAAACGGAGCGTCGCGCCGGGAACCGTCAGCGTGACCATTCCGTTTTCGTTTTCACTGAGGAAACCGTCTTCCAAACCGGGGACGGTATAGGTGACGCCTTTATCCGAGGTGGCGGAGACAGGCAGGCTTTCACTGCCTTCCGCCGCCTCGGCCCGCCACGTCCCTTCCCGGTCTTTTCCAACCGTGACGACGGTGTCGGCCAAGCGGATACGTATCCGGCCGTCCTCCACCCCGACCGCCCATACCGCGACCGGATCGCCGGACGCAGTCCGGCCGGCGAGGCGTTCGACAACCCGTACCATCGCCCGGCGCGGTCCCGAAAGGGTGAGAAGGACCAGCGGAACGCCGACGACGACAAGCACGCCCCACGACAGCCCCCGAAGGGACTGGCGCGGCGTTCCTCCCCGGGACCGGGAGCGGACGGTGCGGCACAGCGCGTACGCCAGCGAAACCGCCGCCAGGGTAAGAATCCCGGCGCGGGACTGGCTGCACACGGTCGCCACCACGGCGCCGCCATAGGCGATTCCCCAAAAAAACCGCCAGCCCCGCCGCGATTCCTGAAAAAGCATGCCCAGGGACAACGCGCCCAGCATCGCCATAAACATGCCGTAGTGGTTCGGCTGGAACACCGTCCCGTAGGCGAGGCGCGATTCGGCGAACTGGTAGGTGACGGTCTGGTCGCCCGCTCCCATGAGCCGGCGGCCGAAATCGGTCTGCCACAGGTGCCAGCCGCACGCCTCGGCGATGCCGTGCGCCGCTTCGAACAGGGTGAGACCGCCGAGAAGGCGGAGAAGCACGCGTCGCGCCCGGTCCGTGTCCGCCATTTCGGCAGTGAACCAGGCGCCGACCAGGTACGCCCAGAGGGCGAACGCCCCTTCGTACAGGGTTGTGTATCCGATGAGCGCAGTCTCGGGATACGGCGACAGCCATGTCGAGACAAACACCGCCAGCGCCGCCGCCGCCACGCCGACGCCCCAGGCCCGGTGTTTCGGACGCCATCCCGTCAGGAGTCGCGCCACGGTAAACAGGATCATCCAGGCGGCAATGCCGACGAGAAGGACCGATTTCCACCAGGAACGGATATCGCCGACCGACCCGGCCGGGTAGAGCGGTGTCGCGTCGGGCGCCACCGGCACCATGGCGACGTGCACCGCCAGGGCCGGAAGGAGAAGATAACACGCCAGGGGAAGGAGTCGGGCATTGGCCACGGCCAACGCCGCCTGTTTTATGGTCGACAACTGGTCAGTTCCGCTTTACGTCAAAAGTCAACGGCGGCGAATGCACCACGCCGCGCCAGAATCCGGACGACCCGTCACCGCCGTCCTCGGCCGCGTATACGGCCCGCAACGTCACCCGGCCGACCGGGAGTTTTTGGACGTCCGGAAAAATATCGTCGATGTCGAACGAGTCGCCGGGCCGGAGGACGCGGCCGTCCCGCCGGGCGTCGGCGCCCCGCCCGTCGCTCTGGATCTGGACAACCGCTTCACGGACCCCATTGTCGAGAACGGCGAGGAAATAGCCCATCCGGCCGACATTCACCACCAGGTTTTCCCGGCCGGTATTGGTCAGGCGCACCAGCATTGTTCGCTGTTTCAGGATGGTTCGCGGCACCACGCGAAGGGTGAGCGGCTGCGCCGACACCGACCGGTACAGCCGGAAGGATCCGTAAACGCAGCCGACGCCGACGGCAAGGCAGGCGACCCAAACAAGCCAGCGGTGTTTCATTTCTTGACGGCTTTCCGGCATGAAATCTACTGTCCTCGCAGGATCCGGCCCAAGCCCGGCCGGACGGCCGCACTGCCGACGATCCAGAAAACGAGCCCCCACGAATTCGCATTCGACGGGGGCTCGAACAGGAGCGGTGTCACATGGATTGTTAGAAGTTGACGCCGACGGTGGCCGAGACGCGGTGGCCGTCGAACTTCTTCCGGCCGTCGTAGCGGTAGTCGACGCCGAGGTCCATGTTCTTGTACTGATACTTGACGCCGGCGCCGATATTCCAGCCGTGGCGGCCGGGGGCGGCGCCGTAGACGCCGAAGGTGTCGGAACCGGTGTGGTTGTAGCGGACAGTGCCTTCGGCGCCGTCGTTCTTGAAGTTGTACGAATAGCCGCCGGCGACCTTCACGGTGACGCTGGAGCAGTCGTTCAGTTCATGCACCACCCGCGCGGCGACGTCGACCGGCAACTGGAACGACTTCTGTTTCATGGTGCCGATGACCTGGTTGACAGCGCCGTTTGCCGTGTACTCGGAACCCTTGTTGTCCGCCCAGTAGAGGCCGACGGTCGGGGTGAGGATGAACTTGGTCGGCGACCCGGAGTCGAAGGCGAAGTCCTTCCCGACATTGCCGCCGAAGTACCAGCTGTTCGTGTGGTTTTCGCCCCGCTGCCAGAGGTTGACGCTGGCGGCGATATAGCGGTTGTACTCGTTGTCGTGGTAGGCGTAGCCGCCGGTCACGGTGGCGAAGACGCCGTTCGCCGGGTTGTAGAACTGACCGTAGAGGGAGAAGCCGTAGGTGTCGATCGTGTTGTCGTCGTTGACGCCCTTGACGTCGTAGTCGCCACGGCTGTAGGTGAAGGCGCCGCCCATGGTGAAGCAGCCGAAGCTCCGGTCGTAGCCGAGGGACACGCCGGTCGCCTTGAAGTCGTAGGCTTCGTTGACGCCGTTCCGTTCGCCCTTCTGTTTGGTGTGGAACGGCGAGAACCAGAAGCGGTTCATGAGGTTGCTGTTCATCGCATCGGCGGCGAGGCTGGCATCGCTGCCGAACCGTTCGACCATGCTCCGGCGCTCGGCCATAATGACCTCGTTCCGCGTCTGCAGGACGCCGCCATTGCCGGCGATGGCGTTGACGACGTTATAGGCGGCCTCGACGCCCGGAATGGCGGCGACGCCGTTCAGGACATTCAAGCCCGCTATGACTTCACCGGCACTGCCGTTGCCGCCGGCGAAGAGCGTTTCAATAGTGTTTTGGGAGGTTGTGTCGTACGAGGTCGACTGGGCCGCCTTGGCGGTTGCCGGAATAAACTGGCTGTGCGAGGAATCCCGCAGCACCATCCTGAATTCCGAGACCGATCCGCCGGTTTTTTCGGCCAGGTCTTTGACAGCGTACTCCTGGACGACCGAAGTGGTCACGTCGCCGCCGTCACCATGAATAACGTCCCCCGCCGTTGTCGCCGCCATTGCTTCGGCCGCTAAACC